>NZ_JBMHFZ010000018.1:0-105483 GCF_049166755.1 Halomonas terrestris | reverse complement strand
AGACCCCAGCCAAGTCACGAAGCCCGTCATGGTGCACCTTGCAAGCCGATTCGATCCGGCCGGGGTCTGACCCCATAGGGATCGCCAGTGCTGTCAGCCTGTCACCGGACCCTATCCAGCATGCAAGCTATGCGCCGCGTAGCGGCGCGGGGATCACGAAAGCGGCTGTCGAGAAAGCGTGGCGGCACTCAACGTGCCAGGCAGGGGGCGTGTTGCCGCATCATGGCGAGACGCCCGTCGAGACTCCCGACCTGATGGCGGGGGCCATCGTCGGTGATGGGCTGAAGCTGGCCATACTGGACGGTCAATGCCTGCCGGTAGGCGGTCGGTGTCCGGCCCACATGCTTCTGGAAGGTGCGCGTGAAGTAGGAGAGGTCGCGGAAGCCGACACTGAAACAGACGTCGGTGACCGAGACCCGGGGGTTGGTCAGCAGGCGCCGTGCCTCGTCGATGCGGCGCCTGAGCAGGAACTCCTGGAAGGTGGTGCCGGTGAGCTTGCGGAACAACCGGCTGAGCTGGAAGGCGCTCAGGCCACAGCGCTCGGCCACCTCGGCCTGGACGATCTTCTGGTGCAGGTGCTGGTCGATGTAGGTGATGGCCAGGTCGAGCCTCGCCTGCTGGTCGCCGGGCGAGGGGAAGCGGATGCGGGCCTCGGGGGGGATCTGGTTGCTCACCTCCATGGCCTGCCGCTCTTCGTTGTGGTGCCGCGACGGGACCCGCAACTGGTAGAGCGCCTTCATCACTTCCATGAACCTGGCGATCTCCACGGGTTGCACGAAGTAGTCCCATACCCGGGTGCGGAAGGCCCATACGGCCAGGCTTTCCGAATGGGCCTGGGTGACCATCAGCAGCGGGACCGAGGCGACCCGTTGCTTGGCCAGGCGCAGGTCCGCCAACCCCTGCAGGTCGGGATAATCGAACTGGTAGCAGGCCGCGATGGGCGGCCGGGCCGTCATGATCGGGAGCGGGTCCTGCCCCGCGCTGACGAGTTCGACACGGTAACCCTGTTGACGCAGGGCACGATGGTAGTCGTTCTCTTGAGTCTCCTGCAGGTTTCGTACCACGACGAGTACATAGTCATGAGCCTTCATGACGAGGATCCCCCTGCTTGTTCCCTGTGCTGCCGGTACCTCGGCGACGCAGCCTGACGTTGTTATGCCTTGTTGCCGCGTGTGAGAGCCGAGATAGGTCGTTTCTGCTTATTTGTAGCGTTTCATTTCAAAATGTAGCTTTCGATGTCATGGTGACGGCAGTAATTGGATAGTGCCTGACGCATGAAATTTCTCATGCTGGCGCATGACCGGCTCTGCCGCTCTGTCCCCCGGGACACCCCCGGTGGGGACACCGCCTGGGCGGAGGCGGCGGGTCGCGACTGGCGGGGCCCGCTCACTCTGGTAGAATCGCCGGCCCTGCTGGACCCGCCATGGTGATGCCGCATGACCCTCCAACCCGATGTCGTGGTGATCGGTGCCGGTGCCGCCGGCCTGATGTGTGCACTGACGGCCGGCTATGCCGGGCGTCGGGTGCTGGTGCTCGACCATGCCAACAAGGCCGGCAGGAAGATCCTGATGTCGGGCGGCGGACGCTGCAACTTCACCAACCTGGCCTCGGGCCCCGCCAATTTCTTCTCCGACAATCCCCGCTTCTGCATCTCGGCGCTCAAGCGCTACCGCCCGGAACACTTCGTCGAACTGGTGGAGCGCCACGGCGTCGAGTACGTGGAGAAGGCGCCGGGCCAGCTGTTCTGCGCCGATTCGGCCAGGGCGCTGCTCGGGGTGCTGCTCACCGAGTGCGACTGGGCCGGCGTCGAGATCCGCCTGAAGACCTCGGTGGACCGGATCGAGCGGCTGGGCGAGGGCATGCGGCTCGAGACCTCGGCAGGACGCATCGACACCGGCGCCGTGGTGGTGGCCACCGGCGGGTTGTCGATCCCCACCATGGGGGCCAGCGGGTTCGGGTACGACGTCGCCCGCCAGTTCGCCCTGGCCGTCACGGAAACCCGTCCCGCCCTGGTGCCCTTCACCCTCACTTCCCGCTGGAAGGAGCGCAGCGCCGAGCTGGCCGGGGTCGCCTGCGACGTCCGGGTGCGGGCATTGCGCGATGGCGAGCCGAGGGGCGACTACCGCGAGCCCATGCTGTTCACCCACCGTGGCCTCTCCGGGCCCGGCATGCTGCAGATATCCAGCCACTGGCAACCCGGCGACGAGCTCGCCATCGACCTGCTGCCCGGGGTCCCGGCCTTCGAGGCACTGGCGGCGGCCCGCCGCGAGACCCCCAGGCGCCAGCTCTCCAGCTGGCTCGCCGAGCGGCTGCCGAAGCGGCTGGCCCAGGCGCTCATCGAATGGCACGGCGGCGACGGCGTGCTGGCCGAGCGCTCCAACGCCGAGCTGTCGCGCTGGGCCGAGCGGCTCAACGACTGGCGCCTCAAGCCCGCCGGCACCGAGGGCTGGCGCACCGCCGAGGTGACCCTGGGCGGGGTCGATACCCGGGCCGTGTCGTCGAAGACCTTCGCCGTCAACGACCTGCCCCAGCTGCGCTTCATCGGCGAGGTGCTCGACGTCACCGGCGAGCTCGGCGGGCACAACTTCCAGTGGGCCTGGGCCAGTGGCGTGGCCTGCGGCAACGCCCTCTAGGTCGATCAACCGGCGGCCTCCAGGATGGCTCGCAGCTGGTCGGCACGGTTGTTGATGAAGGTCAGGTTGGCGTTGCCGCTGCCGCCCTCGCTGTCGTGGTAGGCCGTCATCAGCGCCGCGGCCCGGGCCTCGCCGAAGGGGATGGGGGCGCTGGCGGTGGCATTGTGTTCACGGATCAGCGCCAGGATGGCGGTCGCGTTGCGCCGGCTCGTCGGCAGGGCGTCGATGCTCGCCCTGAGGGCGGCGTCCAGGCTTGCCTCGTTGCGGGCCGGGCGGGGCTCGGCGGTTCCGGGGGTATAGCGTGACTGGATGACCTCGTTCACCGCTTCATGCCGGCCACCGCTGGCACCCTTGACGTGGGCCTGGCAGTCGAAGCTGGCATTGATCCAGTTCTCGGGATGCTTGCCCGGTTGGGCGAGATGCTCGGTGATGCCGGTGACCCGCACCCGGTAGTGGACCCAGAGGTGGCGATCGAGCACCCACCGCTTGACCGTCCGCTCGACCCGTCGCTCGTGGGCCCGGTTCGCCGCGGCGGTGATCGGGTAGAGGTTGCCGGGGCCGCCGTGGCCGCCGATGTTGTGGTTGAGCAGGTGCCCCTTGATGTACTTCGACGGCTCCCGCTGGCGGGGCTCGGTGACCAGCCTGTCCATCACGCCCGACAGGGCACTGTCCCGTGGACCGGCGCCATTGGGTGCATGATCCCTGCCCAGGGGATCGGCCAGCATGGCAATGCCCACGGTATCGCCGCCGGCCCGGCCCTCGGTGTGCTCCACCCGGCTTCTCATCTCGACGCCCGGCGTCCGGGTGGACAGCGGCGTCTCGACTTCCACTTCCTGCGTGCGATCGGCCCTCAGTTCGATGACCACCTCGTCGTCCCGCCGCCGGAAGGCGACCCGTTCCAGGGCGAAGCGGCGCCGGATGGCCTCGAACGACTCGGCGAGGATCCGGGTGTCGCTGCTTTGTTCGGCGGCCAGCAGCACCAGCTGGCGCGCGGCGGCCAGGTCGGCCTGCTCCTCCTCGGCACTGCGCGGCAGGGGGACCGGCGCTTCGGCCAGTGTGCCCAGGGTCAGGGGGCTGGGGTGGCGACCCGGGGCCGCCCCTTCATGCGCCACCAGCAGCGGGGTCAGGTGCCCGGCGAGGGCCTCGAGGGTATCGTTCAGCGCCTGTTGCAGTTCGCCGCGCTGCTCCTCGGGAGCGCTCTCCAGGTCGCGGCGCAGGGAGGCCAGCGAGGCGAGGCGTTCCCGGGCCCGACGAAGGTGGTCGCGCTTGTCGAGGCGTTGCGGGTCGTCCTCGGCGATGTGCAGGCCATCGAGGAAGCGCCCCAGCGGCGTCGGGGTGCTGGCGATGAGCAGCTCGCCGCCGCGACCCCGGAAATAGAGGCTGTGCTCGCGGCCGTCGGCGGCGCGGAAGGTCCGGCGGGCCTCCCACCAGTCGCGTACCGCCGCGACCCCCGAGCGCAGGGCGTCGAGGAAGCCGCGGCCGAGCCGGACGGCGTTGGCGATCAGCCAGTCCAGCGCGGCGGCGACCCGCTCCCTGAGCCCCTCGACCAGTTCACGGATCCGCGAACCGAGCCGCCCCAGGCCGAACTGGTTGGCGAGGAAGCCGATCACCACCGGCACGCCGCTGGCCATGCTCTCCTCGAGCCGCTCGGCGGCGGTGTCGAGCACGCCGCGGGCGATGTCGCCGAGGGTGGCCATCACCGAGTTGAGCATGCGCAGCAGGTCGGCGAGGTAGGCGACGAAGGACTCGATGGCGCGGTAGAGGGCGATCAGGGCATTGATCACCGGGGTGATGCCGGTGGCATCCAGCAGGCCCAGCAGCCAGCGCGAGGCGGTGGTGATGATGGCGCTGTTGATCCACTCGGCGACGCTGCCGAGCACCAGCTCCCAGAGATTGGAGAGGCGTTGCTGCAGCGCCTGCCAGAGGCCGGCAACCCCCTCGGTGACGGCGAGCCTGAGCCACTCGAAGGCCCCGCTGGCGGTGCGCGCCACCGCACGCAACCGCTCGGTCAGGGGCTCCCCCAGGTGCTCGCCGATGCGCGTCCATAGGCTGTCCAGGGTCAGCCCCATCAGCTGGAAGACGAAGTCGAGGATGGAGCGGAAGCTGGTCAGGTCCGGTGGGGTGATGTCGGCCTCCTCGAGCTGGCCGAACAGCCAGCCGGTGACGCCCCGGTAGAGGTGCTGGAAGATGTTGCCGAAGAAGCGGTTGACCCCCTGCCACAGCGAGCGCAGGAAGTTGCCCAGGAAGCCCACCGGGTCGCGCAGGATATCGCCGAAGGCGCGGGCCGCGTTGGCCACCAGCTGGGTGACCAGCTCCGCGGGCAGCCCGATCAGCCCGAGCATGGCGCTGAAGAAGCGCCACAGGGCACCGCCCAGGTCGCCGTCGACGAAGACCTGGCGCAGGATCTGCAGTGCCGTCTGACGCACCCGGTCCCAGATCTCGCCCGCCTCGGCGAGCTGGCGGAACAGCGGGATACGCCCGAGGATCTGCTCGATGAAGAAGCGCTTGAGGCTCTCCTTGATGCATCCGGGCAGGGCCCACCACAGCGGGCCGAGCAGGAAGTCGGGCAGGTGGCGCAGCAGGTCGCCCACCACCGTCAACAGGCGTTGCAGGGCGTCGAGCACCGGGCGGAGGAAGGCCGAGAGGTGCACCAGGCCGTCGCCGAGGCTGGCGAACAGCCGCTGTACCCCGTCCATGGCCCAGTCGCCGAGGCGATCCAGGGCGTCACCGAGCCAGCCGAACACGCCCTGGATGGGGCGCAGCAGTGCCTGCCGGGCCAGGCCGGCGAGGAAGCCCTGGCCCTCGAGCACCAGGATGCCGACCCGGGTGGCGAGCCACTGGCCGGTGACCAGCAGGCGGGTGCGCAGCTGCTGGATGCGCTCGAGCAGCGCCGGCAGGATCTCCTCGCGCAGGCTTGCCTGCTGCTCCGCGGCGTCGCCGCCTTCGCCGGGGTCGAGGTTGTCGGCCATCTCGGCGGCACTCTGCAGCCAGTCGTCGAGACGCTCGCGCAACTCGGCGATGGCCTCGAGGGGCAGGAGTTTGCGAATGCGGCCGACCAGCCGGCCGACGGGGGCGATCACCGGGTCGAGTTCCCGGCGGATCAGCTGCCAGGCGTCCTCGGCCCTGTCCCGGATCCACTGTACCAGCCCGCCGCTGCTGTTGCCGCCGTCGCCGCCGATGCCGAGCCTGGCCTTGAGCCAGCCCCAGGCATCACTGACCACGGCGCTCAGGGGCTCCACCACCGGGCGGCACCAGTCCCAGATCTGCCGGCCGAACGCCTGCAGGCCCTCCCAGGCGGCGCCGGCCACCCGGCCCACCCAGTCGACCAGGGGGGCGCCGCAGCGCTCCCAGAGCCCGCTGAAGAACGCCCCCACCGGGCGGAAGAAGTCGGCCAGGGCCTCGAAGGCATCCCGTCCCAGTGCCACGGCGAGGTCGCGCAGCTGACGCAGGGCGGCGAACAGAGGCTGGCAGTCGCCCTGGGCCAGGCCGACGACGATGGCGCTCATGCGCGAGACCAGTGCGGCGAAACCGCTGAAGAGCCGTGCCAGCGGCTCGGCGTGGTGCTCCAGGCCGCCGAACAGCGGCGCCACCATGCGTCCCACCCGTTCGCGGACGATGCCGAAGAGGCCGCCGTCGCGGGCCTGCTCGATCAGGTTCAGCAGGGGACGCGGGGCCACGCGTCGCACGATGCCCCAGGCAGCGTCACGGCCGCGTTCCACCACCCCGGAGACCAGCTCGCCGCCACGCTCGCGAATGCCGCTGACGGCGCCGCCCACCCGGTCACGGAAGGCATCGAGGCGGCTGCACTGGATGCGTTCGGGACTGCGTCGGAGGGTGGGTGACGGGGACTCGGCATGCGGCGTGGCGGCCCCCTGCTGGATCACATGGGTGAGCTCGTGGGCGAGCAGGTGACGTCCCGCCCGGGTATGGGGCTGCCAGGCGCCCGGGGCGAAGACCAGGTGCTCTCCCCAGGTGTAGGCGTGGGCGCCGAGCTCACGGGCGGTGTCGGCGGCGGCGGGATCGGTGTGCACCCGTACCGCGGAGAAGTCGTGGCCCAGGCGCCCGTCGAAGAAGCGCCGGCTGGCCGCGGGCAGGGGGCGTCCCCCGTGCTGCAGGTTGCGGATACGTTGCCACAGCCCGGGGTGCGGTGTGCCGCCTGGGGAGGGCGTCTCGCCGGCGTCGGCTGCCTGGCGCGCCGGGTGCGGTGCCGCGGCCGGTTGTGGCGGGGAGGTGAACGGGGCGTCGCCGCGTATCACCCGGTCGGCGACGGCCTCCGCCTGGCGCTCCTGGGGATCATCGACGCTGCCCACCGGCAGCGGGGTGCTGCCGGCCTGGCCGCTGGCCTTGCGCTGCAGGGTCGGGGAGGCGGATGTCGCCCGTGCCGTGCCCAGCACCGCCTGCACCCCCTCCGCCGGCGGCCGTCGCAGGGCCGCGGGGCGCCGCGTGGTACTCCGCCCCCGCGGTTCGGGTGCGGCTCGGCGGGGCGGGGCGAGACGGGCGTGTTCCATGGGAGATCACGCTCAGCGCGGCCGGGGGTTGAGGCGCAGCCGAGCCGACTCGACGAGCTGGTCGGCCTGGGGGCGTGACAGGCCGGTGGTACGGGTCAGCTGCTGGGCATCGAGCTCGGCCAGGTCGCCCAGGGTCAGCACGCCCTGCTCGCGTAGCGCCCTGGCGGCCTGGACGTCGAGCTCCTCGAGCCCCTCGAGGGGCCGCAAGCGCTCGGTCTCGACACGCAGTGCGTCGAGGGCGTCGGTGGAGCTGGCGAGCTGGGATTGCAGCTGCGCGAGGCTGTCCTGCAGCTCGACGCGCTCGGTGCGCAGCTGGGTCAGCTGCTCGCCCAGCTCGGCGACTTCCTGGGTGCTGCTCTGGCGCTGCTGCTCGAGCTGGCCGAGCGCCTGCTGAAGGTCGCCGAGCTCGCGGACCGCCTGCTTGCGGGCCTCCAGCCGTTCCAGGTCGGCGTCCACGCCCTGCAGGTCGGTGAGCTGCTCGCGACGCCCGGCCAGGTCGTCCAGGGAGTGCTCGATCTCGCCCAGTTCGCCCAGCGCTGCCTTGCGCCGTTCCAGCTCGGCCAGCCGTGTGGCATCCGGCACCGCGGTATCGGGTTCCAGGGCGTAGAACTTCACCCGCCCCTGCTCCTCGATGACGGTGACCCGGCTGCCCTCGGGGATGCGCTCCGGGGTCGCGGTGAAGCGGCGAATGTACTCGCCGGAACGGGCGGGGTCGTAGGGCTCCACCCGGGCCTCGATCCGGTGGGCCTCCAGCTGGCCCAGCGCCTCCTCGGTGGGCAGGTCACGATAGGCCTGGCGGCTCACCGTCGCCTGCTTCGCCCGGGGCGCCTGGCCGCGGTTGAGCAGGCCGTCCCGGGCCAGGCCGGTGGCCAGGCTCAGTTCCTGCTGGCGGGCACGCAACAGTTGCGGCGGGTCGGCCCGCTGCAGGGTGGCGGCCAGGCGGTGGTAGGTGCCCGCCTTGAGCGGGGCGCGGCTCACCTCGGTGTCGGCGCCCTGGCCGGCCAGCCGGGTCTCGAACCAGTCGGGCAGGATGGCGCAGCAGAGCCGTTGCACCGCCTGGCGGATGCCCGGCAGCACCGGCACCAGCGACAGCCAGTATTCCAGCTTGGGGAAGGTCTTGACGTGGCGCCGCCGGGAGAAGTTGCAGATGTGGTAGACCTCGTGGTCGCGGATCTCGACCTTGGCCAGCCAGATCCGCTCGTCGCCCTCGCACTCGGGGCAGCGGGTCAGCAGCAGGTGGCAGAAGCAGTCCTTGAGGTTCTGCACCAGGTTGCCGAACAGGCCGATGAAGGCCTGCAGCACCTCGCGGCGGTACGCCCTGAGCGGGGCGAAGGCGCCCGGTTCGGGGGCGAGCTCGTCGCGGGGAATCCAGGTGATGGTGTTGCTGGCGAAGTTGAGCACCTGGAGGTCGCCACGGCCGTCGATGCAGAAGTCGCAGGGCATCAGCTGCACCGGGATGTACTCGCCGAGCGGCTTGCCATTGCGATAGCGGCCCACCCGGAACTCGTCCTCCAGGCTGACCAGCAGGGCCTCCTCGTCGGCGTGGTAGTGCAGGCGCAGGCGGGTGTCGGCCAGGCCCAGGGCGGCCGGCCTGGGCCTGGCCTGCCCGGTCCAGGGGGCGGCGTAGCGCCAGACATGCTTCTCCTGCCGGCCGTCGATGGCGATGAAGAGCTCGTGGTCATCCGGGCTCTCGGCGAGTCGCTCCCCGGTGGGCCGCGGGCCCACGGCGATGCCGTCGCTGCCGGACGTGTCGGCCTGCTGCTCGGTCAGGTCGAGGGTGTGCACCCGTTCGGGGCGCGTGATGCGCCCGCCGAGGCGGATGCAGAGCACCCGGTCGTAGCGCCCCTCGGGCCACTCCCCCTCGTCGGGGCTGGCGGTGGCGTAGAGCCACTCGCCATCGGGCGTGATGGCCAGGTGGCCGGCGGCGTTGAAGGCCAGGGCCGGCGCGGGGATCTGCTTCTCCTCGCCGAACAGTTCCGCCAGGTTGAGCACGAAGAGACCGCTGCCCAGGCCGATGGCCAGCAGCAGGCGCGGCTGGTCGCCGACGAAGCGCAGCTCGGTGATGCGCATCCCGCAGAGCACGGCGCTGGTCTCCCAGTGCAGGCCGTTACCCTCCACCCGGGCTCGGCTGAGAATGCTGTCGGTACCGTTGATGTCGGCGGCCACGTAGAACAGCCGCCCGTCCGGACTGAAGGCGCCCGCGGTGAGGTTGGCGCCCTCGGCGGAGGGGACCTGGCTGACCGCCGCCAGGCGACCCTCCCCGGCGTGGTAGAGGTTGACCTGGCTGCTGGCTCCGCCGAGGCTGGCCAGCAGGTCGCCGTCGGGCTGGCGCACCAGGGTGTCGTGGTGGTGCTTGCCGAACCAGGTGGTCATCCCGGTCTCGAGGGGATAGTCCGGGAAGTCGTGGCCGCGGAACATGCCGCAGAAGGTGCGGCTCTGCAGGATCTCGCGGAGGTGCAGGTAGAAGTCGCGCAGCAGCTCGTGCTCCTTGCGCGAGAGGAAGACCCGCTCGCCATGGGGGCGGTAGAGCAGCTCGGCGAGCAGGTTCATCAGGGTGGTGACGCGCTTGCGCTGGGGCGAGACCAGGGTGTCGCCCCGCTCCGCCTCCTCGATGCTGTCGTCGCCCAGCACCTCCAGCTCACCGCGCACGGCGTCGATCACTCCCTTGAGGCAGTCGTTGTAGAAGTCCAGCCACAGCTGGCCCTGCCACCAGGGGCTGTCGTTGTCGGCGGGGGGCTCGGTGGCGACGGCGAGCCGCGGCTCGCCGTCGTCGTCCAGTTCCACGTAGAGGTAGACCTGGCCGCTGCCATCCTCCAGGACGCTCTCGTCGAGGCCCTCCAGGGCCGCCATCACGTCCAGGAAGCGGCGCTCCTCGATCACGATGTCGCGGCCCTCGCAGTCCAGGGCGTGGCCGGGAGTGACCCTCACCCGGCGGTGGTGCAACCGGCCGTCGTTGTCGGGCAGCACCTCGCCGCCGCACTCGGCGATCAGGCCGCAGACCACGCCCCAGCCATGCAGCTGGCGATGGTGCCAGCTCAGGTCGCGCTGCCGGCAGAGATGATCCAGGGCCTGTTCGACGCTGCGCACGCCGGGCAGCTCGCAGGCGTCGTTGCGGTAGCAGACATCGCCGGCATCGATATCGGTCAGCGGCGGGAACTCGAGCGCTCGGCAGGCGCCGTCGGGGTCGGGTGAAAAGGCCGTGATCTCGCCTTCGGCATCCACCTCGACCTGGCCCAGCAGCCAGTAGTGGTGCGCCACCCCGACGGGGAGTGACTCCTCGAGCAGGGTGTCGCCGGCGGCGTGCTCGACCTGGCGGACCGTGGCCAGCCAGTAGTCGCCGGCCACCGCCAGGGGGGCGTCCAGCTGCAGCGAGAGCACCAGCTGGTCGAGGTGGATCTCGCAGCGATGCTCGGGGCCCCCGGTGATGTCGACACGGCCGTGGGCGCCCTCGCCGTGGCCGGTGGAGAGGGGGGTGCCGCGGTCGGCGCCCTCGGCCAGCTGCCACTGGCCCGCCTCGCGGGTGAGGCGGGCATGGCCGTCCCAGCGGCGCACCAGCGAGCGGTCGGGGGCCGACGCCGGGGCGTGGCCGACGGTCAGCACGCCGCGCTCGGGCTCGAACCCCGGCATCAGGTGATGGCCGAGGTGGCGTTCGCTGCGCATCCGCTCCTCGGGGCCGGCGAAGTACTCGTAGCTCCACCGGTCGGAAGCGAAGCCCGGCGGCAGGCTGTCGACCCGATAGGCCTCGGCGCCGTTCTCCCGGGACCACTTGAGGGTCAGCCCGGTGACCTCGGGGACGGGGTCGTCCGACCAGCTCACCTCGTGCACCTCGACCCGGAACAGGAAGTTGCCCACGTCCTCGGGCAGCGCCAGCTCCTCGGCACAGGGGTCGCAGGGATCGTCCAGGGTGGTGCCCTGGCGCACCGAGAGGCCGAGCGGGATGTTGCCCCGCGGCGGGTTCAGTGCCGGGTCGCGCGGGTCGAGGTCGACCGGGCAGGCCTTCACCTGGGCCATGGTCTGGCTGCGGGTGCAGGTGTCGGCGCCGTGCAGGCCCGGGTCCATCAGGTCGGGCGACTCGAGCTGGGTGACGCTGCGCTCCCAGACGTCGAGATAGAGGCGGTGGCTGCCCTCGGCCAGCGGCGGCACGCCGGGCAGGTCGGCCTGACGCTCGAAGCGCAGGGGAGGCGGCAGCGAGGGGTCGTCCGGTACCACCCGGGCGGGGATGCCGTCGACATAGACGTGTCCCCAGCGCAGGGCGTAGCCGTCGTCGCCGATGCGCCTCACCAGGCCGCGGGCCCGGGGGCTGCCCTCGCCGACGATGTCGGCCAGGGTGTCGACCAGGCGATGGCGCACCAGCTCGTCGAGCTCGTTCCAGTCGGCATCGGTGATCATCCGGCCCATCTGCTGCTGGACCCCGGAGTAGCGGTCTGCCGGGTCGAAGCGGTGGCGTGAGATCTGGGTCTTCATGAGCGGTCCTTTCCGATGGCGTCCGGCAGCCGGGCCAGGGCAGCGTCGGGGATGACCGCCGCCCGCTGGCCGACCGCGAGTGAGTCCTGAAGCTTCTCGACCACCGCCTCCAGGCGCCGGGCGATCTGCAGGAAGTGGTAGGCACCGGGCTCGGTGGCGTCCTCGGCGCGGTAGCGCACCCGGCTGTCGCAGGCCGGGTGGAGCACCCCACAGCCCGGCTCGCCGAAGGTCTCGCTGAACATCACCACCGGGGCCCGGGTGTTGTGATGGCGGCGCTGCAGGTCGTCCGGCACCTGGTCGGGGAGGATGCTGCTGTAGCGCACGCAGAGCGGTGCCGGCGGCAGCGCGTTGGTGTCGTCCTTGCGCAGCGGGCAGCGGAAGATGCAGTCGCTGGCGTCCAGTGCCTCGACCAGGCAGCTGCCGAGCACCGTGACGTACTCCAGCCGGGTCAGGCTGCGGGCGCTGCGCAGGTGGTCGAACAGGCAGTCGCGCGCCTCGATGACCGGTTCGTCCATGTCGATGCTGTGGACCCGCACCTGGCGCAGGGCACAGCGCTCGAGTTCGAGCCGGCCGCTGTCCGCCTCCAGCCGGTTGACCACGATCAGGTCCTCGAAGCGCCAGCGCCTGGGGTCGGCGGGGCCGACCCCGGTCTCCGGCACCTGGCCGAGCATGAAGACGCCCTGGACCTCCACCCTCTGCCGTTCGGGGTGGCGGTTGGCGAAGACCAGGGTGCGGTCGAGGCGACAGTAGAAGGCGACGTGCTCGAGGAAACGCTCGCTGGGCAGTTCGAGGTCGTCGAGCCACTGCTGGCGCCAGCGCACCCTGACCCGGTGGCGCTGGAAGAACCCCTCGGGCTGCATGACGTGCAGCAGCAGTCGGCGCGGGTGGGCGTGGCCGACACGCCAGTCGGGCTCGCGCAGGTCCGGGGTCCGGCGGCTGACGTCGTCGAAGCCGGCGCCGTGGAAGCGACCCTGCGGGTCGATGCGCTGGTGATGGCAGGGAATCCCGTGAGGGCTGTGCTGGCGCCAGCGGAACTCCTGGCCATGCAGCCGGCTGATCTGGCCCAGGGGGCTGCGGCCGGGGTCGGCCACGGCCTGGCTGGCGCAGCGGAAGTCGGGCGTCACCGCGGGCAGGCCGGGGTGGCGCGCGATGACGGCAGGATGCTCGGCCGGCAGGGGTTCCGCCAGGCCATGGCAGGATTCCGGCAGCAGCGGGGCATCGAGCCGCGGGGTCATCGCCAGGCGCTGCCAGCCCTCCTGGACCACCACCTCCCACTGGCCCACCGCCTCGGCGATCTCGTCCACGGCGGCCAGGGTGCCGCCACGCTGGCGCCAGCGGATCGCCTGCATCACCTCGGCCCGGCGCCCCGCCTCCAGGGGCGAGACCAGGCGTGCGTCCAGCAGTTCGGCGAAATAGGGCAGCAGCCAGGCCTGGCTGGCCGGGCCGTCGTCCTCGGGGTGGTCGGGAAAGTTGTCCCGATGGTACTGCTGCAGGGTGGCATGCAGCCGGTCGAGCAGCTCGTCGGCGGCGCCCAGCAGCCGCTGGGTGTGATGGTGGGTGTCGCGCTGGCGGACATGCGCCGGCAGCAGGTCGAAGAGTCGCAGCTGGCGTCGAGTCACGGGGCACCTCCGGCGGTGATCTGTGGCGGCGCCAGGGCGACGTCGAGATAGACGAGCTGGTCCGGGCGCGGCGAGATGCGGCGCAGGCTGCCGTCGCCGGCGGTGAAGCGGTGGGCGGGCGCACCGGGCTCGCCGCGGTCGTTGCGAAAGCCGTGGGGGTTGATGCGGCAGCCGACGTGCTCGACCCCCGGGACCGACTCCATCAGTGCCAGCAGGGTGGAGCGGTAGAGCGGGGCCCCGAGCCGCATTCGCTCCAGCGAGAGGGTCGCCAGCAGCGTCTCCTCGACCCGGGCAACCACCTCTTCGGTGGCGTAGGCCGCCGTATCGACGCCCAGTTGCACCTCCAGCTCGAGCAGCAGCCCCTCGTAGCGACGGATGGCGACCGCCATTCCGGGGCTGGCATGACGCGTCAGGGTGCGGGCCAGGTCCTCGGCGAGTTCGCCCAGGTCGCCGCCGCCGGCCGGCACCACGGTGATCTCGATGCAGTCGCTGGCACCGGGGCGGTTGCGCAGCGGCCGGGCATGGGCCTGCCAGACGCCGGCATGCCGGCGGGCCAGGGCCTGGAAGTCGCGCACCGACACGGCCCGGCCCAGGGTGAGCACCGAGGCCGGCGCCTGCTCCCTCAGCGCCTCGCCGGGCTCGTGCTGGCTGCCGCCGACGGCGGGCAGGGGCTGGCGGACGCCGTCGAGCCGCTCGTGGGCCCGCGCCAGCGTCTCCAGGCTGCCGGCGGGCAGGTTGCCGGCCAGGCCGTTGCCGAGACGGGTGCGGAGCGTGACGTTGTTGCGGCCGGTGGGCAGCCGCTGGCCATGGCGGCCATCACCGAAGCCGATCCAGGCCTCGCCGTCCTCGTCGAGGCGCACTTCGAAGTGGGTGTCGGTGGGCGAGGCGCGCTGCAGGTCATCGACCTGGGTCCACTCGCGTCCCTCCACGAACACCCGTACCGCGGCCCGCACGCCGCTGGTGAAGCCGCTGTCGCGCACGAAGGCCAGGCCGCGCCTGCGACAGGGGAAGCGCTGGCCGGCCAGGCTGCGATCGCCGCTGCCGATCACCACGGGGTCACGGCTCTCGCCATGGCCGGCGCGCACCAGGTTGCCGTGGAGGTGGCTGCCGCTGCGCGGGAAGTCGGCGACCGGCTGGGGCGGGCGCAGGGTGAGCCGTGCCGTGCCCGCGTCGGGCTGGTAGTCGACGCCGACCAGGCTGACCGGCACCCGGCGCTCGGGACCGCAGAGCAGCAGCGTGCGGCCCGGGGCGAGGGCGGCCACCGGGGCCTCGAGGCCCACCGTCACCCGGCTGCCCAGGCCCTGGCCATCCTGCTCGAGAAACAGCGAGGTCGCGTTGTGGAAGCGCCGGGCGTCCTTCAGGGTGTGGCGGTAGCGCCCCTCGATACGCTGCCAGGCCCGGTCGGGGAGGTCCGTCACCGCCAGGTCGAAGCCCTGGTCGTCGGCCTCCACGGAGACGACACGGCGGCTGTAGCGCTGCCCGTCCGTGTCCACCAGCTGCAGCCACTGTCCCGGGGCGAGGCTGCCCGGCGAGCCGGCGAAGTGCAGCGCCGTCGGCAGCGTCTCGATGACCCGGCAGCAGGGCTCGCCATGGGCCGGCAGGAAGTGGGCCCGCTGCATGCTGCCGGCAGTGCGATAGCGGTAGCTGGGCTGACCATCCTCGCTGTGCACCCGGGTGGAGCGGCTGGCGAGGTTCTCGTCCCAGACGCGGTGGTGCCCCATCGGCAGGGGCAGCACGAAGCGCAGGCTGCCGTCGACCTCGATGGGGTCGGTCGACTGGGTACGCAGCAGCTCGGCCCCGGCGGGGGGGAGGGTGCCGGCCAGGCGCAGTCGTCTGCCGTCCACCGCCTCGACCCGCACGGCCCGGTAGCCGCTGCCGTCGGCATAGGCGAGGACCTCGCCGGCCTGGAGGCCGGTGGCGGTGTCGACACCGATCACGCCCGCGCCGTTGAGGGACGCCGGCTGGTGCCAGCGGGGCTGCAGCTGCAGGCTGAGGTCGGCCAGGGGCAGCGTGAGGGTCTCGCCGGTCGCCTCCAGGGCGGTCAGCGTCAGCGCGCCGGGAGCCAGGTGGTCGACCCGTACCGCCAGCCCCAGGTCACCGGCCGTGAGCAGGCCGGCATCGCCGATGGCCAGGTCCGGGGGCAGGGACTCGAAGCTCAGCCCCAGGGTGCCGACCGGGGGCAGGGTCAGCACCGCCGGCGAGTGGTCGTGGTCCGGGGCGCGCAGCAGGTTGAGGCGCGGGTCGACGTCCAGGGCGTCCAGGGTCTCGAAGGTCAGCGGGTCGCTGCCGTCGTCGGGATCGTTCTGCACCGCCACCCCTGCCTCGACGCGGCCGCCCGGGGTGCCTTCACGCGCCAGCAGGGCCAGCCAGGTCTCGGCGGAGCCCGGCGGGGCCGGCTGGTAGTCGAGCATGGCAACCAGGCGGCGCAGGTTGTCCCACTGGGTCGCGGTGCCCAGGAAGCGTTCATTGGCGTAGGCGTTGGTGGTGCGGGCCAGCACGTGCACGGCCCGGGCCAGGGCGCGCAGCAGCTCCCAGGCATGGTCCCGTCGCGGCCCCTGGTACTGCTCGAGCAGCCGCTGGTGCCAGTCATGGAGGCTGGCGTCGTTGGCCGGGTCGCCGAGCCAGCGCTGCACGTCCCGGTCATCCGGGAAGCGGGCGCGCAGGCTCTCGCGCAGCGTCTCGAGATAGGTGGCGGCGTTGCCGTCCACGTAGTCGAGCCGCGTCAGGCCGGCACGATTCCAGCGCGTCAGGTCGGGAGGCGTCATCCGCGTTGCCCTCCATGCAGCTTGAGGGTCCAGTAGCCGAACTGGGGCGATGCGAGACGGTTGTCGCAGCGCGCGATCTGCCGGCTCGAGAGGGAGATCACGCCGCTGCCCGAGGCGTCGGGATGGCGTGCGCCGACCCTCTTGAAGCGGTTGAGGCAGACCGTCTCGACGCCGTCGATGGCCATCAGCCAGGCCACCAGGTCGCTGGCATGCAGGTCCTCACCGAAGGCCAGCCGCCCGGGGGCGAAGTAGCCCGCCGGTCCGGTGCCCAGGCGTTCGGCCACCCGGTCGGCGACCTCGGAGTGGAAATGGTGGGGCGCGAGGCGCAGCGATAGGGCCAGGCGGATGCCCACCGGGACGGCGTCCTGGAGCCACACCTCCTGGCCGGCCAGGCGCTGTCGCTCCAGCAGGGGGCGCAGCAGGGTACGGCCGGTGGGGGCGAGGCTCCAGTCCACCGGCGGCAGCCCCTCGCGCCAGTGGAACCGGTCGATGCTCGCCTGCAGGTCGGCGAAGGCCTCGAGCGGAAGCGAGGTCTCCGGCGTGGCCTCGAGGGTGAGGTTGCCGACCAGCACCAGGGTCGCGAGCATGGTGTGCCAGGAACCGGTCCAGCGCTGTTCGGCGGTGGCGCGCAGCACCAGGGGATGCCCCTCGAGCTGGTGGCGGTAGTCGTCCAGGGTGACCATGCGGCGATTGCGGTGCACGGCGGCCGGCCCCTTGCGGCGCGCCGCCTCCATGTCGGCGGGGTGGTCGCGCCAGTGCCGCTCCAGGGCCTCGACGGCGAAGCGGCGATGAGCGCGTTGCTCCAGGTCGAGGGCGTCGTCCAGGCTCTCGGCGTCATAGCCCAGCAGCGCCAGGAAGTGGCGCTCGGTGTCACGATCGGCCAGCGAGGGTTGCGGCCCCAGGGCCTCGGCGTCGTGTCCCAGCCGTACCAGCAGTCGCCGCAGGTTGTCGGGCTCCAACAGGTCGAGGGGCAGCCCTTCCGCGACCCGCCCCTGGTGGGCGAGCAGGTGGGTCACCAGGGCCGGGTCGGACCAGCGGGGACGGTACTCCTCGCGCAGGGCGTCGTAGCCGATCAGGGTCAGCAGTCGCCGCAGGCTGTCGGGGCGCCGGGCCGAGTCGAGGAAGGCCTCGGCATGCACCCGGTCGAGGCTGTCGGAGAGCTGGTCGAGGACCACCGCCATGGCCTCGACCAGGATCACCTCGAGGTCGGCCGGCGACCAGTGGCGGCGCTCGGGGAAACGGCCGGCCAGCTCCTCCATGAGGAAGAGACGGAAGGCGTCGTAGTCGCGGGTCTGCCAGTCGAAGTCGTCACCGATCTCCGGCAGCGGCGGCGGCAGCTCGGTGAGCCGTCGGCCGCAGTCCTGGCAGCCGGGGGCGAAGTGCAGACGGGGCAGCGGGGCCTCAGCCATGGCGGGTGCCTCCGGTGAGTTCGAACTCCAGGGTCTCGCTGTGGTTCAGGGCGGCGAGACGGTAGCGGATCAGGATCAGCAGCCGCTCGGTGGCATCGGGGTCGGCGGCCACCTCCACCTCCAGTTCGCGGGCGTCGATCTCGCCGGCCAGGGCCTCGGCGAGGCTGCTCTGCAGCCGCTGGCGGGTGACCTGCCACAGGGTCGAGCTCTGCGGCTCGAATACCAGGCGGCGGATGCCGGCACCGAACTCGGGGCGGAACCAGCGCTCGCCCGGGTCGGTGAACAGCACCTGCTCGATCTGGTGGCGCACGTGCTCGATGCGGCTGCAGGTGGTGCCGCCCTCGGGCCCGAGCCGCAGCGGGAAATCGAGGTAGTGGGCCTGGTTCAACCGACTCATGGCATCCTCCCCGGCCGTCAGCCGGCGGTGGTGTGGGTGGTGAGGGTCGACATCTCGCCCTGGGGAATCGGCGGCGAGGTGGGCGAGCCCGGCGAGCCGCAGGTGTGGACATGCGTGGCGAACAGGCTGAGGAAGCTCGAGCCCTTGATCAACGGTTCCTGGCCTCCGCCCCCGAGGCTGACCTGGCTGCCCTCGATGACGATCCGCTGTCCCTTGATGGCCAGCTGGGCACCTTCCATGGTGATCTCGTTGCCGTGGACGTCGGTGACCCGGGTGCCCTGGGCGTCCATCACCATCACGTTGCCCGAGGCGTCCTCCAGGGTGAGGGCGTCGCCCTCGGCGTCCAGGGTCAGGCGACAGCCGTTGGCGGCGCTCAACTCGACGCTGCCCTGGTCGTCGATCTCCAGCTCGCTCCCGGCGGGGTGGTGCAGCAGGAGGCGGCGCTGCCCCTCGGCGTCGTCGAACTGCCAGCGGTGGCCGGCGGGGGTCTTGAGCATCCGGGTGGTGGGGGCCTCGTGACGCGCCTCCTCGGGGATCTCCCGGCCGGGCTGCCAGAACACCCCGGTCCAGATCGGGAAGTCCTTGTTGCCCTCCTCGAACTCGATCCAGACCTGGGCGCCCGCCTCCGGCACCATGAACAGTCCCTGGTCGGCCAGGCCGCCGAAGGGCAGGCAGGGCAGCGCCCACCAGCTCTCCTCCTGGCCGAAGACCGAGGGCACCCGGACCTTCAGGCGTCCGCGCTGCTCGGGGTCCCGGTTGTCGGCGACGAAACCGCGGAACTTGCCGTAGTACCGTTGCTGGGCCTGGCGGATGGTGCTGTGCAGAGCGTCGGTCATGGGGCCTCCTGGGCGTGTCGCTTGACCTGGTATGTCGCTAGAAGAGGGCGGCCAGCGGGTGAGGGCGCACCTCGAGGTCGTCGCCGTAGCCGTTGCGCAGCAGGCTGAAGGCCTGGCGGTAGCCGTCGGCGTCGAAGCGGTGCTCGACCCGGGCAACCAGCCAGCGCCCGCCGTACTGTTCGCCGATGCCGTCGACCCCCACCGGCTCGCCCGGCAGCAGCACATGGCCGTAGCAGGCGCCGTCGAGCTCGCCGCTGGCCTCGATGCGCAGGGCGGCCTGGTTGGCCAGGGCCCGGGCACGGTGGCGGGCCTGGTTCTCATCGCTCAGCCCCTCGCGGTCGAGGTGCCAGGTGAAGTCGCCGGGGCCGCCGGGGGTGGCCGGCGTCTGCCCCAGGATCGGCAGGTCGCTCTCGACGCTCTGCGCTCGGGTCCGGTCGTCGTCGTCGCCGGCGACCTCGTAGGCGACCCGGGCGGGGTGGTGGCCGTCATCGTCGATGGCGAAGCGCAGCGCGTGGGTGTCCGCGCCTGCGTAGACCTTGATGGGGGCCTGGGCGTCGCGATCGAGGCGCGGCGGGCCGAAGTAGAGGGCGCCGTCGCGGAAGAAGAGGTCGTAGCCGTTCTCCTCGGCGCGCTTTCTGAGGAAGCGGCCGTCGCTCTCGTTCTGGTTCACCACCAGGTCGGTGAAGCCCTGGCCCAGGGGCTCGAGGGTGTCGAGGTCGGCGTCGTCACAGATCGAGCGGACGATGGCGGCGTCGCTGGTGGGGGTGCGGTCCCCCCAGCGCTTGCGGCGCTGGACCCGGTCGAGGAGCAGGGCGTGGTCCTGGCACTCCAGGGTCACGCTGGCCCCGCCCTGGTCCTGGGGCAGCTCGACCTTGAGCTGGCGGATGAAGCCGCTGAACACCCTCTCCTGGTGGCTGCCGAAACTGGCCTCGAGGCGGATCTCCGCCCAGGGGTGGAGGCGCGGGTCGTCGTGGACCGCCCAGCGGCCGTCCTCCAGGCGTCGGTCCTCCAGGAGCAGCGTGGCTTCCGCGCTCTCCTGGCGGTCGAGGATCGCCTGTGCCTCCACCAGCAGCGGATAGAGGTCGTCGATCTCGTGACCGTCGACGAACACCCGGCAGGCCGCCGGGGCGCGCAGGGGCTTGTCGAACCAGTCCGGCAGCATCTCAGTCGCTCCTCGTCGGGATCAGCAGCACGCGCCCGATCCAGTCGGGGCCCGAGAGCTCGTCGGCCGAGAGCAGCTCGGGGTTGGCATCGAGGATGCGCCACCAGAGCCGGTCGTCGTTGTAGTAGTGCAGGGCCAGGCGGTCGAGGCGGTCGCTCTCGTCGACCCGGTGCTCGAGCATGCCCTCGGCCGTGGGGACCGGCCGGGCCCGGTGCCCGGGGAAGGTGCCCGGTGCATCCCGGGGCTCGAAGGGGCGGCTGGCCTGGTAGCGGGACGAGGTCGGCAGCATGGGGCTTCTCCGCTCAGAACAGGTTGGTCAGCGACTGGGCGGCACCGGCGGCGAAGTGCCGGCCCGCCCCCAGCACCTGGCGAATCTTCTCCGCCTGGTAGAAGGGGTTGTGGCCCTCGATCACCTGGACATCCAGGCTGACGTTGGCCCGATAGGGACGCAGCGAGGGCAGGTGGGCGCTCTCCTCGACCTGCACACTGGTCAGGAACACCGGCAGCACCTGGCTGCCCCACACCAGCAGCAGCACCGAGGGGTGCTCGTCACGCTGGAAGGCGCGCTGGCCACCCAGGCCCATGCCGGCCAGCTGCTGGACACCGCCCGGGCCCTGGACCTTGGGCTCCACCATGCAGCGCAGGGTGTCCAGTTCCGGCTCGATGCCGAACTCCCGGGCCACGTCATGCCCCGGCAGGCTGGCATCGGCCATGCGATCGGTGGCGTCGAGCAGGATGTCCAGGCTGAAGCTCTCGGGATCCACGCTGACGCCCTGGGCCACCCGGGAGGTCTCCCAGGGGAAGGCGAAGTCGTACCCGCCCCGGGTGCCCGGGGCATTGCCGGTGGTGATCGATACCGAGCGGGTACGGCTGAGCGACTCGGGATTGAACTCGAACTCGAGGATCAGCGGCGGCTGGGTCAGGCCGTACTCGACCAGGGCGCCGTGGCTCGCCTGGGCCCTCATGGCCGTGCTCCCCGGCCACCCTCGGCGACCCGTTGCCAGCTGGCGCGGTGGATCGCCCCGGCGATGGCGGCGGCGATGGCCCGGTTGCTCTGCTGCGGCGAGAGCCGCAGGTCGGGGACCTGGAGCCGGGCCAGTGACGGCTCCCCGGGCCAGGCGTGGCGCCCGAGCTCGCTGCGCAGCAGGCGCTTGATGGCGTGCCGGCGATGGCCCAGGGACGCCGGCAGGGTGAGGTCGAGGCGATCAATGTGCAGCGGCATGGGAGCGCTCTCCGGGGTCGAGGTGGACGGCGAGACGGCCGAGCTGGCCGGGGTCGACCCGGCTCTGCTCCTTGGCCAGCTCGCGGTGGATGGCCAGTGCCACCTGGCGGGGGCCGATCTGCCCCTGGTCGGCAGCGGCCAGGTAGGCGGCATGCAGGGCGGCGTTGCGGATCTGGCCGCCGGTGAGGTTGATCGCCTCGGCGATGTCGGCGAGGTCCAGGTCGTCGGCGTGCGGTGCCCGGGGGGGCAGCAGGCGTTGCCACAGCTGCAGGCGCTCGGTCGGCCCGGGCCGCGGGAACTCCACCGCCAGCTGGAAGCGGCGGCGGAAGGCCTTGTCGATCTGGCCGCGCAGGTTGGTGGTCAACAGGCAGGGGCCGTCGTGGGTCTCGAGGCGGTCCAGCAGGTAGCTGACCTCCATGTTGGCGTAGCGGTCGCGGGCCTCGCGCAGCTCGCCGCGCTTGCCCATCAGGGCGTCGACCTCGTCGAACTGCAGGAAGACCCGCCGCCCATGGGTGGCATCGAACAGGCGGGCCAGGTTCTTCTCCGTCTCGCCGATGTACTTGCTGACCAGGGCCGCCAGGTCGACCCGGAACAGCGGCCAGCCCATGGCGCCGGCCAGCACGCTGGCGGCGAGGGTCTTGCCGGTGCCGGAGGGGCCGGCGAACAGCGCCACCGGGCCGCCCGTGGGCTGGCCGCCCCAGCGGGTCACCACCTGGTCGCGATGGGTCAGCCAGAGCAGGAATTCGCGCAGCATGGCCAGGGTGTCCTCGGGAAGGACCAGGTCGTCCCAGCCGGCGGTGGTCGTGACGACCCGGGCGCCGGGGGGGGCCTGGGCCTCGTCGGGGCGGTCCATGAGCCGCGCCAGCGAGAGGCGGTCCGGGCCCAGCGGCGCGAAGGGGTCCTGGCGCTCGCGCTCCACCAGGCCGAGTCGCTCGAGCCGGCGCAGGGCGTCATGGAGTTCGGGCAGCCGGGGGTCGGGCAACGCCAGCAGGGCGGCGATCAGCGCCTCGCTGGGTGCCGGCTGGCGGTCGCGGTGGAGTTCCTGATAGAGCCATCCGACCCGGGGCAGCAGCCAGGGGGCATAGACGCAGGCCAGGGCATCCAGCGCCAGGTCATCCAGCCCCGATGCCTTCGCGGCGAAGGGAAGCCGTGCCTGCCACCAGCCGCCGTCGCGCAGCGCGATGACCTGGCGTTGGCAGGCCTCCAGGGCCTCGAGCAGGGCCCGGGGAGGGGACTCGCTGCCCTGCAGCAGACACAGGCAGAGCTGCTCGATGCGCTGCCACTCGCACCAGTGGGCCTCCCGGTCGGGGGGCGGTGCATGCAGGGGGTCGGGCTTGATCGCGACGGTCATCTCAGGCTCCCCGGTAGAGGCTGATCAGCAGCGGGTTGCTGCGCAGCGGCAGGATCGGTCCCCCGGGCGCCGGTCGATGGGCGCGGCTGACGTGCAGCAGCAGCTGCCAGCGCTCCCGGCCGTCGAGCTCCAGCGCCGGCAGGGCGATGCCGGGCAGGGCCACGGGCACGTGGGCGGGGTCGATGGCCGGCGAGTCGATCACCCGCTCGCCGCCGTCCACGGTCTGCCAGCGCTCCCCCTGCCAGACCTGCCACTCGAGGCTGACGGTGGTGCCCGGCACGCCGGCGATCCACAGGGCCGGCTGGAAGTCGGCGGGGTCGGTGGTGGTGACGTCGAGGGTCAGGGACTCGACGCAGTCGCCGTCCTCGACCCAGCAGGCCAGCGGGGCCCAGCCCGGCTGGTTCGGGTCCACCCGGCGGGCTCGGGCCAGGGGGGCGTGCAGGACGCCACCGAAATCGGCGCTCCTGGCCCCGGGATCGGCGCCGGTCTCCAGGCCGAAGGTGCCGACCCGGGGCGGCTCGCCGCGGCGCGTCTCGGGCATCACCTGGGCCAGGGCGATCTCGTAGAGCAGCGAGGGGCGGTAGGCGGTGTCGCCCTGGATCGACCAGAGCTGATTGAGCTGTTCGTCGCTGGCGGGGCGGAACACGACCTCCAGGTGCAGGCGTTCGCTGTCGAGGGTCACCGGGGGCAGCAGCGGGTGCTCGTGGAACAGGGCCATCACCAGGCCGAGCAGGCGCAGGTCGTCGGCGCCGGGGTTGTCGATGCTCTCCTCGGCGGCCATGCAGCTGATCATGCAGTGGAGCCGTACCTGCCAGGGGTCACGGGGATGGGCGTTGGCCTGGAAGCCCGAGGGCTCGAAGCGGTAGAAGAACAGGCCGAGGCGGTGCTGGTCGCGGTGGGTGGCGACCTCCGCCGGGGCGCCGAGGTAGACGTGGATGTCGTTGGCGGCGGCCTGCAGGCCGGAGCGCAGGTAGTCGGCGAGGGCCTGGCAGGCCTGATGGAGCGTGGAGTCGGGCAGCGGCATGTCACAGGCTCCTGATCAGCAGGCGGCTGTCGCTGTCGGCGCGCGGCGCCGTCGACTTGCGCTCGCGGGACGGGGCGGCAGCCTCGTCGGCGATGACGCGGATCCGGACCTCGCCGATATGCACCCGTGGCGGGTCCGGCGGTTGCGGCTCGGGCCGGGTCCGCGGCGGTGACTCCGCGGGCCTGGGGTCGGTCGCCGCCATGGCTGCCGGTTCGGCACGGGGGGGCGCCGCCACCGGGGAGGGCTCGCCTGGCTCGCCGTCGTCGGCTGCCGTGGGGCCTTCGACCGCGCGGTCGTCGGCGATGGCCGGCTCCGGGCCCTCGGCGAGTCTCGCCGCGAGTCCGCTGCGCGCCGGGGCGCCGGCAGGCGGCGGGACGGCTTCTGCCCGCGACTCGGGTGCCCCAGGTGCAGGCGCGGGGAGGTCGGGCGAGACGGCGTCCCGGGGGGGCTCGGGGGCGAGGCGGTCGCCTCCCGCCCGGGTATCGACGGCGTTGGCGGGGGGCGCCGCTGCAGGGCGAGCCGGTGCAGCATGGGGCCCGGGCGTGGGGGACGTCTCGGCCGGCGACCGGGGGCCTTCCGCCGCCTCGTTCGGTCGCGGTGGCGCGGGGCTGTCGATCGCGGTCGGCCGGGGGACGGGACGAGCATGGCGCTCAGGCGTCGGGGCCTCGCCTCGCCGGGGGGGCTCGATGGCGGAATCCGGTGACGCCGTCCGCGCGCTCCCGGGGGCGGCCGTGACCGCCGGCGTGGTGGTGGCCGACGATCGGGCAGCGGGCATCGCGGGTTGGCTGCCGGTCATCGGCGCCGGTTCGCGCCTGGTCATCGGAACGGCGCGGGACTCGCCGCTCGGCGGGACAGGCGGCGGCGGGGCGCCGGGGGCTTCTGCCGAGGGGCAGGGCAGGGGCCGCCGGGCCTCGTGATGCAGGCGTGTGAAGCAACCGCTCATGATGCCGCTCCTTCGCTACCGACGAGGCCGCGCGCCCTGTCGAGCCGGTCGAGGTAGGCCCGGCGGCGCGCTTCCGGGAGGGCGAGGATCTCGGCCTCCGACCAGTGATAGCCGCTCGCCAGGCGGTGCACGTCATCGAGCAGGGCCGACAGGGATGGCAGCAGGCCGGCATAGGGATCCAGTTCCAGCCGGTTCTCGCTGTCGCACTCGGGGCAGTGGCAGACCAGCGACTCGGCCAGCTCCGGCAGGCAGGCCTCCACCGCGTCCTCGATGGCGGCGATGTCCGTCTCGTCCGGCGACCATTCGGGTGGCACCTCGACCAGCAGCCGACGGGCCAGGCCGGCCCGTGCCCGCTCGGGATCGTCCTGGTCGGCCAGCCAGGCCAGGTCGTGGCCGTCCGGCACCCGCAGTCGCACCCGGCCCAGGCGGGTGTCGGCCTCGGCGAAGGGGTAGTCGGTGCCGGCCGGAGAGAAGGGCAGCTCGGCCAGCGAGACGGCGATGTCGAACAGCGCCTCGCAGTGCCGGCAGCGCAGGTGCCACCACTGGGGGGCGGGCTCGCGGCGCACCCGCCAGGCGAGCACGATGGCCTGGCGATCCGCGGGGCAGAGGGCGTCGATCTGCGCGCGACCGGGGGGCTGGCCGCCCAGGCTCGCCAGCAGCTCGCCGAGCAGTTCCGCCACCCAGTCGGGGTGGCGCCCCCGGGCGGCGGTGGTGCACTCATGGAGCCTCAGGTCGAGTGCGCCCGAGGGCGTGGCCAGCTCGAACTCCCGTGCCAGCCGCCCCTCGATCAGCAGGCCGCCGGGCAGTCTCATGACTCGCTGGGCTCCGAGACGCTCTCGTCGCGCTCCCAGCCCTCGTGCTGGATGGTGATGGTCTGGATGCCCACGGCGTTCATGGTGCCGGCGTCGAACTCCGGCAGGGCCTGGAACTCCGAGACCCAGGCGCGATAGACGCGATAGGAGAGTGCCACCTGCCCCTGCAGGTTGAGCACGTTGAGGATGATGTCCTTGCGGTACTCCTTGAGGGACATGGCCGCATTGCCCTGGATGTTGTTCACCAGGTTGGCCCAGTCCTCGAAGACGGTGTCGTGGGTCAGGCCCTGCTCCAGGGTGATGGGTTCGTAGCTGGTCCCGCCGGGGAGTACCCGCTCGTGGGCGGGGTCGCCGGCGGTGCGCCACTTCACCGCTTCGGTGCTCTTCTTGAGCACGCTCATCTTCTTCAGCCCGGCGACCGGCTGGCCGTCGATCACCACCTGGAACATGAAGGTGCGGTAGGGGTCGTGACGGTGGGCATTCACCGTGAACATGGGTGCCGCCATGGTGCCACCTCCTGTGAAGGAATCATTGCTGGGCCACTTTCTGCTGGATACGCAGGATCACGAACTCGGCGGGCTTGAGTGGGGCGAAGCCCACCACCACGATGACCTGGCCACGGTCGATGTCGCCCTGGGTCATGGTGTCGCCGAGGCCGCAGCGCACGAAGTAGGCATCGTTGGCCGTGCCGCCCTGGAAGGCTCCGGCGCGGAACAGGCCGTTCATGAAGGAGCCGATGTTGGCCCGCAGCGAACTCCACAGGGGGTGGTCATTGGGCTCGAAGACCGCCCACTGGATGCCGTTGTAGAGGCTCTGCTCGATGAAGATGGCGGTACGCCTCACCGGCACGTAGCGCCATTCCGGGTCGGCCCGGGTCGCCAGGGTGCGACTGCCCCAGATCACGGGTCCGAAGCCGGCACGATTGCGCAGGCAGTTGACGCCGGCCGGGTTGAGCCCCCCCTGCTCGAGGTCCTCGATCTGGTACTCCAGGCCGCTGACGTTGATGCGCGTCTCGACCCCCGCCGGTGCCTTCCACACCCCGCGCCGGCCGTCGGTGCGGGCCCACAGGGCGGCGGCGATGGGCGAGGGCGGAATGGTCAGGGTACGACTGGCGGTGGGGTTGAGGTCCGGATGGTGGAGGGGGTTGGTGACCCTGACCCAGGGATAGTAGAGCACCGCATAGCTGGAGGTGGGCAGGTCGAGGTCCTCGACATCGGCGCCGCTTCTCAGCTCATGCGCGCCCGGCGGGTCGAGGATCAGCACCCGGCTCATGGTGCTCTCGCAATGGTTGAGGGTGTTGGTGATGACGTCGTTGGTACCGCCGCCCGTGGGCCACCGCTCGCCCGGCAGCAGCATGATCGAGATGTCGCGATACTTGCGCAGGGTGTCGTTGTAGAAACCGGCGTAGTCGTCGGCGGCGGGGCCGCTGCCGTCCCCGCCGCCACCCAGGGTGGCGAATTCCGTCGCCACCTCGGCATCATGCAGCGTCTGGGTGGCGCCGTTGTTCTCCTCGAGCTCGACCCGGATCAGTCGCGACCCGTCATTGATGACCTTCTCGATGAAGTTGTCGGCCCGCTCGTCGAGGCTCAGGCCGAGGAAGGATTCACCGGGGAGCGGGTCGAAGTTGCCGTCCCCATCCTCGGTGCCCACCAGCAGGTCGAGTTCCTGGTCGTTGCTGCTGTTCTCGTGCAGGGTCACCCGCAGCAGGTCGCCCCACGACCCCGGGCTGCTCGCCTCGACGCCGAGGTCGAGGTCAGCGGCCGGGTTGAGGGTGGTGCCGGCCGTCGCCGGGGTGCCGCCGCGGACCAGGCAGACATAGGCGGCCTTGCCGCCGTTCTGGTAGAAGGCACGCACCGCCAGGCCCATGGCGTCGTCCTCGTCGCTGATCCCGCTGGCCTGGCGGAAGTCGCCGAAGCGATCGACGAAGTCGTCCCAGCTGTTGATCAGCTCGGGCTGGTTGACCGGCCCGCGGAAGGCGGTGCCGACGAAGGCGGCGGTGGAGGTGGAGACACCCTCGATGGGGCGCGCACCACTGGGGATTTCCTCGATATAGACACCGGGATGCAGGTAGCTGGCCATGATGCACTCCTGGACGAGAAGTTCCGGAGAACTCGGCAGCCGGCATGGCGCATGCGTCCCGATGGGGTCCGAACTTCCCTTTCCTGTTGATACAGACTCGATGGGTGAGCGGGTTACCACGTGTAACGTTCAACGTAGTTCAGTAATTCGGCTTAGCCAGTTGATTAATGTGCATGTGGATGCCGGTCGCACATGAGCTGATTTTCAGCATGCCGCCGCGGCGCTGTGACCCGGCTGCCGGAGGCGTGGCGGCGAGGTGTCTCGAGGGCGCCGGGGGGACTATGCTCGAGGGGAGGGAATGCCGGAAGGAGGGCGACCATGAGCATGATTGGCATCCATCACGATCCCGGCGTCGACGAGCCTCCCCTTGGCGAGCGTATCGTCGATGAGGCGGTACGCCAGGCCGAGATCGTCGGCTGGGAGGCGGTACGGCTGACCACGGTGGCGGCCCGGCTCGAGCTGCCGATGGACCGGGTGCTGGACGAGTATCGCGACCTCGATGCGGTGGCCAATGCCTGGTTCCGGCGGGGCTGGCGGGCGATGCTGGCCGACAAGCCCGAGGGGTTCGCCCATTGGCCCGAGCGGGCGCGGCTCGAGCACTGCCTGCTGGCCTGGTTCGGCACCTTCGCCGGGCATCGCCGGGTCACCGTGGAGATGCTCCGCACCAAGGCGCACCTGCCGCACCTTCATACCTGGGTGCCCATGGTCTTCGACCTCTCGCGGACCATCCAGTGGTGGCGCGAGGCGGCCGACCTCGATGCCCCCTACGGCAGCCGTCGAGCCCAGGTCGAGGAGGTGGCGCTGACGGCCCTCTTCGTCGCTACCCTGGCGGTATGGGCCCGTGACCACAGCGAAGGCCAGACCCGCACCCGCCGCTTTCTCGAGAAGCGGCTGAGCCGGGGCGATGGCTGGATGAAGTGGGTGCCGGGCGGGCACGCCAGGGCGCCGGTCGAGGCGATGATCTAGGCCGTCGGCCTGGGCTTACAGGAAGCGCCCACCGGCGGCGATGGCCACGGTGGCGAGGCCGAGGATCAGGTTGATGCCGATCAGCCGGCGGATCTGGCCCAGTGCCCGGCCCCCCCGGGGCCAGTCCTCGCCGGTCACGGCCTGCGTCAGCCTCCGGTAGGGGGCGAACCAGACGTGCAGGAAGAGTGCCGTCATGGCGAGTCCGGTCAGCAGCATGAGGTGGATGTGCCAGCGGGCACCGGCCATGCCGCCGAAGACGGCGAACAGCATCCACAGCCCGGTGGCCAGCAGCACGATCACCGCCGCCCAGACCCAGGGAAAGAAGCGCTGGAAGACGTGGCGCCACAGGGTGAGGCGTTGTGGCGGATCGAGCAGGCTCACGGCCACCGGCCGCAGGATCATCCAGGCGAAGAACATGCCGCCAACCCAGATGACGGCGGCGAGTACGTGCAGGGTGATGGCGATGGCCATGGGTGTCTCCTCCGGGGCGGGGATCAGCGCAGCAGGCGCCGGGCGCGCCTGAACAGCAGGGCGCCGGTTGCCAGGCGCCTGGCCATCCGCAGCAGCGAGCGGGGATGGCGGGCCCCCTTGAACAGCAGTACCCCACCCACCGCGTAGAGCGGTGCCTTGAAACGCATCAGGGCGTGCCAGCCAGCGTCGATGGGACGGCTGGCCTCGCGCCAGCGGCTGGCCTCGACCAGGATGTCCACCCGCTGCTGCTCGATGATGGCCTCCAGCTGCGCCTTGCGTTCCTCGCGCCCCAGGGTGACGGCGGCGCGGGGGAAGGCTGACCGGGGGGGCGAGGCGTCAGTCATGGCGGGAACGTTCCATCAGGTCGCGGTCGGTGGCCAGGTGCTTGAGGGTACTCGCCAGCAGGGTCCGGCGACGGGCCAGGCGCATGACCCAGACCGCGAGGCCGATACCGCTGCCCAGCAGCACCAGGGCGCTGACGGTGATGGCGGTGAGGCGGTGGCTGTCCCAGAAGGCGACCACCACCAGGGCGGTCAGCGCGCCGATGCCCAGCAGCAGCAGGATCAGGCTGACCCCGGCCAGCAGGAGCAGGGTGATCAGGCGTGCCCGCTCCTCCTCGAGCTCCAGCACGGCGAGGCGCAACCGCGTCTCGCCGGTGGCCAGCAGGCTGCCGAGCAGGCGCTTGGCGGCGGTGAACAGTCGCTGTGCCGGTCCCTGGCTCTCCGCCATCAGCGACGCCCGATCAGCATGCCGATGACGACCCCCACGGTGGCACCGATGCCGATGCTGGTCCAGGGATTGTCGTGCACGTAGCGGTCGCAGGCATCGGCCTGGTGGGTGAGGGTGTCGCGGGTCTCGCCGTAGAGCCGCTCGCCGCGCGCCTCGAGGCGCTCACGGGTATCCTTCAGGCGTTTCTCGGCCCGTTCGCGCAGCTCCTTGATGTTGCTGCGTGAATCATCGGCGGTGGCGTTGACCAGTTCCTCGATGGTCTGTGTCAGGTGGTGCAGGTCATCCTTGAGCTGCTGGGCGGACTCTTGGGTGTGGGGAGCTCGGCTTGCCATCGGGGTCTTCCTCTGACGGTGAACGACAGGCTCAGCATAGCAGTCGCCGGGGTGACTTCAATTCGTTCCGTGTCCGCCACGGCGGGACCGTTGCTCCAGGTCAGGTTCAGGGGGCCATGCCGCTGGTGGAGAACAGGGGGTTGAGGCTGAACCCGAGGCTGAGGCGATGAGTACGGTGGTCGTAGTCGATCAGGCTTTCGCCGAATCCGTAGTAGTACTGCACGTGTCCCCGTACGTTGCCGAACAGTGGCCAGGAGTAGTCGAGCTGGGTGCCCATGTTGCCGGCGCCGGGATTGCCCCGCCACAGCAGGCTGAGCTCCTGGCCGCCGAAGCGGCGGGCGAGGGTGACATCGCCGTAGCCGACGAAGCGCTCGATGTCGGGGTTGTCGTCGTCACCGTCGGATTCGGGGACTCGCCAATGGGGCGCCAGGCTGAATGCCCAGTCGCCATTGACGAAGGTCGATTCCAGGATCACCCGGTTCCAGCTGCGAGACTGGTCACTGGAGCGACCGTTGGACTGGTGGTTGAAGGCCAGCCGATTGTTGATGTTCGTCCACCCGAGCAGCGACCAGCGGTTATCGAAGTCGAGAAAAACCTCGGGTTCGAAGTTGGTCTCGCGGAAGGGCGAGGAAACGTCGGAGTTGTAGGCCTGCCACCAGCTGCGCTGGGTATAGGCGAAGTAGAGATCGCCGTTGCCATCGAAAAGCCCCTCGACCAGGTTGACCTTGGAGCTGAACTGGAACTTCACCTCGGTGCGATCCGTGGTGGAGCTGTCGCCGCCGAGGCCGGCTCCGTCGGGATTGTCGTTGTAACTCAGCGGCAGCAGATAGTTGCGCCGGTGGGTGGTGATGGCATAGGGGTTGCGTGCGGACTCCCGCTCCAGCTGGCGGCGTTCCTCCACCTCTTCGAGGTCCTGTTCGATCCCGGCGGAGCGTTGGTCCGCTGGGTCGGAATCCGCATCCCGGGCCTGCCGATCATCCTCGGCCAGTTGCTGGTGCAGCGACTCGAGTTCCCGGGTCAGGGCCTCGATGCGCGCCTCCAGGGCAGCCCGGTCAGGGTCCGGGTCTGCCGCCAGCGTGGCCGAACCCTGGACAAGCAGTGCCAGGGCGATACCGGTGAGGGCGGTGCAGCGCAACGGGGTCATGTCATGGTACCGAGACTGATCAGGGGGAACCGCCGTTCTACCATGCCGGGGGGGCAAGTCAACCGTGGCGAGGCGACGACGTCGCCGTAGCCTGACGGCGACACATTGCCTTGCCGCGCCGGGAAGCCGAGAATCGGTGCAGTGGCCGGTTCGGCCAACGGGCTACCGAGGGAGCCAGTGAGAAGGATGCGATCTGTACAAGGCTCCCATGGCTGGGGGCATATTGGGCCGGCGCTGCTGGTCGTCGGGTGGCTGGCGATGCTGTTGCTGCCGGGTCTGGTGTCTGACGCCCGAGCCGAGGCGTCACTGCCCGAGCCGGCGGTGGTCGAGGAGCGCCTCGCCGCCCTCCAGCCCGAGGAGGGGGAAACCCCGAGCGATCCCGATCAGCGCCGCATCGAGGTGCTGGAGGCGACCCTGGAGGGGCTGCAGGGGCTGGCCGAGGTGAAGGAGCGGTTGACGGCCCTCGAGGAGAGGGTGGAGCAGGCACCGGCCGAGCTGCTGCGCCTGCAGCGAGAGCTGCGTGAGGAGGAGGAGGCCGCGGCGGCGCTCTCCGCTACCGATCTGGACGATGAGCCCCTGGATGAGCTCGAGTACCGCCAGCAGGAGGCGGTGTTCGAACTGCAGCAACTGCAGGACCGCCTCGCCGAGGTCAATGCCCAGTTGCTTTCCGCCCAGACATTGCCCGAGCGGGCCCAGCAGGCCATCGCCGATGCCATGCAGGCCGTCGAGCGATCGCGCCGTGCACTGGACGAACTGGAGGCCCGTGGCCTGGCCGAGGACGACCCGCGGCTGTGGCAGCAGCGGGTCGAGCGGCGCCTGGCGGAGCAGACCCTGCGCCTGCACCAGCGCGAGCTGGGGACCAACACCCGCCTGCGCGAGCTCGCCCAGCAGCGGCGTGACCTGCTGTCGCAGCAGATCACCCGCCAGGAGACCGAGCTGGCGCTGCTGCAGAGCGTCATCGAGCGCAAGCGCAGGATCGCCTCGGAGCAGGCGATCGCCGATGCCGCGCGGGACGATCCGCTGCTCGAGGCCGGCCACCCGGTGCTGGAGCGGGCCCAGCAGATCAATCGGGACCTGAGCCTGGAGCTGCTGCGCGCCAACGACCGCAACAACAGCCTGGTGCGCGACAGCCTGGCGATCCGCAGCCAGCTCGACCATGTGCGCCAGCTGCAGCGCAGCCTCAACGAGCAGATCGAGGCGATCCGCGGCAGCCTGCTGCTGTCGCGGATCCTGCGCGAGCAGCGTCGGTCGCTGCCCCAGGTCGACACCCGGCTCAACCTGCAGGACGAGATCGCCGACCTGCGCCTGCGCCAGTTCGACCTGGTGCGCCAGCGGGACGCACTGCGCCAGGGGGAGCGGCTGGCCAACCAGCGCCTCGAGGAGGCGGGCGTCGAGATCAGCCCTGCCCTGGTCGAGTCGCTGCAGGGCCTCTACCAGTCGCGTCGCGAACTGGTCGACCAGCTCGAGCAGTCCTACGGCAACCTGCTGAGCGCCGCCATCGAGCTGCAGCTCAATCAGCAGCAGTTGCTGGAAACCTCCCGGGAGCTGCGTGCCACCATCGACGAGCAGCTGTTCTGGATCGCCAACACCCGGCCCCTGGATCTGTCCTGGCTTCGCCAGCTGCCCTCGCACCTGGCCACCGAATGGGAAGTGGGGGAGTGGCGCGAGGTGCTGCCGGTGCACTGGCGGATGCCCGGCCCCGAGGCCCTGCTCGGGGTTCCCTTCCTGCTCGTGGTGGCCGTGCTGCTGTGGTGTCGCCGGCGCATCAAGGCCCGGCTGGCCCTGCTGCACGAGCAGATCGGGCGGTTGCGCAGCGACAGCCAGGGTCACACGCCCCAGGCGGTGGCACTCAATGCCCTGCTGGCGCTTCCCGGGCCGCTGGCCCTGGCCGGCGTGGGTGCCGCCCTGGTGATGGGGGGCCACGGCATCGCGGTGGGCCTGGGCCAGGCCAGCTGGCACCTCGCGCTGGCCTGGGCCGTGATCGCCTGGTCGCGGCGTCTGCTGGTGACGGACGGCGTGGCGACCAAGCACTTCTACTGGTCGGCGGGCTACGCCGCCCGGCTGCGCTGGCTGCTGCTGTGGCTGGGCGTGTCGCTGGTCCCGGTGCTGCTGATCTCCACCCTGGCGCGGGACGGCGAGATCAGCCTGACCCTGCGCCCCGTGGCGCTGGGGCTGTTGCTCGGCGGCCTGGTGGCGATGAGCGTGCTGCTGGCACGCCTGATCCTCGCCCACACCCCCTTCTTCGGGGTCAAGCTGTTCCGGCTGATCCTCGGCCTGGCCATGGCCGCGGTGCCGCTGGTCTTCATCGGCCTGATCGCCTCGGGCTACGAGTACACGGCGCTGAGCCTGGTGGGGCGCTTCGTGATCACCCTCTACCTGCTGGGACTGTGGATCCTGGTCGAGGCCACCGTGGTCAGGGGGCTGGCGGTGGCGGCCCGGCGGCTCGCCTTCCGGCGCGCCCTGATGCGGCGTCGTGCCCAGGTGCAGGAGGGTGCCGAGGGGGGGGTCGAGGTGGTCGAGGAGCCGCCGCTGGACATGGAGCAGATCAACCAGCAGTCGCTGCGGCTCTCCAAGCTGATCCTGCTGATCGGCTTCGTGCTGCTGCTCTACCTGGTGTGGTCGGACCTGCTGACGGTGCTGGGCTACCTCGACGAGGTGGCGATCTGGGAAGCCGACGAGGTGGAGGGCGCCGACCTGGTCGACAGCACCCTGTCGGTGGCCGATATCTTCACCGCGCTGCTGATCGTCGCGCTGACGCTGATGATGGCGCGCAACCTGCCGGGCCTGCTGGAGGTGATGGTGCTGTCGCGCCTGGAGCTCAAGCAGGGCAGCGCCTACGCCATTACCTCGCTGCTCTCCTACACCATCGTGGGCACCGGCCTGGTCGCGTCCCTGGGCACGCTCGGCGTCTCCTGGGACAAGCTGCAGTGGCTGGTGGCCGCGCTGGGGGTGGGGCTGGGCTTCGGCCTGCAGGCGATCTTCGCCAACTTCGTCTCGGGCCTTATCATCCTCTTCGAGCGGCCGGTGCGCATCGGCGATACGGTGACCCTGGGCAACCTCACCGGCACGGTGAGCAAGATCCGCATCCGCGCCACCACGGTGACCGACTTCGACCGCAAGGAGATCATCATCCCCAACCAGACCTTCATCACCGACCAGCTGATCAACTGGTCGCTGTCGGACACGGTGACCCGGGTGGTGCTCACCTACGGGGTCGCCTACGGCTCGGACCATCGCCTGGTGCATCGCCTGCTGCGCCAGGCGGCCGACGAGAACCCGCGGGTGCTGGCCGACCCCGAGCCCCAGGTGTTCTTCATGGACTACGGCGAGAGCACGCTCAATTTCGAGCTGCGCATCTTCGTCAACTCGCTGGGGGATCGGCTCTTCGCCACCGACGAGATCAACTGCCGGGTCGGCGAGCTGTTCGCCGAGCACGAGGTCGATATCGCCTTCAACCAGCTCGACGTCTGGCTGCATCGCCCCGGCGGGCAGGCACAGCGGGTCCAGAAGGTGCTCCCCGCCGGCGAGCCAGCACCGGCACACCCGCCACCTGGGGCCCATGGCGACCCGGGCGAGGTCGACCTCGACGGCGATGGCGGGGGAGACGGCGGGCGCTGAGTCCCGTCAGGCCGGCGACGGTTCGCGCACGGCGTGGAGCAGGAACTCGCGGTTGCCGTCGCCACCGAGCAGCGGGCTCTCCCCCCAGTGCAGGATGGCGAAGCCGCAAGCTGTGCAGCAGTCGCCGATGCGTGCCTTCACCTCGGCGTAGCGGGCCGGGTCGGAGACCACGCCCCGGGCATTGACGCCACCGGGTCCCAGCTCGAACTGCGGCTTGACCAGCGACAGCAGCTGCCTGCCCGGGGCGAGCAGGGCAGCCAGCTCCGGCAGGATCAGGGTCTGGGAGATGAAGGAGACGTCCATCACCACCAGGTCCGGTCCCGTGGCGCCCCGGGCCTCGAAGGCCGCCCTCAGGCGCGGCTCCGTGGCCATGGCCCGGGCATTGAGGCCCTCCAGGCAGGTCACCCGCGGGTCCTCGCGCAGGGCCGGATCCAGCTGGTCGTGGCCCACCTCCACGCCGATCACGTGCCGGGCGCCGAAGCGCAGCGCGCAGTCGGTGAAGCCGCCGGTGGACTGGCCCACGTCCAGCACCAGGCGGTCCGACAGGTCGAGCCCCAGTATCTCGACCAGTGCCTCGAGCTTCAGCCCCGCCCGCGAGACATAGCGCTCCTCGGGGTCCTCCTCCACGGCCAGCCGCACATCCTCGGGGAGCTTCTCGCCGGGCCTGGCGAGCACGCGGCCGCTCTCCTCGAGGCGCACCCGCCCGTGGCGAATCAGCCGCTGGGCGCGGGTGCGGGAGCGGGCCAGGCCCAGGGTGACGAGAAGCTGGTCGAGGCGCGGCATGGGCGTTCCGAGTGGGGAAGGGGGGCGCCATTATAGCCGCCTGTGGGGATTCGCTGCAGTGCTGGCTTCTGTTCCCTGTCATGGGATAATGGGATTTTCGTTAGCCGGGTAATAGAGGGGGCGCGAGTGGATCAGGCGGCCGGACAGGCGTTGGCACGGTCGCTGGCCATCGGGAGCCTGGGCGGAGCCGTGTTTCACGCCACGGGCCTGCCGCTGGCCTGGATGCTGGGGCCCCTGGTCGCCAACCTGCTGGCAACGGCTCGCGGCCTGGACGTGCGGGTGCCGGAGCGGCTGCGTGAGGCCTTCCTCGGGGTTCTCGGCCTGGTGCTGGGCAGCCAGGTGACCCGGCAACTGGCCGAGCGACTGGTCGACTGGCCCCTCTCCGCGGCGCTGCTGCTGGCCGGGGTCGCGGCCTCCACTGCCGCGGCAGCGGCCTGGTACCGGCGCTGCGGCTTCGACTCGGTGAGTGCCTGGTTCGCTTCGGCCCCGGGCGCCATGACGGCGATGATCCTGATGGGTGAGAAGGGCGGGGGTGACCCCCAGCGCATCGCCATCGCCCAGTCGCTGCGGGTGGTGCTGGTGGTATTGATTCTGCCGCCACTGTTCTGGGCCTACGAGGGTGCCGCCGGGGAGGTGCAGGCCGAGGCGATGGCGCGTGGCTTCGCCGGGTTGTGGATGTTGCCTGTGCTGCCGCTGCTGTTTCCCCTCGGGCGCTGGCTGCGTCTGCCGACGCCTACCCTGCTGACCCCACTGCTGTTTGCCGCGTTGCTCTCCGGATTCGACATCGCCAGCCTGCAGCTGGAGGAATGGGGGCTCAATCTCATGCTCTGGGTGCTGGGCTGCGCCATCGGAGCACGCTTCCGCGGGCTCTCCTCGGTACGGCTGGGGCGCTACCTGGGCCAGGCCCTTGTCGCCACCCTGGTCGCCCTGGCGGTGCTGTCGCTCTTCGCCGAACTCATCCACCGTCTGGTGGGGGTGCCGCGGGACGTGGCCCTGCTGGCGCTGGCACCCGGCGGCATCGGCGAGATGGCGATTCTCGCCGTGGCACTGGACCTGGACCCGGTATTCGTGGCCTTCCACCACCTGCTGAGGATGATCGTGCTGATGTTCTGCGCTCCGCTCTGGGCGCGCTGGCTGCAGCGTCGCGCAGCTTCCGGCTGATATGATGAGTGGCGCAGACGATCATCCACGCGTGACATGTAGCCCGCCGGGCAGATGAGGAAAGCAGGGGATGCTGGAACAGGCGCTGGTGCAGATGTTGTTGCTGTTAGGGGCTACCGTCGCTGTGGTGCTGGTCTTCCAGCGGCTCAGGATTCCCCCGAGCCTGGGCTATCTGCTGGTGGGCGTGCTCCTGGGTTCCCATACCGCCGGCCCGGTGGTGGCCGATGACTACATTCGCGTGATCGCCGAGTTCGGCATCGTCTTCCTGCTCTTCACCATCGGGCTCAGCTTCTCGATGCCGCAGATCTACGCCCTGCGCCACACCATCCTCGGGCTCGGGACCGCACAGGTGACGCTGACCACGCTGGCAGTCGGCTTGCTGGCCTGGGGCATGGGGCTGCCCGGCCCGGCGGCCTTCGTGGTCGGCGCCGTGTTCGCCCAGTCTTCCACCACAGTGATCACCAAGCAGTTGATGGAGCAGGGCGAGAGCCAGACCCGACACGGCCGCCTGGGCACCACCATGTCGGTGTTCCAGGACATCACCGCGGTGCCCTTCGTGGTGGTGATCCCGGTGCTGGGTGTGGCGGCGGCCCAGGAGGTGGCCGGCGCACTGGGGCTGGCGCTGGCCAAGGCGCTGCTGGCCTTCGTGATCGTGCTGGTTTCCGGGAGACTGCTGCTGCGCCCACTGTTTCAGCTAGTGGCGGAGCGCCGCTCCGCCGAGCTCTTCACCCTGACGGTGCTGTTCGTCTCCCTGGTGGCGGCCTGGACCACCAAGACCCTGGGGCTCTCCATGGCCTTCGGTGCCTTCCTGGCCGGGATGGTGCTGGGTGATACCGAGTTCCGCCATCAGGTGGAGTCCACCATCCGCCCGTTCCGGGATGTGCTGCTGGGGCTTTTCTTCGTCAGCATCGGCATGCTGGTGGAGCCCGCGCTGCTGCCCGAGATCTGGTGGGAGGCGCTGCTGGGCGCCCTGGCGCTGCTGGCCATCAAGCTGCTCCTGGTGACCGTGATCGTGCGCCTCTCCGGGGTGGAGCTGCAGACGGCCTTGCGTACCGGGCTGCTGCTGGCGGTGGGCGGTGAGTTCGGGTTCGCGCTGCTGGCCATCGGTCTGGAGGGCGGGGTGATCGCCAGCCAGCCGGCCCAGGTGGTGCTCACCTCGGTGCTCTTCTCGATGATCCTGGCACCCTTCCTGATCCGCTACAACCAGCCGCTGGCGCGCCGGCTGTTCGGGCGCCCGGCACGGTGGCCCGACGGGGCCGCCCCGGCGCCGAAGGAGCTCGATGAGCGGGGCCACGTGGTGATCTGCGGCTTCGGGCGCACCGGCCAGACCGTGGCGCGCTTCCTGGAGAGCGAAGGAGTCGAGTATGTCGCCCTGGATATTGATCCGGCGATCGTACGCGAGGCACGCCTGGCGGGCCAGCCGGTCTATTTCGGCGACTCCTCGGATGCCGCCGTGCTGGAGAACGTGGGGCTGGCGCGGGCGCGGCTATTGATCATCAGCCATGAGGACCGCCCGGCGGCACTGGCAACGCTGCGCCACGCCGCCCATCTCGGGCTGCCGGCGGTGGTGCGTACCCGCGATGAAGCCTCGGTTGCGGAGCTCTGCGCGGCGGGTGCCACGGAAGTGATCCCCGAGACCCTGGAGGCGAGCATGATCCTCACTTCCCATGCGCTACAGGCGCTGGGCGTACCGCTGTATCGGGTGACCCGTCACCTGCAGGAACAGCGCGCCAGCCACTACCGCATGTTGCGCGAGCTGTTCCGCGGCTCGCTGGACAGCATTCAGGACACACGCCCGGCGGCCGAACAGGAGCGGCTGCACTCCGTGGTGCTGAACGAGGGTTGCCCGGCGATAGGCCATAGCCTGGCCGAACTGGACACCGAGCGCGATCAGGTCTCGGTGACTGCGATGGTGCGCAACGAGCATCGCAGTCGCTATCCGCAGGCGGATACCGAGGTGCAGGCAGACGATGTGCTGGTGTTGCTCGGCACCGGGGACAATCTCGAGCGGGTAGAGCGTCGCCTGACCGGCGGCGAAGCCCCCGAGGCCAGGGAGTAGCCACCGATCGCCGAACCGGTGTCTCATGCGTGGCGGCTCAGCTGTCGTCCAGGGGGTGCTCCCGGCTGAGCGCGCGTATATGTTCGCTCAGCCCAAGCGCCTGGCTAACGTCCAGTTCCAGGGCGATGCCGGTGTTGAGGCTTTCGTCCAGCCTACCGGCCTGGGTCACCGCATCGAGGACCGTCTGGGAACGACGTGCCTCGACCAGGACCAGGATCACGCTGCGGGAGGCCATGAACTCCAGCCCGAAGAAGGTCAGGTGGGGCCTGAGCCCCTGGCCCTGGGCATTGTTGATGATGGTGGCGCCGGTGGCGCCCGCCTCGCGGGCGGCGTCCAGCACCTTGTCGGTCTTGTCCTGATCGACGAAGACCATCAGCAGCTTGAAGTCCATGGCCATCTTCCTGTTACGCCCGGGTATCGAGCCGGCAGGCTCCTTTGTGCCCATTCTGGCAGAGCCTGGCGCGGAAGTCCTGACCGGCATCAAGGGACGCCACCGGGCCCCGCGTCGGCCTGCAGGTCGGTGGGCGGGATGCGATCGGCGCCCCAGCTGCGGTGGACATGGCCGATCACCCGGTCGAGCTCCTCCTGGGTGACCTGGGCCAGCTCGCCGCGCTCCAGCGGGTCGTAGTGGAAGATATAGAGTCGCGAGGCGAACTGCTCGAAGGGCAGCGAGGATTCGCCGAAGCGCTCGCCGTGGCCGGCGGTACTCACCTTGATCCCGTCGCCCCAGTCCTGGCCACTGTCGTTGTTGGGGTTGAAGAAGTAGGCCCGCATGACGTCATTCGGATCCAGCGAGACCCGCAGCACGGTGATGGCGTGCCAGCCGATGAAGCGGGCGGCGCTGTCGGTGATGGCGATGCCCGCCGGCTGGGGGTGGATCAGCGGCTGGTTGCCGTTGTAGTAGGGGTGATAGCTGGCATAGAAGTGACGCAGGAAGTCGTCGAGATCGTGAAGCTGGCCGCTGGTCACGTCGACGTTGATGCGAAAGCCGCGGCCCGACCACCAGCCGTGGAATTCCGGGTTGACCCAGCGGTGCGGGTCGCCCTCGCGGCCGATGCAGCGACGTCCCATCTCGGCATAGATGCGGTCGAGATGCGGCACCACGATCAGCGATACCGGGTCGAGGTCCATGGGCAGGCTCTGGGCCACCCCGGACAGGCTGGCCATGGAGGAGAGCGGCATGCCCTCGAAGTGCATGATGATGTCGTCGTCGCGCGCCGCCCAGGCCACCATCTGCAGCAGGTAGTCGGGATCGTTGTAGGCCCACATCGACAGCGCTCGGGCCGACTGGCAGGTGGGGTTGTTGCCCTGGCCCACGCCCAGCGGCAGGCCGAGCATGCAGAGCACGCCCTCGAGGAGCCGAGCCCGCGGCGAGACCGCCTCGCCGAAGGCCAGGTTGAGGCGCGCCTGGGACCATTCGGAGAGCGTCAGCCCCAGCTGGCGCCACATCGCCGGCGCCACCGGGGGCTGGTAGAGGATCCCGCGCTCCAGCATCAGTGCCAGTCCGTAGGCGGCCTGGGGGGTGGCCGGATAGACCCCGCCCCGGATCAGGGCGTGGACCAGCTCCCGATAGCACAGCAGGCAGTCGCGGCCGGTGGAGGAGAGGCCCAGCGCCTCGGCCAGCAGGTGGTCACCGTGGTCGAGCAGGTGGCGCAACAGCACCGGGTGGTAGGGCGACACCAGGCCCGTGTCGTGCATGGCCCGGGCGAAGCCGGTGGCCTCGCCCTGCAGGGCGGTGGCATCCATGCTGGCCAGTCGCTCGCGGTAGACCTCGATGCCCGGATCCTCGCGGCAGGCCCGGGTCGGGCCGAACAGTGAACTGACCAGGCGGTCGGCTCCCTGTCCGCTGGTGCCCAGGTCGATCTCCGGGTTTGCCTGGCAGATGGCGATCTGCGTGATCATCTTCTTGACCGGTTCCACCTGGATCGGTCGCTGCTGGAGGATGCGCCAGATCTCGTCGATCAGGCGATCGATGATGTGCTCGTAGCCGATTCGCTCGGCCAGGTGGCGGAACAGGTGGCGGGGGATCTGCGCCAGGCGCCCCTGGGTCTCCCGCTCGGCCTCGCTGGGCGCGCTGAACAGCAGCGAGAGATTGATGGCCATCACCTGGGTCAGGTAGTGGTGCGCCTGCTCGGCGGAGACCATGGGGTGGAGATACTCCCCCTTGGCCACGGCCAGCAGCCGCAGCTCGCTCAGCGCCTCGATCACCACGGTATTGGGATCGGCGCTATCGAGCGCATGGGTGGTGAGCGAAGGCACCAGGTACTGGGGGGTTTCCCAGTCGGAGCCGAGGAAGACCCCGGCCTCCTCCAGGGCCCTGGCACGCGACTCCACCGCGGCGGCACCACCGTCCTGGAGCAGCACCCGGCGCGCGGTATCCAGCACCCGGGGCAGCTTCGCGGGCTTGGTGAACTCGAGTGACTCGGCGAGCAGGGTGGTCGCCTCGTCGAGTTTCGCCAGCAGGCCGGCGAGCTTGTCGTTGCCCGCCGGCTCACTGTTGTCTTGCATGTGTCGGTGCGTGGTCACGCCGACTCCTTGTCGTCAGGCCGTCATCATTCCCATGACGCCTTCATTGGCCTGATAAATCAAGCTCAGACATAGAAATCAAGCTCTTCCATGTGCTTGAGAAGCTCTTTCATGCGCGCGGCCTCGTCACCCTTGAAGTAGATCAGCCCCCAGTGGGTACCGAAGGCGGTCCGCTTGGTAACGGTCTCCTCGACTGGCGGGGTCAGCTCGTGGGACTCGAAGTAGGGGTCGTCCTCGACCTCTTCGGGAATCTCCAGCTTGCTGACCACCCGGCGGCGCGGATAGACGCCGAAGCAGCCGGCGTAGCCGTCGGCATCGACCACCTCCTTGGGGAAGAAGGCCTTGACCTCCTCCCGGGTGCTCTTGGGGTCGAACACCAGCATGCTGGCCTGGTAGGCGTTGAAGCCGTAGACCCGCTCGAGCAGTTCGAAGACCTTGAAGCCCGGCGGCCGGTAGGCGACCTCGCCGAAGTACATCTCGCCGTCGCTGGTGACGAAGTACTCGGGGTGGATCAGGCCGAAGTCGATGTCGAAGGCCTTGATCAGCTTCTCGATCTGGGCGGTGATCTGCGGGCGATACTGCTCCAGCTCCGGCGAGGCGGGCACGAACACCGAGTAGCCCAGGGTCACGTATTCCGAGATGTTGAGGAAGGCGATCTTGCCATTGTGGATCCAGGCCTCCACCGCGAACTCCCAGCCGTCCAGGTGCGACTCCATCAGCACCGGGAATTCCTCGTCGGGGATGGTATCGACCTCGTCGGGGGTACGGATCACCCGATGGCCGAGGCAGCCGGCCTTGTCGAAGGCCTTGAGGTGGATGGGGTCGTTGGGGTCGCCGTCGAGCTTGAGCAGGGTCTGGTTGACCCGCTTGAGGAAGCGGATGACGTCGCCCTTGTCGTGGGCCTCCTCGAAGATGCCCACGCGGATACCGCCGAGCTGGGCGCGGCGCTTCATCAGCGCCTTGTCGCGGAGCAGAAGCGACTGACCATAGAGCCGTGGTTTGTCGAGCAGCAGCGAGTTGATGGCGCCGGCCCACTCCACGGTCTCCTCGAACAGCGGGATGGCCACGTCGACCCCCATCTCCTTGAGCGTTTCGGCGATCTCCATGGAGCGATCGTTCAAGCGTTCGAAGTTCCAGGGGACATGGGGGATGTCGTGCTTCTGGCAGTACTCCTCGGCCCAGTCCGGAGCGACCACCACATAGCGTCGGTCGAAGTTCTCGGCGGCTTCGATGGCGTTCAGGCTCCAGCCCAGCAGGGCGATGTAGCCCTTGTTCGGATCCTTCTTCATGGGGCGCCTCCAGATGTCGGCAACGGGTGAAGCCTCCCGTAAACGGAGTCTAGTCGAGAGGCAGGGGATGCCCTTCACCATACAGCAGTGGGCCGTGTCTCACATCCTTGCAGCGCAGCGGGCTCTCCTCGGCACGGCTTTCCCTTGCCGCCCGGGGGGTGTGCTGGTATAGTGCCGTCGCACTCGGCAAGTCATTGATCGCTCGCCGGGTTTGACGCCTCGAGCGTCGTGTCGTGGTGGCCCCGTCGGTCCTCCCGCAACGCTAAACCGCAAACCCCGCCAGGCCCGGAAGGGAGCAACGGTAGTGGTGGACGCGTGTGCCGGGATGTGGCTGTCGGGGCCGCCTCCATTTCGGGGCCTCTCCATGGCCATCCGTCGCCTTTCTCCTCCTTGTTCCTGCCTGAGTGTCGCTTTCGTGCACCGGCCCCGCCGGGTGCTGCTGCCCCGGGTCAAGACTGTGCCGACGACTGCGCCTGGCTCCCCAGGTGCTTGCGCAGGAAGTTGCGCGTGCGCTCCTGGTCGGGGTGGGAGAAGAGGTGGTCGGGAGTGTTGGCCTCGACCACCACGCCGCCGTCCATGAACATGGCCCAGTCGGAAACGTCGCGGGCGAAGGCCATCTCGTGGGTGACGATGAGCATGGTCATGTGCTCCTCGGCCAGGCTCTTCATGACGCGGTTCACTTCTTCCACCAGTTCGGGATCCAGCGCCGAGGTTGCCTCGTCGAAGAGCATGACCTTGGGGCGCATGGCCAGGGCCCTGGCGATGGCCACTCGCTGCTTCTGGCCCCCGGAGAGCGAGCTCGGGTAGGCCCGTGCCTTGTCCGCCAGGCCCACGCGGTCGAGCAGCTCCATGCCCAGCTCCCGGGCGGCGCCGGCGTTCATGCCCTTGAGCTTCCTGGGCGCCAGCGTCACGTTCTCCAGCGTCGAGAGGTGGGGAAACAGGTTGAAGTGCTGGAACACCATGCCCATGTTCTGGCGGATATGGTTGATGTGCCTTTCGAATGCCAGGCCGCTCAGGTCGGGCCGGTTCACCTGGATGCCGTCCAGCATGATGGTGCCTTCATCGATGACTTCCAGGTTGTTGATCGATCGCAGGAGTGTGCTCTTTCCCGAACCGGAGGGGCCGATGATGGAGATGATCTTGCCGCGATCGACCTTGAGATCGATACCCTTGAGGACCTCGAGGTCACCGAATCGTTTCTTGACTCCCTTGAGTTCGACCATCGGAGTCTCTGTCGTTTCTGTCATGTGATTTCCTTGTTAACGGCGATAGGCAGCACGGCGTTCTATCCACGACTGTCCGGCTTCCATCAGGATATTGATCAGGTAGTAGATCACGGCAATGGTGATGTAGAACTCGAAGGGGCGAAAGGTCACGCTGATGGCATACTGCGAGACATAGACCAGCTCGGCGATGCCGATGGCCGACAGTACCGCGGTATCCTTGACCATGATGATCATGTTGTTGCCGAGCTGGGGAATGGCGCGATAGAAGGCCTGTGGGACGATGATGTAGAAGATGGTGGCCAGGTGTCCGAAGCCCAGCGAGCGCGAGGCCTCATACTGGCCGTTCGAGACTGACTTGATGGTGGCGATGAAGATATCGGCATTATAGGCCATGTAGTGAAATCCAAGGCCGAGAACGCCAACCACGATCGCCGGTATGAGTATCCATTCGCCAATCCCGAAATAAAGGAAATACAGCTGCAGGAGCAGCGGTGTGGTCATGAATAGCCAGATGAAGAAGCGCAGCGGCCAGCTGACCAACTTCTTGGTGAATATGGATATCACGGCAACGATCTGGCCGCCGACCACCGACATGACGGCTACCAGAAGGGCAATCAGCAGCGTGGCCCCTATGCCGGTGATAAGTGTCGGAAAGTAGGCGATGACGGGGCTGAAGTCGAATTCCATGATGGCGGGTCCTGGTTGTTCTGTTGCCTGGCGGGTCTACAGATAGGTGTAGCGAGTGGCGCGGCGGTACAGGAATTCCACGATGCCCATGACTGCATAGATGATGACGATGTACAGCAGGGCGCTGAGCGTGAAGACTTCCAGGGGCTTGTAGGTGGATCCGATCAGGCGCTGCGCCTGGTAGGTCAGCTCCACCACCGAGATGATCGACACCAGGGATGAGTTCTTGACCAGGATGATGGCGAGCACCCCGATGGAGCGAATCATCAGGCCGGCTGCCTGGGGCAGGACGATGTGCTGCAGCGTGGCCAGGCGGCCGAACCCCAGCGACCTCGAGGCCTCGTTCTGGCCGCTGTCCACCGATTCGATGGCCCCCCGAATGGCCTCGCTCATGTAGGCGCCGATATTGAAGGCCCCGACCACCACGCCGCAGGTGAAGGGGTCCAGGCGCAGGCCGATCGCCGGGCCGCCATAGAAGACCAGCAGCAGCTGGACGAAATAGGGGGTGCCGCGAACGACGCTGATGTAGGCGCGTGCCAGCCAGCGGGCAGGAGTGTTTCGAGAGGTTCGCAGCGCCACCAGCGCGGAGGCGATGAAGAATCCGAAGAACAGGGCGCGAGCCGATATGTCGATCGTGACCCAGGCTGCCTTCACCAGCAACGGCGTTATGTCGATCATCAGGCTGATGTCCATGATCCCCCTTGTCCTGTTGTTGTGATTGTCGTGGTGATGTGAAGCGGGCAGGCGCCAGCAGGGCTTGCGCCCTGCTGTGCCGATCCGTCAGTTGAATTCGACCCCTTCGCCGATCCATCTGTCGACGATTGCCTGATAGGTGCCATCTTCCTTGATCTCGGCCAGTGCCGAATTGAGTGCCTCCTTCAGCTGAGGCGTGTTCTTTTGGATGGCAATGGCCGCAGGCCAGCTGGGCAGCTCGCCGACGTCGACCTGCTTGATAGCGATGTCCTGTTCATTGAGTGCCACATAGACGGGAATGTCATCGGCGATCATCACGTCGATACGCCCGGTGGTCAGTGCATTCATCATGTCGGGAAGGCCCTGGAAGGTCTGGTTCCTCCACTTCCCATCAGCGTTCTCGGTAGCCCACTGGTTGCCGGTTTCGCCCAGGGTGGAACCCACCCTTTTTCCTTCGAAGTCATCGATGCTGCTGACGTCGTCGGTGCCTTCCTGCACCCATACGGAGAGCCCTGATCCGTAATAGCTGTCGGTGAAATCGACGGCTCTCTCGCGCTCTTCCGTGACGCTCATGCTGCAGATGCAGGCATCGAAACGGCCACCGGACAGCGCAGCAACGATACCATTCCACGGCGAGGTCTGGATGTTGACCTCGACTCCCATCTTCTCTGCCAGGGCTTCGGCGATATCCACATCGAAGCCGATCAGGTTTCCTGCCGTATCGACATAGCTGAAAGGAGGATAAGCGCCAGAGTTGGCGACCTGGAAGACGTCGTCCTGAATCTCGGGCAGGTCGCGTGCCTGGGCCGGCAAGCTTGCCAGGGAAATGGCGCCGAGAAGTGTCATGGCGCCGATGAGAGGACGATGAAAAGGCGTTTTATGATTTGTCATGTCGATGCCTGCTCAATGTTGGTTTGTTTACATGGGTTTGCGACACGATTAGCGTCGCGACATGCCTCGTTCATGCTTCACGCTATCGAAACGGATTCGGGCCTTGCTGCCCTGTCACCTCCTGGTCTTTTGGTAAACCTTCATATTCGAAACTAGCAAGCAATACCTGAGTCGTCACATGCGCTCCAGGATCACCGCGATGCCCTGGCCGCCGCCGATGCAGGCGGCCGCACAGCCGTAGCGCTTGCCTTCGGCCTGCAGGATGCGGGCCAGGGTGCCGGCCAGCCGGACGCCGGTGGCACCGAGCGGGTGGCCCAGCGCCAGGGCGCCGCCCCAGACGTTGACCCGATCGGGGTCCAGTTCCAGCTCGCCCATGGCGTGCAGCGGCACCGCGGCGAAGGCCTCGTTGATCTCCCAGGCGTCGATATCGGCCACGGTGAGGCCCGTCCGGGCCAGCACGCGGCGGATGGCGGCGGCCGCCCCGGCGCCCATCCGTTCGGGGGCGACCCCGCAGTCGGCAACGCCCACCACCCGGGCCAGGGGCGTGGCGCCATGGCGCGCCAGGGCCTGTTCGGACATCAGCAGGGTGGCGGCGGCCCCGGAGGTCAGCGGCGAGCTGTTGCCGGCGGTCACCCGGCCGCCCTCGAGAAATACCGGGTCGAGGCCGGCGAGGCGCTCGGCGCTGGTGTCGGCACGGATATTGGCGTCCCGCGCGACCGGGTCGCCCTCGGCGTTGGCCAGGGCCAGGCGCTCGCCGTCGAAGCGCCCCGCGGCATCGGCCGCGGCGGCCCGTTGGTGGGAGGCCAGGGCGAAGGCGTCCATGGCCTCGCGGCCGATGCCCGCGGCCTCGGCCAGGCGCTCGGCGGTCAGGCCCATGTTCAGGGCCACGTCGAGCTCCAGCCACGGGGCCTTGCGCAGCACGGCGGGACTGGTCAGCACGCCCTCCTGGAACAGCGCCGGGCCCATGGGGACCCGAGTCATGTTCTCGACGCCGCCGGCGATGCCGACCTCGATGGCGCCGGCCTGGATCTCCCGGGCGGTGCTGCGCAGGGCAGCGAGCCCCGAACCGCACTGCTGGTCGATCTGGCGGCTGGCGCAGGCGCGGCCCCGTTCGCCCAGGCGCCCGGCGAGCCACAGCGGGTAGCGGCCGCCGAAGCTCCACTGCTCCTTGACCGGCAGGGCGCAGCCCAGGCTCAGCTCTTCCACGGCGGCGCCGTCGAGGTCGCGGCGTTCCAGCAGGGCGTCGATCACGGCGGCCAGCAGGACGTCGCTGCGGGTGTCGGCCCAGGCGTCCACCTCCGGCTTGCGGGGGTGGGCGCGGGTGAAGGCGCTGCGGGCGTAGTCGGCGAGATAGGCGTCTCTCATGCGCTCGGCTCCTGTTGCGTGGCCTGCTGTCCCCAGCGGTGAAGGAACAGCGCGTAGGTGGTCAGCACGTGGCGGATGGAGTCGATCTCCACGCACTCGTCCACGCCGTGGATGCGCTGCGCCACCGGGCCGTAGCAGGTGCCGTTGATCCCGCCCGCGACGTGGAAGGCGCGCAGGTCGGTGGTGCAGGTGGCGAGGTAGTGGGCCGGCGGCTCGCCGAGCAGCGCCTCGTGGCAGGCCGAGAGCAGCCGGATGCCGGGGGTGTCCAGGTCGACCAGGTGCCCTTCGGAGCGGAAGCCGTGGAAGCTGACCCGGGGCTGGGGCGTGGCGTCGTCGAGCTCGGCATGGCGGGCCATGATGGCCTCGCGCACCCGGCGCATGGCCGCGTCGGGCGTCATGCCCGGCGGGAAGCCGACGCGCCCCTCGAGGATGGCGTGGGCCGGCACGCTGGAGGCCCAGTTGCCGCCCTCCACCCGGCCGATGCTGAGGTTGAAGGGGTGGGGGTGGTCTTCGTAGGGCGCCGGGCGGGGCAGGGCGTTGATCTCCGCTTCCAGGGCCTTGAGGGCCGGCAGGTACTGTTGCAGGTTCTCGATGGCGTTCTTGCCGGCGCCGGTGTCCAGCACATGGGCAGGCACCCCGTCGAGGCGCATGCGGAACCACAGCACGCCCACCTGGCCACTCAGTATCCGGGCGCCGAAGGGCTCGGGGATCAGCACGAAGTCGCCGCCGTAGCCCTGATGGAGGCAGGCCAGGGCGCCGTTTCCGGTGCACTCCTCCTCGATCACCGTCTGCAGGGTCAGCGGGAAGTCGATGGCCACCCCGGCCCGGCGCACCGCCTCCACCGCCATCACCATGGCGGCGATGCCGGCCTTCATGTCGCCGGCACCGCGACCGTAGAGCCAGCCGTCCCGCTCCCAGGGCTCCCAGGGCGGCCGGGTCCACATGTCGGTAGGCTCGGCGGGCACCACGTCCAGGTGACCGTTGAACACCAGGTGCGAGGCCTCGGATTCGGGATTCAGCCGCGAGACCAGGTTGTAGCGCCCCTCGCTCGACCATTCGGTGGGCGCTCGGCAGGGGTGGTCGGCAAGGCCCGGGGCGTCCAGGGGCACCCGGGTCGCCGGCAGGTCCAGCCGCGCGAGCCAGGCCTCCATGGTATCCAGCGCGCCCTGCTCTTGGCCCAGCACGCTGTAGCCGCGCACCAGGTCGCGGGTCAGGGCCAGGGTGTCATCCATCAGCGCCTCGCAGGCGGCGACGATGCGCGTCTCGGTGGCATCCAGCATCAGAACCTCCCCAGCCGTGATTCGTCGATGAGCAGTGGTGCCTCGGTGGCCGCCTGCAGGTCGGCAGGGTCGAGCCCCTCGGCGATGTCCACCACGGCAAGCCCCGCCGGGGTCACGTCCATCACCGCCTTGTCGGTGATGATGCGCGACACGCAGCCGCTGGCGGTGAGCGGCAGGCGGCAGCGCGCCAGTATCTTGGGGTTGCCGTGCTTGTCGTTGTGGGAGCAGAGCACCACCAGCCGCCTGACCTTCTGGGCCAGCTCCATGGCGCCGCCGATCCCCGGGGAGAACTTGCCGGGGATCTTCCAGTTGGCCAGGTTGCCGGCGGCGTCGACCTCGAAGGCGCCCATGAAGGTGAGGTCGACCCGGCTGCGCCGGATCATGGCGAAGGAGGTGGCGCTGTCGAAGACGCTGGCCCCGGGACGGGTGGTGATGTAGGCCCCGCCGGAGTCGATCATGTCGTGGTCCGGCGCCTCGCCGTCGCGGCGTGGACGGCAGCCCAGCACGCCGTTCTCCGAGTGCACCAGCACCTCCATCTCGTCGGGCAGGTGGTGGAAGAGGCGGGTCGGCAGGCCGATGCCGAGGTTGACGATCTGGCCGGGGATCACCTCCCGGGCGGCCCGGGCCAGGATGCGCTGGGTGTCAGAGGCCATGGGGACGCACTCCCTGTTCGCTGGTGGCACGGTCGACCTGCACCACCTGGCTGACGAAGGCGCAGGGGGTGTGGATGGCGTCGATGGGCAGCTCGCCCGGTGCGTCGAGCCGATAGGCCTGGGCAATCACCCGCTCGGCGGCCATGGCCATCAGCGGGTTGAAGTTGCTGGCGGTGGCGCGATAGATCAGGTTGCCGTAGCGGTCGGCCCGCTCGGCGTGCACCAGGGCGACATCGGCGTGCAGGGCGGGCTCGATGCCCCAGGGGCGGCCGTCGATCTCGACCTCCCGGCGGCCCGCGGCGATCTCGGTGCCCTGGCCGATGTCGGTGAGAAAGCCGCCATGGCCGGCCCCGGCGCAGCGGATCTTCTCGGCGAGCAGGCCCTGGGGATGGAAGCTCACCTCGAGTCGCCCGGCGTTCATCGCCTCGATGGCGGTGCGGTTGAGCCCCAGGTGGGAAGTGATCAGCCGCGTGACACGGCCGGCCTCGATCAGCCTGCCGATGCCGATGCCGGGTTCATTGGCGTCGTTCTTGATCAGGGTGAGCCCGCCCTGGCCGGATTCGAGCAGGGCGTCGAGCAGGGCAAAGGGGGTGCCGGGCGAGCCGAAGCCGCCGACCATGATCGTCGCCCCCTCGGGGATGGCGGCCACCGCCGCCTCGATGTCGCGGACCTTCTCGGTGAGCAGCGTCATGACGGGCGGCCCTCCGTCGACCGGGCGGTGGGGGCGGCGGCCTCGTCGGCCAGCGCCCGGTCGAAGCGCGCCATGGCACGCGCCAGGCGCTCGAGCAGGGTCTCCACCTCGTCGGCGGTGATGGTCAGCGGCGGGGTGACCAGGAAGTGGTCGCCGGCCACGCCGTCCAGGGTGCGGCGGGGGTAGATCAACAGCCCCTCCTCCCGGGCCAGGGCGGTGATCTGGGCGAAACGGTTCTGCTCGGCGGGGAAGGGCGCGCGGGTCGCCGGGTCGGCCACCAGCTCCACGCCCCACAGCAGGCCGATTCCGCGTACCTGGCCGACCCAGGCATGGCGCTCGGCCAGCGCCCGCAGGCCGGCGCCGAGCTGCTCGCCGCGCGCCCGGGCGTTCTCCAGCAGTCCCTCGCGGCGGATCGCCTCGACCACGGCGAGGCCGGTGGCGCAGGCCAGCGGATTGCCGGCGTAGGTGTGGCCGTGCTGGAAGCCGCCGGTGGCCATCACCGCCTCGACGATATCGTCGCGGGCCAGCAGCGCCCCCACCGGGTAATAGCCGGCTCCCAGCCCCTTGGCGGTGGCCAGCAGGTCGGGCGTCACGCCGTAGTGCTGGAAGGCGAACCAGGCGCCGGTGCGGCCCACGCCGGTGAGCACCTCGTCGAGGATCAGCAGGCAGCCGAATTCGTCGCACAGCGCACGGATGCCCTTGAGGTAGCGCTCGCCCAGCAGTCGGGCGCCGGTGCTGGCGCCGCCCACCGGCTCCAGCACGAAGGCGATGATCGACTCGGGGCCGGCGGCCTCGATGGCCGCGCGGGTCTCGGCCAGCACCCGGTCCACATGGGCATCGTCGTCGGCGTCGGTGTGGCGGTAGAAGTCCGGCCCCGGCACCTTGAGCGAGGCCTGGGTGAGCGCGGTGAAGGGGGCCTCCAGGGGCCGGTAGCCGGTGACGCCCAGCGCCCCCAGGGTGCTGCCGTGGTAGGAGGGGCGCAGGGAAACGAAGCGGCGCCGCTGCGGCTCGCCGGTGGCGACGACGTACTGCCGGGCCAGCTTGAGGGCCGACTCCACGGCTTCCGAGCCGCTGGAGACGAAGAACACCTTCTCCAGGGCGCCGCCGGTGAGCTCGACCAGGGCATGGCCCAGGGCCAGCGCCGGGGCGCTCTCGAACTGGGTGCGGTAGGTGAAGGCGACGCGGTCGAGCTGGGCCAGCATGGCGTTGCGGATATCCTGCCGGCCGTGGCCGAGGTTGCAGGAGATGGCACCGGAGCAGCCGTCCAGGTAGGCCCTGCCCCGGGTGTCCCAGAGGGTGACGCCATCGCCGTGGCTGATTTCCGGCAGGGCGGGGCCGGCCTGGTAGAACAGGGGGGAAGAGGTCATGTGAGGAACCGTTATCGTTGTGGAATCGACCTGTCCGAAGTCTAGGTGGCGAATCACAGGTATTTCAATATATGATGTTTTTATCGAATTTGATGAGTTCGACTCATGGCTGACGTGACCATCCACTCCCTCAAGGCACTGGCGATCTTCAAGACGCTGTTCGAGGCGGGCAGCGCGTCGCAGGCGGCCAGGACCCTGGGCATCACCCAGTCCGGGGTCAGCCGCTCGCTGGCCCAGCTCGAGGAGAACCTCGGGATCCAGCTGTTCCTGCGCGAGAAGAACCGCCTGGTCGCCACGCCCGAGGCCCGCGAGCTCTACGACGAGATCCTGCGGCTGATGGGTAACATCGAGGAGCTGCGCCACAGCGTGCTGGCGCTCAAGGAGTTCGGCACCTCGCGGCTGCGGATCGCCTCGATACCCGGCCTCTCCTTCGGCTTCGTGCCGCGCCTGGTGGCGGCGCTGCTGGAGGAGAATCGCCGCTTCAGCGTCAGCCTCGACATGATGTCCAGCCACGAGGTGCAGCTGGCCGTGGAGTCGAGCCATGCCGATATCGGCTTCGTCACCCTGCCGGTGGCCTCGCGGGTGCTGGAGGTGGAGCCCTGGCTCACCACCGAGGCGGTCTGCCTGCTGCCGGCGGCCCACCCCCTGGCGGACAAGGCACGGATCGGCGTCGAGGACCTGCGCGACCAGCACCTGGTGATCAGCAACCAGCCGAGCATCAGCACCAACCCGCTGCTCGAGCTGACCGCCCGCCACGGTATCCAGATCACCGGCAAGACCGAGGCCAATATCGGCACCATCGCCGCGCTGGTGGCCAACGGCGTGGGGATCACGGTGATGAACCCGGTGACCGCCCGGGATCAGCTCTCGCCTCGGGACGCGGTGGTGGTGCGCCCGTTCTTCCCGGCAATGACGTTCGGCTTCGGGCTGGTCTATCGTGGCGAGTGGAAGCGTGCCCGGGCCCTCGACTTCCTGCGCGAGCGAGGCCGGGGGCTGCTGGGAGAGTATGTCGATGACTGAGGGGGCACTGGCCATCGGCGCCGTGCTTTGCGCCCCCGCCCCCAGCCGGTAGAATGACACGGAACGATTCCATGATCGGCGTGGCCAGCGGGTTTCCGGGCGGCGTCTATCCCGACTCCGGCTGCCAGCCAGCCCAGCTGCAAGGATTCCGCGCTGCATGAGCTATCAGGTTCTGGCCCGCAAGTGGCGGCCGCGTACCTTCCATGAACTGGTCGGCCAGGAGCATGTCCAGCGGGCGCTGGTCAATGCCCTGGACCAGGGGCGCCTGCACCACGCCTACCTGTTCACCGGCACCCGCGGGGTGGGCAAGACCACCCTGGCGCGCATCCTCGCCAAGTGCCTCAATTGCACGGCGAAGGGGCACGGCGACGAGGGCATCACCTCCACCCCCTGCGGGGCATGTGACAGCTGCCGGGCCATCGACGAGGGCCGCTTCGTCGACCTGATAGAGGTCGACGCCGCTTCGCGCACCAAGGTCGAGGACACCCGGGAACTGCTCGACAACGTGCAGTACGCCCCGACCCAGGGTCGCTACAAGGTGTACCTCATCGACGAGGTGCACATGCTCTCCACTCACAGCTTCAATGCGCTGCTCAAGACCCTGGAAGAGCCGCCGCCCCACGTGAAGTTCCTGCTCGCCACCACCGACCCGCAGAAGCTGCCGGTCACGGTGCTGTCGCGCTGCCTGCAGTTCACCCTCAAGAACATGGCGCCGGAGCGCATCGTCGAGCACCTCACCCGGGTCCTCGAGGCCGAGGCCGTGCCCTGCGACGAGAGCGCCCTGTGGCTGCTGGGCAAGGCAGCAGACGGCTCCATGCGCGACGCCCTGAGCCTCACCGACCAGGCCATCGCCTTCGGCCAGGGGCAGGTGCGCCATGCCGACGTGGCGGCCATGCTCGGCACCCTGGATCACCGTCATGTCCTGGCGCTGCTCGAGGCCCTGGCCGAGGTGGACGCGGCGCGTGTGCTCGCCGAGGTCGCGGCGCTCGCCGAGCAGGGTCCCGATTTCGCCGCGGTGCTCGACGACGTCACCGGCGTGCTGCATCGCCTGGCCATCGCCCAGATGGTGCCGGAGGCGCTGGACAACGGCCATGGCGACCGCGAGGCGCTGCTCGCGCTGGCCTCCCGCTTCACCGCCGAGGACGTGCAGCTCTACTACCAGATCGGCCTCCAGGGGCGCGGCGACATGGAGCATGCCCCCGACCTTCGCATGGCGCTGGAGATGACCCTGCTGCGCATGCTGGCCTTCCGTCCCCAGGGCGTGCCCCGGCCGGCGAAGACGCCGCTGCCCCTGCGGGGGGGCAATGCCGGTGAAGGTGCCGGCGACGCCGAGGCACCCGCGAGCGGTGCTCCGGCCATGCCGGCTCCGCGTGCGCCGCAGCAGGCAGCCGCCACGGGGGAGGCGCCCGCCGCCGAGGCGCCGGGCGCGCCGACACCCGCCTCCTCCCCGGCAGAGGTGCCGGCCTCGCCAGCGCCGGAACCCCCTCCGCCCTGGGAGGAGGAGGAGAGCGCATCGCGGGAGACGGACAGCGCACCCGGGCCGATCGCCCCGGCACCGGATCCCGTCCCTGCGGCTTCCGAGCCCATGGCAGCCGAGCCCGAGCCCATGGCAGCCGAGCCCGAGCCTGTGACGGCCGATCCCGAGCCCGCTGCAGCCGACCGCGAGCCCGTGGCCTCTGGCGAGGGCGTCGACGGGCACCTCGACCACGCCGGCTGGCTGGCTCGCTTCGAGTCGCTGGGGCTGGGCGGGCTGACGCGCAACCTGGCGGCGAACTGCGTTGTCGAAGCCGATGACGGCCGGCACCTCGAGCTGCGGCTCGACCCCGCGCTCTCGGCCATGAACGCCGAGGTGCACGTGCAGCGCATCACCCAGGCCTTGTCGGGCATCGGCATCGAGCGTCGTGTCACCGTCGAGGAGGGCCAGCTGCCCGAGGGCGTCGAGACCCCCCGGCTGCAGGCCGAGCGCCTCGCCGCCGAGCGTCATGCCGAGGCGGTTGAAGCGCTCAGCAATGACCCGCATGTACAACAGTTGCAGCAGGCCTTCGGTGCACGCCTGATCGAATCCACGGTCAAGCCCGCCGGTGCCGAGGTGCGCGGTTGAGGCGCCGCATCGACCACGGCAAGAGTTCACATCCCACAAGCGAGGAATCCCCCATGATGAAGGGTGGAATGGGCAACCTGATGAAGCAGGCCCAGGAGATGCAGGAGAAGATGCAGCGCGTCCAGGAGGAGGTCGCCAAGGCCGAGGTTCTGGGCGAGGCCGGTGCCGGCATGGTCAAGGTGACCATGAATGGCCGCCATGACGTCAGCAAGGTCGATATCGACCCGAGCGTCATGGAAGAGGACAAGGAACTGCTCGAGGACCTGCTGGCCGCCGCGGTGAACGATGCCGTGCGCAAGGTCGAGGCCAACTCCAAGGCCAAGATGGAAGAGGCGACGGCGGGGTTGAATTTGCCGCCTGGCTTCAAGATGCCATTCTGATATATGAGCTTCTCCCCCCTGGTCGAGCGGCTGATGGAGTCGCTGCGTGTCCTGCCCGGTGTCGGCCCCAAGACCGCCCAGCGCATGGCCATGCACCTGCTCGAACGTGATCGCGACGGTGGTCGGCGCCTGGCCGAGGTGCTGGGCGTGGCGCTGGAGGAGGTCGGCTACTGCCGTCGCTGTCGTACCCTCACCGAGGAGGACGTCTGTGCGCTCTGCCTGAGCCCGCGGCGCGACGACAGCGTGCTCTGCGTGGTCGAGTCGCCAGCCGACCAGCTGGCCATCGAGGAGGCCGGCGGCTATCGCGGCCGCTACTTCGTGCTGCATGGCCACCTCTCGCCGCTGGACGGCATCGGCCCCGAGGATATCGGGCTCGAGCAGCTCGAGGCCCTGGTGGCCAACCGAGAGACCCCCGGGGACGGCGTGGAGGAGGTGATCCTCGCCACCAACCCCACCGTGGAGGGCGAGGCCACCGCCCACTATATCGCCGCCCAGCTCGCGCCCCACGGGGTGCGGCTCTCGCGACTGGCCTATGGCGTCCCCATGGGGGGCGAGCTCGAGTACGTGGACGGCGGCACCCTGAGCCGCGCCTTCAACGGCCGCCTGCCGTTCCTGGGCGAATGAGCCCCCTGACGATTACCGACCTGCCGGAACCCCCATGCCCCTGACCCCCGATATTCGCTGGATCGATACTCCTGACGCCCTGGACGCCGCCTGTGACGAGGTGGCGGGTGCAGGGGTGATCGCGCTCGATACCGAGTTCTTTCGCGAGAACACCTTCCATCCGGTACCCGCGCTGATCCAGTTCTCCGCCGGCGGGCCTGCCTGGCTGGTCGATCCCCTGGAGGTCGAGTGCACCGAGGCCTTCCGGCGCCTGCTCGGCGAGGGCCCGCTCAAGCTGCTGCACGCCAGCAGCGAGGATCTCGAGGTCTTCGCCCACTGGGCCGGCGTGCCCCCCGCCCCGCTGGTGGATACCCAGATGGCCCAGGGACTGCTCGGCGAGACCCCCTCCATGGGCTACCAGAAGCTGGTCGAGCACTGGATCGGCGAGACCCTGCCCAAGGACGAGACCCGCTCCGACTGGCTGAAGCGGCCGCTCAGCGAGACCCAGAAGCAGTACGCGGCGCTCGACGTGGTCTACCTGGTGCAGGTCTGGGAGCGCCAGCGCGAGGCACTGGAGCGCCTGGGGCGCATGGCCTGGCTCGAGGCCGATTGCCGCGAGATGGTCGCCCAGGCGGCACGCAGCGATGCCGCCGACGGTCAGTGGTACCTGCGCAACCGCCAGCTGTGGCGCCTCTCGCCGCGCCAGGCCGAGGCCTACCGGCGCCTGACCACCTGGCGCGAGGGCGAGGCCCGTCGGCGCGACGTGCCGCGGGGCTGGCTGGTCAACGATCGCCTGCTCTACGCCATCGCCGAGCGGCTGCCCGAGAATCGCTACGAGCTGTCCCAGGTCGAGGGGATCAGGCCGCCGCTGGTCAAGCGCGAGGGCGACGAGCTGCTGACCCTGGTGCGCGAGGCGCTGCATGTCGACGAGCAGGCGTTGCCGCCGGTGATGCCCTCGCCGATGGCGCCAGACTTCAAGAAACGCCTCAAGGCACTGAAGCGGGTGGTCGGTGCCGAGGCGCAGGCCCTGGGCCTGGCGCCCGAGGTGTTGATGCGCCGGCGCGACATGGAAGCCCTGGTGACCGCCGACCTCGAGGGCGAACCGCTGCCGTTGCCTGGCGGCTGGCGCGGCGAGCGATTGAACAGGGGGCTCAGGGCGGCCCTGGAAGAGGTGAATGACGGATGAGCGACGACCGGATGAAGGGTGACAAGCTGCTGTGCGAGGTCTTCAAGAGTCCTCGCAAGGAGGAGATGTACCTCTACGTGGACAAGCGGCGTGGACTCGCTGACGTGCCCGAGGTGCTGCTCGAACGCTTCGGCAAGCCACTGCCGGCGATGACCCTGATCCTGAGCCCCGACAAGCGCCTGGGCCGGGCGAAGGCCGCCGATGTCATGGCGGCGATCCGCGACAAGGGCTTCTACCTGCAGATGCCCCCCGCCAAGGAGGAGTACCTGCTGGATCTCTATCGCACCCCCACCGAGGCGAAGTACTAGTTTATCGCGCCCGACCCCGCGCGAAGGGCGTTAATCTGTCGCGCCCGACCCCGCGCGAAGGGCGTTGTGAGTGGGTTGCCAGCGTCGGGAGGCCCTGTGGGGTCAGACCCCGGCGGTGTCGAATTCCCTCGCAAGGACTTGGCTGGGGTCTGACCCCGCAGGGGCGGTCTCGGCGCCTTTCGGCGAACAAGCCATCAACGTCGGGAGAAGCATGGGGATTTCCCAAGGCTGACCCCACAGATGCGGTCACGATGTCGGTGGCTCAGGAGAGATCATGAGAGAACGGTTCTGGGAACGCTATCCCCTCGAGGAACTGACGACGGAAGAGTGGGAGGCGCTGTGCGACGGCTGCGGCCAGTGCTGCCTGCTCAAGTTCCAGGACGAGGAGAGCGGCGACCTGGCGGTGCTCAACGTCGCCTGCCGGCTGCTCGATATCCACGGCTGTCGCTGCAGCGACTACCCCAACCGCTTCGAGCGGGTGCCGGACTGTGCCCAGCTGACGCCCGAGCGCATCGAGGAGTTCCGCTGGCTGCCGAAGTCCTGTGCCTATCGCCGCATCGCCGAGGGGCGCAAGCTCGCCGGCTGGCACCCGCTGATCTCGGGTGACCCGGAGCGAGTTCACCGCAAGGGCATCAGCGTGCGCAGCTTCGCCGTCTCCCAGGACGAGGTCCCCGAGGAGCAGCTCGAGGACCACATCATCGCCATCCTGCCCATCGACGGCTGATCCCGCCCCGTGATGTCGCCCTTTCTCAGTACCGCGGCATGAGCCATCCCACCCTTCTCGGGGTGGCGTCACGTCAGTGATCTCCCCTGCAGTTTCAGCCTCTCTTCCGATAGCGAACTCCTCCTCTTACCGCGATGCTTGCTGGACTGTAACAATTTGTTGGTCAAAGGGTTGCGGTACTTGACGTTGGCGTGAGCATAGGGGCATGGAGGGATCGGAGGATGAAAGGCTACAGGAAGCTGACCCTGGCGGTATCGCTGGGTGCATTGATGTCGGCAGGCGCCTGGGGGCAGTCCGGGGGCTGGAACAGTCCGCTCAGCGAAGAAGAGCTGCTGGACATGTGGAATGCGCTGCTCCATGAGGGGGCCGTGCTGACCGACGAACAGCTGGACGAGCTGTTGCGGCGATTGCCGCCGACGGGAGCCGGTGGCGAGATCGGTAGTGCTACCGGTTTCAGCGGAGGCGAGGGTGGCGAAGGCCAGATCATCGCCGCCGGTCCGGAGGGTACCGACGATGTGGGCGGTGGCGACTCGGGCGGCGGTGACTCGGGCGGCGGCGACTCGGGCGGCGGCGACTCGGGCGGTGGCGACTCGGGCGACGGCGACTCGGGCGGCGGTGACTCGGGCGGCGGTGACTCGGGCGGCGGTGACTCGGGCGGCGGCGACAGCGGTAGCGGTGGAACCGGCAACGGTGGAGGAGAAGGAGGCGGTGGTTCCGGCGGCGGTGACAGTGGCGGCTCCGGGGGCGGCGACAGCGGTGGCTCCGGGGGCGGCGACAGCGGTGGCTCCGGCGGCGGTGACAGTGGCGGGGGTGCCGGCGGCGGCGCCGGAGGGGGTGCAGGCGGCGGAGGCGGCTAGGCCCCTGTCCGTGCACTGCCGCACTCCTGCAGGCATTCCCTGCAGGAGTGCTTCACCGTCGAGTGGTCAGCACCGATGTGTCTCGGGCCATCGGCGCCTTCAGCCTTCCCGCTCTTCCAGTCCCAGCGCCCAGAGGATGAAGGCATCCTGGCGGGCGTTGTCGTGCCAGGCCTTGAAGCGACCGGAGGCGCCGCCGTGGCCGGCGGCCATGTCGGTGCGCATCAGCACCGGGCCGCGGGCGGTACCGAGCTCGTTCAGCCGGGCATAGAGCTTGGCCGGTTCCCAGTAGGGCACCCGGGTGTCGTGCCAGCTGCCCTGCAGGAAGACCGTTGGCCAGGGCACGGCCGGGAGGTTGTCCAGCGGTGAATAGGCCCGGATGCGCCTGCGCGTCTCGGGCTCGCCGGGGTTGCCCCACTCGGTGTACTCGGCGGTGGTCAGCGGCAGGTCGGGGTTCTCCATGGTGCGCAGCACGTCGACGAAGGGGACGTCGAGTACTGCCGCGCAGAAGCCCTCGGGGGCCAGGTTCAGGCTGGCGCCGACCAGCAGGCCACCGGCGCTGGCCCCATAGGCGGCGATACGCTCGGCATCGCTGATGCCCTTCTCGACCAAGGCATCGCGGGCGGCGAGGAAGTCGCGGAAGCTGTTCTCCTTGTGCTCGAGCTTGCCGGCCAGGTACCAGGGTTCACCGCGATCGCCACCGCCACGCACATGGGCCACGGCGAAGGCCATGCCGCGGGCCAGCAACTCGAGTCGGGCCACCGAGAACCAGGGGTCGAGCACCTCGCCGTAGGCACCGTAGCCATAGAGCAGGGTGGGCAGCGGGTGGCCGCTCAGGTCCGCGCGCATCACGACCGAGACGGGAATCCGCTCGCCATCGTGGGACCTGGCCCACAGCCGTTCGCAGGCCAGCTGATCCGGGGCCAGGTCGCCGTGGACCGGCTGCCGCTTGAGCAGGCGGCGCACGCCATTGTCCAGGTCGTGCTCCAGCCAGGTCGACGGCAGGGTGAAGGACTCCTCGTGCAGCCTCAGGCGTCGTGCATCGAAGTGGGGCGAGTCACCCAGCGCCAGGCTGCAGGGCGTCTCCGGGAGCGGCAGGCGCTCGTCCCGGGTGACGGTGTGGGCGTCGTCCAGTTCGAGGACGCGCAGGCGTACCTGGGCTTCATGGTGGTCGCGTTCGGTGATCACCAGTCCCCAGCGGAAGGCGTCGACCCCCTCCAGGGTGTGGTCGTCGCGATGGGCGATCAACGGCTGCCACCCCTTGACCGGGTCTCGGGATGCCTCGCGCCGCTCGTCGATGATGGCGCCCTCCTCGATGACGTCCAGTCGGAAGTGGGTGGCCTCACGGTTATGCAGCACATAGAAGTGGCCCGGGCGATGGTCGAGGGAGTACTCGACACCGCTCTCTCGGGGGCGGAAGCAGCGTGGTGCCGTTGCCGGGGCCCGTGCCGGGACCAGGTGACACTCGCTGGTATCCTTGGAAGCGCTCTCCAGTACCAGCCACTCCCGAGAGCGGGTCTTGCCCAGTCCCAGCCAGAACTCGGGATCCGCCTCCCGCAGCACCAGCGTCGGCTCGCCGGCCGAGCCCTCCGCCAGCGGCAGTCGCCAGATGCTCTCCGGACGCAGGGTGGCGTCATGGCGGGTGAACAGCAGGGTACGATTGTCCTCGGCCCAGCTGAGCTCGGGGCCGACCTCCTCCAGCAGGCGTACCGGCTCGCCGTCGGGCAGGCGCTTGAGGAAGAGCTCGAAGGTCTCGTCGCCGCGGGTATCCTCGGTCCAGGCCAGCCAGGCCTCGTCCGGTGAGAGTGCCATGTCGCCCAAGTCCAGGTAGTGGTGCGACTCGGCACGGGCCTGGAGGTCGAGGAAGATCTCCCGGGCCTCGTCCTGGCCATTGGGATGGCGCCACCATACCGGATAGTCGGCATCCACCGCCGTCTCGCTCCAGTAGGTGTAGTGGTCCAGGGGGGTGGGCAGGCCATGCACGACGAGTTCACGACGTGCCAGGTGCCCGTGGTAGAGTCGCTCCACCAGTTCATCCAGCGGGGCGAACCAGTCGCTGGACTCGCGATTGGCCGCTTCCAGAAAGGCGGTCACGTCCGGGTCGTCCCTGTTCTCCAGCCAGTGCCACTCGGGGTCGTCGGGGCGACGGAAGCGTGCCACGGGGGTGTCGTCGGGATGCCGGGAGTTGTCACGGGGCGGCTGTGATTTCATTGCGCGGGATGTACCATACTCAGAACATTATCAAGACGGTGCGTCGCGGGACGCACGGGCTGCGAGGTATCGATGCCGATAACAGATTCGATGTCCCTACTATGGCTGAGCTACGGGTTTTTGTCGCTGGTGGTGGTGCTGACCGGCTACCTGGGGCTGGGCTTTCTGCCACGGCTGCCGCGGCTGGTGATCACCTGGGTGGTGGCCGGGATGATCTGGGTGCCGGCACGCTTCCGGTTGCCGCTGCTCGAGGAGGGTGAGTTCTACACCGGCTTCGCGCCGGCGGTGATGGTGGCCGCCGTCGCGTTTCTCGAGCGCAACACCGCGGCGCTGATACCGGCCCTGCTGCTGCTGGTCGCCGGCGGGCTGGCCGGGTTTGCGGTCGGGCTGCTGCTCTGGTGGCGAGGGCGCCATGGCGACGACTACGTCGACATGGACGAGGATGACGCCCCCGCGCCTCGTGGCAGCAGCGAGCGTCGGGAGCCGATGATCGGCTAAGGAGCCATGATGGCTGGGTGGATGCTGGGCAGGCATGGTCGACATGTCTGCGGGCTGATGGTCGCTGCCGGCCTGCTGTGGCTCGCGGCAGGGCCAGGCCTGGCCCAGGAGGTCGAGGAACAGCCGGACGTACGGGTCATCATCGACGTCTCGGGCAGCATGAAGGAGAACGATCCCGACCAGCTCAGCGGCAGCGCACTGGAGCTGCTGGTGTCGTTGCTGCCCGACGGTGTCAGTGCCGGCGTCTGGACCTTCGGCGAGCGGGTCGACAATCCCTTGCCGCTGGGCCGTGTGGATGCCGAATGGCGTCGCCAGGCCCTGGCCCTGTCGCCGGCCCTGGTGGACTACCAGCAGTTCACCGACATCGAGGCCGTGGTTCGCGAGGCGGCCGCCGCCGATGCCAACGGCTGGCGGCATCTGGTGCTGCTCACCGACGGCATGATCGACCTGCCGCCGTCGCGCGGGGCCAAGCCCGGAGTCGACCATGACTCGCGCCAGGCGCTGCTCGAGGAGCTGGCGCCTCGGCTGGCCGCCCAGGGGGTCGTGGTGCATGGCGTCGCCTTCTCCGAGGAGGCCGACCTGGCCCTGGTGGAGCGTCTCTCCCAGATCACCGGGGGCCTGCCGGCAATGGTCGAGAGCCCCGACAGCCTCCTCGGCTCCTTCCTCGACATCTTCGAACGCATTTTTCCCGCCGATCAGGTGCCCCTGCGGGAGGGGCGTTTCATGATCGACCCGGGTGTCGAGTCCTTCTCGGCGCTGCTCTTCCATGACCCCGACGGCGAGCCCCTGACCCTGATCGCCCCCGACGGAACCGCCTACCGCGCCGATGACGGCCCGGAGGGTGGGCACTGGCAGGTGGAGCCGCGCTTCGACCTGATTCGCGTGCCCGACCCCCTGCCCGGCGAATGGCGCCTGGAGGGGGAGGTCGGCGCTGACAGCCGCATCAGCGTGGTCTCGCCGCTGACGCTGCACACCGGTGACCTGCCGGCGACCCTCTATCTCGGCTTTCCGCTGCCGGTGGAGGCCTGGCTCGAGCAGGATGGCGAACCCCTTGCCGAGGGGAGCGACGATGTCGTCATGAGCGTGGAACTGCACGACGCCGACGGCGAGGTGCAGGCGGCGGTAAGGCTGGAGCAGCGGGATGACCGCTTCTCAGGCCTCCTGCCGGCCCCGGCCCTGACCGGGAGTGCCCGCCTGGTGATACGCGCGGAGGGTGAAGGCGTCCACCGCCAGCGTATCCAGGCGGTGAACGTCCTGCCCGCCATCGGCGCGGTACACCAGCCGCGGGCGGGCCGGGTGGTGCTGGCCGCCGAGCATCCGCGGCTCGATCGCGACAACACCGAACTCTCGGGTGAACTGCAGGGCGAAACGCTCGAGGCCGAAGCCGTGGCGTCCCGGCGCTGGCACCTCCCGCTTCCCGAGATGGACGACTCCGTCAGCCGGCCACTGCTGCTCAGCGCCCGGGTCACGCTGGATGGCGAGACCCGGGAGATCCGCCTGCCACGCCTGCTGCTCCATCCGGACGCCAGCACCGGCCTCGACCTGGCGGACATGGCCGGTCCGACGCTCGGCACCGAGCGCTTCGACGAGGACCTGGACCCGGACCTGGTGGGGCGCCCCGATGAAGCGCCCCTGGATGCCGCGGACCGCTTCGTGGCGCTGGTCAACGCCCTGCCGCGCCGTGCCATGGAGCTGTGGCAGGAGGGGCGGCCCGGACTCGAGCGGCTGGCCGAATCCCATGGCCGCGACCGGCGGCTGTGGATCGCCGTCGCGGTGGTCGCGGCGCTGGTGCTGCTGGTGATGTGGCGGGCCGCCCGCCGCAGGCGGACGCGCCGCTTCCGCCGCCGGGAGGAGCCGCATGTGTGAGCTGCTGGGGATGAGTGCCAACGTCCCCACCGACATCTGCTTCAGCTTCAGCGGGTTCCTGCATCGGGGCGGCGGCACCGGTCCCCACCGCGACGGCTGGGGCATCGCCTTCTACGAGGAGGGGGGATATCGCGACTTCCGCGATCCCCACCCCTCCGTCCGTTCGCCCATCGCCCGGCTGATCACCGACTATCCGATCAAGTCGAACATCGTCATCAGCCATATCCGTCAGGCCAATGTGGGCCAGGTGCGCCTGGCCAACACCCACCCCTTCGTACGCGAGATGTGGGGCCGGCCCTGGTGCTATGCCCACAACGGCCAGCTCACCGGCTGGCAGTCGCTGCCACTGGGGTTCTATCACCCGGTGGGGGATACCGACAGCGAACATGCCTTCTGCTGGCTGCTGGGCGAGCTGCGGCGCCGCTACCCCGAGCTGCCGGCCAGCGATGCCCAGCGCCACGGGCTATGGCAGCATCTGTACCGGCTCTGCGAGCATTTGCGGGGACTCGGCGTCTTCAACCTGCTGCTGGCCGACGGCGACTACCTCTACGCCTTCTGCTCGACCCGGCTGGCGCATATCACGCGGCGTGCGCCTTTCGGCCGGGCCAGCCTTTCCGACGCCGAGCTGAGCGTCGATTTCGCCGAGCACACCACCCCCGACGATGTCGTCTCGGTGCTCGCCACCGAACCCTTGACCGACAACGAGGATTGGGTGCGCATGGCCCCCGGCGAACTGCTGGTCTGGCAGGGCGGCGAGATCCTCGCCCGCTTCGGCAGCCCTCTTGAGGGGCCGGGCGCTTGACACACCGCTCCAGCGTGGAGCGCAGCGGCTTGCCAACCCCATGGACCTGGGCCAGCTTTAAGGCAGTGAGAGGGAGACTTGCCGGTCGACGTGCAGCGAGTAAACGTTAGTTTAAATCGGTCGTTTTACAGTGATGCCATGGCGGTATATCGTAGGGCACCGGGAGAACAACAACCGTCGCATGCCGTCGACGAGACTGAGGAGATCGCGCCCATGAACGAGCACGCCAATGCCCCGATCCTGAGCGGCCCCGAGCTGGAGGGGCTGGACCACTACGACTCGGTGATGGATGTCTTCCACGCCTCGGTGAAGCGCTTCGGCGACAAGCCGGCCTTCAGCTGCATGGGGCAGACCATCACCTATGCCGACCTCGATCGGCTTTCCGGCGACTTCGCCGCCTGGCTGCAGCACGCGACCGACCTGCAGCCGGGCGACCGCATCGCCATCCAGCTGCCCAACGTGCTGCAGTTCCCGGTGGCGGTCTTCGGTGCTCTGCGGGCCGGCCTGGTGGTCGTCAACACCAATCCGCTCTACACCGAGCGCGAGATGGCCCACCAGTTCAAGGATTCCGGCGCCCGCGCGATCCTGATCCTGGCCAACATGGCCGACAAGCTCGAGAGGGTCCTCGACCGTACCGACATCCAGCAGGTGCTGGTGACCGAGCTCGGCGACCTGCACGGTTTCCCCAAGCGCCAGTTGATCAATGCGGTAGTCAAGTACGTGAAGAAGATGGTGCCGAAGTTCTCGTTGCCCGGCGCCACCCCCTTCCGCCAGGCGCTCAAGGCGGGAGCCGGGCGTACCCACCGTGAAGTGGCACGCCAGGCCGACGACATCGCCGCACTGCAGTACACCGGCGGCACCACGGGGCTGGCCAAGGGCACCATGCTGACCCACCGCAACCTGATCGCCAACATGCTCCAGGCGCGCGCGGCCATCGGCCCGGCGCTGGCCGACGGCGCCGAGACCATCATCGCGCCGCTGCCGGTCTACCACATCTATACCTTCACGGTGAACTGCCTGTTCATGATGGAGACCGGCAATCACTCCATCCTGATCACCAATCCCCGCGACCTCGACAACTTCGTCAAGGAGCTCAAGGGCCTCCCGTTCACCGGTTTCATCGGCCTCAACACCCTGTTCAATGCCCTGTGCAACCGCGAGGACTTCCGCGCGCTGGACTTCTCGAAGCTGCACCTGACCATCTCCGGCGGCATGGCACTGACCAAGCCGGTGGCGCAGCGCTGGGAAGAGGTCACCGGCTGTGCCATCGCCGAGGGGTACGGGCTCACCGAGACCTCGCCGATCGTCAGCTTCAACCCCGTCGATGCCATCCAGCTCGGCACCATCGGCAAGCCGGTGGCCGATACCCTGGTGAAGGTGGTGGATGCCGACGGCAACGACCTTCCGCTGGACGAACCTGGCGAGCTCTGCGTCAAGGGGCCCCAGGTGATGAAGGGCTACTGGAATCGAGACGACGAGACCGCCAAGGCCATCGACGGGAACGGCTGGTTCCATACCGGGGACATCGCGGTGCTCCAGGACGATGGTTACATCCGTATCGTCGACCGCAAGAAGGACATGATTCTGGTCTCCGGCTTCAACGTCTATCCCAACGAGATCGAGGATGTCGTGGCCGCCCATCCGGGCGTGGTGGAGTCGGCTGCCGTGGGCGTGCCTGACGAGGCCAGCGGCGAGGCGATCAAGCTTTTCGTGGTGTCGAGGGACGAGGAGCTGGACGCCGAGACCCTGCGCGCCTGGTGCAAGAAGGAGCTCTCCGGCTACAAGGTGCCGAAGTTCGTCGAATTCCGCGACGAGCTGCCGAAGACCAATGTGGGCAAGGTGCTGCGCCGCCAGCTGCGCGACGAGGATCAGGGGAAGGCGTCACCGTGAGGCGATAGCCGTGGCGTGATGCATCCATAGCCAATGGCAATGGCCCGGATTAGGCGCGGCCGTGACCCTGGCGTTACAATGAGCTGCCCGCTCCGGTCGCCGGGGCGGGCAGTGTCCTTGCCAACATCCACCGGAGCCGACCGAGCCCAACGTGACCACCGCCACCCGTTCGCAAGCCCCCACGAACCTCGCCGCCTCCGACGAACTCCAGGCCCTGCGCCGGGGGCTCGACGATGCCATGCGGCAGGATGTGCCGACCCTCGACAAGCGCCTGCGCGGCCTGGCCCGGCGGTTGAAGGAGGGCAAGCCGGTGGACCGCGGGCTCGGCCAGGTACGCGAGGCGCTGGCGCGCTCCTGCCGCACGGCGGCGCGTCGTGCGGCCATCCCGGTGACCCTGGAGTATCCCGAGGCCCTGCCGGTGGCCGAGCGCCGTGCGGACATCCTCGCGGCACTGCGCGACCACCAGGTGGTGGTGGTGGCCGGCGAGACCGGCTCCGGCAAGACTACCCAGCTGCCCAAGCTCTGCCTGGAGCTGGGCCTGGGGCGCCGCGGCCTGATCGGCCATACCCAGCCGCGCCGCCTGGCGGCCCGCTCGGTGGCCGCGCGCCTGGCCGAGGAACTGGCCGTGCCGCTGGGCGAGCAGGTCGGGTACCAGGTGCGTTTCACCGACCAGACCGGTGACGACACCCTGGTCAAGCTGATGACCGACGGCATCCTGCTGGCCGAGACCCGTCACGACCCGGACCTGCGCCGCTACGACACGATCATCATCGACGAGGCACACGAGCGCAGCCTCAACATCGACTTCCTGCTCGGGTATCTCAAGCAGCTGCTGGGACGCCGTCCCGATCTCAAGGTGATCATCACCTCGGCCACCATCGATGTGGAGCGCTTTTCCACCCACTTCACCCTGCCGGGAAGCGATGGCACGCCGCGTCCGGCGCCGGTGGTGGAGGTCTCCGGGCGTACCTGGCCGGTGGAAGTGCGCTATCGCCCGCTGGTCCGCGATGCCGACGACGAGGAGGACCGGACCCTGCAGGAGGGCATCCTCCACGCGGTGGAGGAGATCGAGGCCATCGAGCGCGAGCGGCGCTGGTTCCACGGCCCGCGGGACATCCTGGTATTCCTGCCCGGCGAGCGCGAGATCCGCGAGACCGCCGACACCCTGCGCCGTGCCGACCTCAGGGGCACCGAGATCCTGCCGCTCTATGCCCGGCTCTCCAATGCCGAGCAGAACCGTGTGTTCGCGCCCCATGCCGGGCGGCGCATCGTGCTGTCCACCAACGTGGCCGAGACCTCGCTCACCGTGCCCGGTATCCGCTACGTCATCGACCCCGGGCTGGTGCGCATCAGCCGCTACAGCTACCGCTCGAAGATCCAGCGCCTGCCGGTGGAGGCCATCAGCCAGGCCAGTGCCAACCAGCGCAAGGGGCGCTGCGGGCGCATCGCCGAGGGGGTCTGCATACGGCTCTATGACGAGGAGGACTTCCTGGCCCGGCCAGAGTTCACCGACCCCGAGATCCGGCGCACCAACCTGGCCTCGGTGATCCTCTCGATGCTGTCGCTGAAGCTCGGTGACATCGAGGCCTTCCCCTTCGTCGACCCGCCCGACTCGCGCTTCGTCAGCGACGGCTTCCGGCTGCTCTTCGAGCTGGGCGCGGTGGACGCCGGCAACCGGCTGACGCCCATCGGGCGCAAGCTGTCGCGGCTGCCCATCGACCCGCGCCTGGCGCGCATGGTGCTGGCCGGGGCCGAGCAGGGCGGTCTTCGCGAGGTGCTGATCGTGGTCGCCGGGCTGGCGGTCCAGGACCCCCGCGACCGCCCGGCCGACAAGCGCCAGGCCGCCGACCAGGCCCATCGCCGCTGGCAGGACCCGGATTCCGACTTCATGGCCCTGCTCAACCTCTGGGACGGCTTCGAGGCCGCCCGCGAGACGCTCTCCGGCAACCGGCTGCGCCGCTGGTGCCGCGACCACTACCTGAACTACCTGCGCCTGCGCGAGTGGCACGACACCTTCCGCCAGCTGCGCCAGCTGCTGCGCGACATGGAGATCGAGGTGCCGCCGCCGGCGCCGCGGCCCGCCCTCGAGGAGGGCGACGCGGAGAAGGCCCTTCAGGAGGCCCGCCGCCGTCACGCCGCCACCCTGCACCGGGCGCTGCTGCCGGGGCTGCTGTCGCACCTGGGGCTGCTCACCGAGAACCGCGAGTACCTGGGCGCGCGCAATCGCAAGTTCGTCATTCACCCGGGGTCCGGCCTGGCGAAGAAATCGCCCAGGTGGCTGATGGCCTTCGAGCTGGTCGAGACCACCAGGCTCTTCGCCCGCACCGTGGCCCGGATCGACCCCCAGTGGATCGAGCCGCTGGCCGGTCACCTGGTCAAGCGCAGCTACGCCGAGCCCCACTGGGAGATGAAGCGCGCCCAGGTGGTGGCCAGTGAGCAGGTGACCCTGTTCGGCCTGCCCATCGTCGCGGGGCGCAAGGTCCACTATGGCCCCATCGCCCCGCAGGAGGCCCGGGCGCTGTTCATTCGCCGGGCGCTTGTGGAGGGCGAGTTCAAGACCCAGGGCGAGTTCTTTGCCCACAACCGGGCGCTGGTCGAGGAGGTCGAGGACCTCGAGGACCGCGCCCGGCGTCGCGATATCCTGGTGGACGAGGAGACGCTGTTCGCCTTCTACGACGAGCGCATCCCCGAGGAGATCCACAACGGCAAGGGGTTCGAGGCGTGGCGCCGCAAGGCCGAGGCCGAGAACCCGGACGTGCTCAAGTTCGACCGCGCCGCGCTGCTGGCCCGGGAGGCCAGCGAGGTCACCCAGGCCGACTACCCGGACGAACTGGTGCTCGGCGGGGTGCGTTACCCGCTCGCCTACCACTTCGCGCCCGGTGCGCCGGACGATGGCGTGACCCTCACCGTGCCGGCGGCCATGCTGCCCCAGCTGCCCCAGGCGCGGCTCGAGTGGCTGGTGCCGGGGCTGCTGCGCGAGAAGTGCATCGCGCTGATGAAGTCGCTGCCCAAGGCGGTACGCCGCCAGGTGGTGCCGATTCCCGACTGGGTGGATGCCGCCCTCGAGGCGCTGGTGCCCGACGACATACCGCTGACCGAGGCGCTGGGCGAGTTCCTGCGCCGCCGCACCGGCGTGCGCGTCCACCCCGACGACTGGCAGCCGGACCAGCTCGAGCCGCACCTGGTGATGAACCTCAAGGTGGTGGGCCACGACGGCCGGGTGCTCGGCCAGGGCCGCGATGCCCGCGAACTGGAACGGCGCTTCGAGGCGGCGGCGGGGCAGGGCGCCCGGGCGCTGGCCGAGGAGGCGCGCCTGGAAGCGCCGGTGGCGGACCTGCCCGAGGCGCCGCTGCCCGAGTCGCGGGTCACCTCCCAGGCGGGCATTCGCGTCGAGGCCTATCCGGCCCTGGTGCCCGACGGCGAAGCCTTCCGGGTGGAGCTCTTCGACCATCCCGACAAGGCTCGCGAGGCCCATCGCGACGGCGTGGTCCGGCTGGCCATGCGGCACCTGCCCGACGCGGTGCGGGCCATCGAGCGACTCAAGGGGCTCGAGACCTGCGCGCTGCTGTTCGCCAAGGTGGGCAGCAAGCGCCAGCTCGGCGAGGACCTGGTCACCGCGGTGTTCCGCCAGGTGGTGGCGGTGTCACCGCTGCCGCGCTCGGCGGGCGAGCTCGAGGCCCGGCTGGCCGAGACCCGCGAGGCGCTGGTGCCCCACGCCGAGGTGCGGCTGGCCACCCTGGAGGCGGCGCTCAAGGGCCACCTGGCGGTGACCAAGGCGCTGAAAGGCAACCTCAGCCTGGCCCTGGCGCTGGTCTACAGTGACCTCAAGGCGCAGATGGCGCGGCTGGTGCACCCCGGCTTCATCACTGAGGCGGGCGAGTGGCTCGACGAGTACCCGCGCTACATGGAGGCGGCGCTGATCCGGCTGGAGAAGGCCCCCCGCGAGCGCATGCGCGACCAGATGCACATGCAGGAGGTCCAGGAGTTCGAGGCGCGCCTGGCCGCCCGCCGCGAGAGCGAGCGCCGTGGCGGCATCGAGGACCCCGCGCTGGTGGAATTCGGCTGGTGGATCGAGGAGCTGCGCGTGTCGCTCTTCGCCCAGCAGCTGGGCACGAAATTCCCCGTCTCCGTCAAGCGCCTGGAGAAGCGCTGGGCGGAACTCACCGGCCGCGCCTGACGGACCGGCACCGATCAACGGCCATCGCCGGCGCGGTGGCCCGGGCGGCCTGGCCGCGACAAGGGAGAACAGCATGAACCAAGTGGTGATCACCGGCACGGGACTCTTCACGCCGGAGCACGCCATCGACAACGAGGCCCTGGTGGCGTCGTTCAATGCCTGGGTGGATGCCGAGAACGCGCGCCACGCCGAGGCCATCGCCGCCGGCGAGCGCGAGCCGCTGGCCCGCTCCAGCAGCGACTTCATCGTCAAGGCCTCGGGCATCCACAGCCGCTACGTGCTGGATGCCGACGGCATCCTGGACCCCGAGCGGATGCGCCCACGCCTGCCCCAGCGCAGCAACGACGCGCCCTCCATCCAGTGCGAGATGGGGGCCGTGGCTGCCCGCCAGGCGCTGGAGGCGGCCGGCGTCGCCGCGGGCGACATCGACCTGGTGATCGTCGCCTGCTCCAACCTCGAGCGTCCCTACCCGGCGGTGGCCGTGGAGCTGCAGGCCGCGCTCGGTGCCGGCGGCTACGCCTTCGACATGAACGTGGCCTGCAGCTCGGCGACCTTCGCCATCGAGACCGCAGCCAACGCCATCCGTGCCGGCTCCGCGAGGCGTGCCCTGGTGGTCAGCCCCGAGATCTGCTCGGCACACCTCAACTTCCGCGATCGCGACAGCCACTTCATCTTCGGTGATGCCTGTACCGCCATCGTGCTGGAGAGTGACGCGGTGGCCACCCGCCAGGATGGCTTCGAGATCCTCGGCACGCGCCTGGTGACGCGCTTCTCCAACGCCATTCGCAACAACGCCGGCTTCCTCGACCGTGTCACCGACAGCGATCCCCGGGCACCGGACAAGCTGTTCGTTCAGGAGGGGCGGCGGGTGTTCAAGGAGGTGTGTCCCCTGGTGGCCGCACTGATCACCGACCACCTGGCGGGCCTCGAGCTCGCCGGCGACGACCTGTCGCGACTCTGGCTGCACCAGGCCAACCGTCACATGAACGACCTGATCGCGCGTCGCGTGCTGGGCCACGAGCCCAGCGAGGCCCAGGCCCCGATCATCCTCGATCGTTATGCCAACACCAGTTCGGCCGGATCGATCATCGCCTTCCACCTGCACCACGAGGACCTCGAATCCGGCGCCCTCGGTGTGGTCTGTTCGTTCGGCGCAGGCTACAGTGCCGGCAGTGTCGTGGTTCGCCGCCGATGAGGACGACGGGGATCGCGATGAGCTCCTTACAGCTGCCAGGGAAGGAAACGAGATGAGGGAGGCGCAGGCAAGACAGGGAGGGGGAACGGCGAGCCGGGGCCTGGGGGCGCTGCTGGCGCTCCTGCTGCTGGCCGGGTGTGCCAGCACCGCTGCCGTGGAAGAGCGCCACCCCGACGACCCCTGGGAAGGTTTCAACCGTCGGGTATTCGCCTTCAACGATGCCCTGGATCGGGCGGTACTGAAGCCGGTGGCACGGGGTTACCGCAAGGTGACGCCGCCGCCGGTACAGACCGGGGTGGGCAACTTCTTCTCCAACCTGGGCGAACTCCGCACCGCGCTCAACAGTGTGCTGCAGGGCAAGCCGGGCAACGCCGGCATCGCCACGTCGCGGTTCCTGATCAACACCACGGTGGGTATCGGCGGGCTGTGGGACTTCGCCACCCACATGGAGATCACCGGCCGCGACGAGGACTTCGGCCAGACCCTGGGCACCTGGGGCGTGGATGCGGGCCCCTACCTGGTCCTGCCACTCCTCGGGCCGAGCACCGTACGGGATACTGCCGGTCTGCCGCTTGACATGTACACTTACCCTGTCACTTATGTAGAAGATGACAAGGTACGCTACGGGCTGACCGCGCTGCGGGTGGTGGACACACGGGCCGGCCTGCTCGACCAGGAAGAGCTGATCCGTGGCGATCGCTACAGCTTCATTCGCGATGCCTGGCTACAGCGGCGACGTTTCGAGGTCAGCGACGGCGAACTGGGCGATGATCCCTTCGCCAGTGACGAGTTCGACTTCGACTTCGATGATGCGGATTTCGACGACGGCGCTTTCGCCGACTGAGGCACCCCGGCATGGACCGTCCCAAACAGCTGATTGGCGTGATCGATGACCCTGGCGAGGCGAGGGATGCCCTGGCCGAGACCATCGCCCGGGATGGGCTGGCGGTGTTTGCCGCCGACAGCCTGGATGACCTGCCACCCGATACGGTGCTGGTGGTGGCCCATGCCCGCGCGGTACCCAGCAATGACTGGGCTCGCCTGAGCGGCCACCTGCCGACCCTGGTGGTCAGCGACGAGCGGCTGGATGCGGACCTGCTCAAGGCGGTGGATGCGGGCCTGATCGACTACATCGTCGAGCCGCTGCGCCATGGGCAGCTGCTGCGACGCATGATCCGCAAGGCCATCGAGCTGCATCAGCTGGCCCAGGAGCGGGCCCGGGATCGGGAGCGTCTGGCGCAACTCAACGAGCATCTGGAAGAACTCAACGAGAGCCTCGAGACGCACCTGGCGATGCTGAGACTCGATCAGCAGGCCGGTGGCCAGATCCAGCGCAAGCTGTTGCCGCCCCGGCCGCAGACGGTCGGCGGGGTGACCTGCGACTACTGGCTGGCGCCCTCGCTCTACCTGTCCGGTGACTTCCTCGATTTCCAGCGCTACGACGACCGCTTCGTGCTGTTCAATTTCGCCGATGTCTCGGGCCATGGTGCCTCCTCGGCCTTCGTCACGGTGCTCTTGAAGTACCTCTCCAACCGCTGGCAGGGTGAGTGGGACGGCACCCGGCCGGAGGCGCTGGCGCCGCGCTGGCTGGCGGAGCTCAATCGTGAGCTGCTGGACACCGGCATCGGCAAGCATGCCACCCTGTTCGTCGGGGTGATTGACCTGGAGCGTCGCTATCTGCACTATTCGCTGGGCGCACAGCTACCCATGCCCTTGATGGTGGCGAACGGAGACGTTCGTCCCCTGCCCGGAGAGGGCATGCCGGTGGGACTGTTCCCCGGAGTCGAATATCCCGCCCTGGGGTGCCCGCTTCCGGAGAACTTCCGCCTGTGGCTGTGTTCCGATGGGATACTGGAATGCCTGCCGGGCGATACGCTCGACATGCGGCTCAGGGAACTCGAGCAGCGGGTGCTGGCCAGCGAGACGCTGGAGGACCTGCGGGGCAGCCTGGCCCTGGGGGACCTACCCGACGACGACGAGGATGTCGCCGAGGACGGCCCGGGACCGGAACAACTGCCCGACGACCTGACGATCATGATCTTGAGCGGATTTGGCAATGATATTTCATGAAGGCCGCATCAAGGCGGCGTTCGACTCCGGGGTCTTCGTGCTCAAGCTGTGCGGTGACGTGCGCCTGACACTGTGTGCCACCCTGGACAGCCAGGCGCGGCAGCTCGCCGAGACGCCCGGGCTCCAGGCGGTGATGATCGACCTGCGCGAGGCCACCAACGTGGATTCCACGGCGCTGGGCTTCCTGGCCAAGGTGGCCATGGCGGTGCAGGGCAAGCTCGAGCAGCCGCCGACCATCGTCGCCGACAATCCCGACGTCCAGCGGATGCTCGATGTCATGGGGTTCGCGCGCTATTTCACGCTGGTGGACGCGCCGATCACCGAACCCTGTGAACTCAGCGACCTCCCCGAGGTGCCCGCCGACGAGGAGGGGCTGCGGCAGCGCATCCTCGAGGCACACCGCATCCTGATGCACATGAACGAGCACAATCGCGAGGAGTTCCAGCCCCTGGTGGAGATGCTCGAGGCCCAGGAGGCCTCGTCGCACCACCACTGACCTCCCATCCTCCGGATCTCCGGAGTCAGCGTCACTCCTTCCTCAGCTCGCCCAGCAGGGCTTCCAGCTTGCGCTGGTCCTCCATGAACTTGCGAATACCCTCGGCCAGCTTCTCGGTGGCCATGGCGTCCTCGTTCATCGCCCAGCGGAACTCGGATTCGTCCAGTGGTTCCGGTGTCCGGGTCTCGGCATCCAGCGGCGAGAGGCGGCGCGTCAGGGTGCCGCCGGATTCCGCCAGTTCGCCGAGCAGGGCAGGCGAGATGGTCAGGCGGTCACAGCCGGCCAGGGCCAGGATCTCGCCCGAGTTGCGGAAGCTCGCGCCCATCACCACGGTATCGTAGCCGTGGCCCTTGTAGTGCTCGTAGATCTGCCTGACCGACTGCACGCCGGGGTCGTTGTCGCCGGTGAAGTCCGCGTCGGGCTGGCGTGCCTTGTGCCAGTCGAGGATGCGGCCGACGAAGGGCGAGACCAGCGTCACGCCGGCGTCGGCGCAGACCCGGGCCTGGGTGAAGCTGAACAGCAGGGTGAGGTTGGTGTGGATGCCTTCACGCTCGAGCTGGCGTGCCGCCCGGATCCCTTCCCAGGTCGAGGCGACCTTGATCAGGATGCGCTCGGCACCGACACCGTGCCGAGCGTAGCGTTCGATCAGCGAGCGGGCGCGGGCCAGGGTGGCCTCGGTGTCGAAGGAGAGCCGTGCACTGACCTCGGTGGAGACATAGCCGGGTACCAGGGAGCTGATCTCGCTGCCGATCTCGACCGCTACCGCATCCAGGGCGTCGTCGATATCGGCGGCCTGACGGGCAATCTCCCTCAGTCGTGCGCGGCGCGTCTCCTGCTGGGCGGCCTGCAGGATCAGCGAGGGGTTGGTGGTGGCATCGGTGGGCTGGAAGCGCCGGATGGCCTCGATGTCGCCCGTGTCGGCCACTACCGTGGTCATGCGCTTGAGTTGCGAAAGCAGATCGTCTGCCATGGGGAGCTGGCTCCTTGGTTGGGATGGATTCCACTTTAACAAGGGGCCGGGACGGGGAACAGACGCCGACACGCGACACGCGATGGGCTATCATTAGCTTCCTATCAAGTGTCTCGCTCATTCATGCGAAAAGGAGATTCCTTGGAGCTCAACGCGCGACGCGTGGCGCTTCTGGTGGCAGCCAACACGGCGCTTGCCCCCTTCGCCATCGACGCCTACCTGCCCGCCATGGCGGCCCTGGCCGATGCCGTGGGGGCCAGCATTCACCATACCGAGCTGTCGCTGCCCGCCTTCCTGGCGGGCTTCGCCCTGGGCCAGCTGCTGTTCGGTCCGCTCTCCGACCGCCTGGGGCGCAAGCCCGTGCTGCTCGGCGGGCTGGTCGCCTTCCTGCTGGCCAGCCTGGTGATCACCACGGTGAGCTCGCTGCCCGAGCTGCTGGCCTGGCGCTTCATCCAGGCGCTGGGCGGCGGGGCCACCGTGGTCAACTCGGCGGCCATCGTGCGCGACTGCTTCAGCGGGCGCGAGGCGGCGAAGGTGATGTCGACCATGGCGATCATCATGCTGCTGGCGCCGCTGGTGGCGCCGGTGGTGGGCAGCGGGCTGCTCTACCTCGCCGACTGGTGGCTGATCTTCGTCTTCCTGGCGGCCTATGCGGCCTTCCTGATGTGGCTGCTGGGCACCCGGCTGCCCGAGACCCGGGCGCCTGGCGCGCCCGCGGCCTCGCCGCGCCAGGTGCTGGCCAACTACGCCAGCGTGCTGCGCCACCGCGAGGCCATGGGCTACGTCTGTGCGGCCTCCATGTCCTTCGCCGGGCTGTTCGCCTTCGTCACCGCCTCGCCCTTCCTCTACCTGGAGCACTTCGACCTGTCCCCCGGGCTCTACCCCCTGGTGTTCGGCGTCAACGTGCTGACCATGGCGGCCTCCAACCGCCTCAACATCCGCCTGCTAAGAGGGCGCAGTCCCCAGCAGAACCTGCGCCTGGGGCTCACCCTCCAGCTGGGCGCGGCGGCGGGGCTGGTGCTGGTGGTGGCCAGCGGCCTGGAGTCGCTGTGGACCATGGTGCCGCTGATCATGGTGTTCGCCGGCACCATCGGCCTGGTGGCGCCCAACGCCATCTCCTCGCTGCTCGATCACTTCCATCACATGAGCGCCACCGCGGCGGCCCTGCAGGGCAGCATCCAGTTCTCCTGCGGGGCGCTGGCCGGCGTGCTGGTGGGGGCCTTCGAGGTGGACAGCGCCTGGCCCATGGTGGGCACCATGCTCGGCGCGGCGCTGATCGGCAACATCGGGCTGCGCCTGCTGGCGGGACGTGCCGGGCATGGCTGAGGCGCTGCTCGCCTGGGCCGACATGAGCCCCGGGATCTGGCTCGGCTGCGCAGCGGTGCTGGCGCTGGGCGCCTTCGTGCAGCGCGCCACCGGCTTCGGCCTGGCGGTGGTGGGGGCGCCGCTGCTGCTGATGCTGGAGCCGCGGCTGGTGCCGGTGATCCTGGTGCTGTTCGGCTTCACGGTGGCGCTGACCACCCTGCGCCACTACTGGCGCGAGGTGCGCCTGGCCGAGATCGGCACGGCCCTGGTGGGGCGGATTCCCGGCAATGCCCTGGGGCTCTGGCTGCTGCTCGCCGCCCCCATGGCGGTGCTGGAAACGCTGATCGCCGGCAGCGTGCTGTTCGCCGTGGCGGTGACCCTGTTCCGCTTCCGCCTGCCGGTGAACCGCGCCACCCTGTTCGGCGCCGGGGTGCTCTCCGGCATCTTCGGCACCGTGGCGGCGCTGAGCGGCCCGCCCATGGTGCTGCTGCTCCATGGCTTCTCGCCGGATCGCCTGCGCGGCACCCTCTCGGCGTTCTTCGTGGTCACCGCCCTGATGACCCTGCTTACCCTGGCCCCGGCCGGGCTGGTCAGCGCCTGGCACTTCGGCCTGGCGCTGACCTTCGCGCCGGGAGTGCTGGCCGGCAGCTGGCTGGCCGGCCGGGTGGCTCATCGCCTCGACCGCCGCCTGCTCCAGGGAGCCTCGCTGGCCCTCTGCACCCTGGCGGCGCTGGGGCTGCTCCTCTAGCCGTTCATCGGGTGCCGTCGCTTCCCGTCAGCTGTCATGAAGGTGTCATCCACGTGGGGCAATGTGTGCCGTGCGAAGGCCAGATACCTATCACTGACAGGAGTGACTCGCATGAACCGCATCCTCATGAGCCGTGCATTCAAGACCACGGTCATCGCCGCCACCGTCATGGGCGTTGTCGGCGTGGCACAGGCCCGCGATCAGGTCCGCATCGTCGGCTCCAGCACCGTCTATCCGTTCTCCAGCTACGTGGCCGAGGAGTTCGGTGCGACCACCGACTACCCGACCCCGGTCATCGAGTCCACCGGTTCCGGCGGCGGCGCCCGCCTGTTCTGCAACGGCGTGGGCGAGGGCACTCCGGACATCACCAACGCCTCGCGCCGCATGAAGGTCTCCGAACTGGAGCGCTGTGTCGAGAACGGCGTGACCGACGTCACCGAGGCCTTCATCGGCTATGACGGCATCGCCTTCGCCCAGTCCAGCGCCAACGACCCCATGCCGGTGACCCGCGAGCAGATCTTCCTGGCCGTGGCCGCCATGGTGCCGGTGGATGGCGAGCTGGTCGAGAACCCCTATACCCACTGGAGCGAGATCGACGAGAGCCTTCCGGATCGCGAGATCGTCATCGTCGGCCCGCCCACCACCTCCGGCACCCGTGATGCCTTCGAGGAGCTGGTCCTCGAGGCCGCCTCGGAGAACTTCGCCGAGGCCTACGGCGGCGAAGCCTACTCCGACGTGCGCACCGACGGTGCCTGGGTCGACGGTGGCGAGAACGACAACCTGATCGTCCAGCGCCTCACCCAGGACACCACCGCCTTCGGTATCTTCGGCTACTCCTTTCTCGAGGAGAACAGCGACGTGCTGATCGGCTCCACCATCGACGGCGTCGAGGCCGGCCCGGAGACCATCGCCAGCGGCGAATACCCGGTGGCTCGCTCCATGTTCTTCTACATCAAGAACCAGCACGCCGACGACGTCCCGGCCATGTACGAGTATGCCGAGATGTTCATGAGCGAGCAGATGGTCGGTGACCTGGGCTACCTCAAGGGCATCGGCCTGATCCCCGCCGCCGAGCAGGCCCGCGCCGAGGCCCGCGAGGCCGTGGCCAACCGCGTCAAGCTCGACGTGTCCGACCTGCACTGATCGCGGTCAGACGCTGACGACGAGGCCGGCAGCCTGCGCTGCCGGCCGCGTTGCATGACTGGCTCCCGTGGAGCCGAGACGTCACGAGAGAATGCCGATGCCAAACCATCCCCTGCTCCTGTTCCTGGTCGCCGTGCTGGTACTCGGGGTTCTGGCCTTCCTGCTGGGCCGTGCCAAGGCCGTGCGGGTCCGGGCCAGCGGTACCGCCATGTACGCCCAGCCCGACCAGTACGGCTGGTTTGCCGCCCTTGCCACCGCCGGGCCGGCCCTGGTGGTCAGCGGCGTCGGCGGCTTCCTGCTGCTGTTGCTGGGGGCCGAGATTCCCACGGCCTGGCTCCTGGCCGGCAGCCTGGTCGTCGCCGCGGCCGGCGCGACCCTGGGGCTGCGCCTGGTCACCCCCGATTTCCACGCCCGCCAGGCCATCGAGCGGGTGATCCGCTTCATCCTGGCCGGCGCCGCGCTGATCTCCATCTTCACCACCTTCGGCATCCTGCTGTCGATCATCTCCGAGGCGCTGCGCTTCTTCCGCATGCACGGCTTCTGGGAGTTCATCACCGGCACCGTCTGGGCGCCGGGCAACAGCTTCCTGGCCGCCGCGGGACGCGCCGACGACGCCGCCAGTGCCGCCCGGTTCGGCTCGGTGCCGCTGTTCGCCGGCACCTTCATGATCACCGCCATCGCCATGCTGGTGGCGATCCCGGTGGGGCTGATGGCGGCCATCTACATGTCCGAGTTCGCTCCTCGCCGGGTGCGCACCCTGGCCAAGCCGGTGCTGGAGGTGCTGGCCGGCATCCCCACGGTGGTATACGGCTTCTTCACCGCCATCACCGTGGCGCCGCTGGTGGTCTCCGTGGCCGGCAGCCTGGGGCTCAGCGCGTCGTTCAACAACGCCCTGGCGCCCGGGATCGTCATGGGCATCATGATCATCCCCTTCATCTCGTCGCTCTCCGACGACGTGATCAATGCCGTGCCGGACAGCATGCGCCAGGGGTCGCTGGCGCTGGGCATGACCAAGGGCGAGACGATTCGCGACGTGGTGATCCCCGCGGCGCTGCCCGGCATCATCTCCGCCTCGCTGCTGGCCGTCTCCCGGGCCCTGGGCGAGACCATGATCGTGGTGATGGCGGCGGGCATGCGGCCCAACCTCACCGCCAACCCGCTGGAGGAGATGACCACGGTGACCGTGCGCATCGTGGCGGCGCTGACCGGCGACCTGGAGTTCGAGAGTGCCGAGACGCTGTCGGCCTTCGCCCTGGGCCTGGTGCTCTTTGCGGTGACCCTGAGCCTGAACCTGGTCTCGGTGATCATGATCCGTCGCTTCCGCGAGAAGTATCGCGTCAACAACCTGTAACGCCGAGGAATCGCCAAGATGAGTCAATCCTTCGACGAGATCAGCGCCCAGCTGCGCAAGCGACACCGCCAGTCGGCTCGGCTCGAGTGGATGTCCCTGGGGGCCCTGCTGCTGGCGCTGGCCTTCCTGGTGGTGTTCTTCGCCGACATGCTCGGCAAGGGTCTGCCGGCCTTCCAGCAGGCGCAGGTCCAGGTCGAGGTCGACTACAGCGAGCAGGCCAGCCAGCTGCCGCTGGCCGCCGTGGACGAGGAGGTGCGTGAACTGGTCAGCCGTGGCTGGCTGCGCACCCTCCCCATGCAGATGCGGGACAATCCCGCGCTGCTCGGGACCACCCGCACCGAGTGGGTGCTGGCCGACGGCCAGGTGGACCAGTACCTCAAGGGCCATGCCAGCCGCCTGCGCGACGACGCCAGGGCCCGCGTCGACCGGCTGGTCGAGGAGGGGCGCGCCGAGCTCAAGTTCAATACCACCTTCTTTACTCGCGGCGACTCCAAGATGCCCGAGCTGGCAGGGATCATGTCGGCCGCCATGGGCACCATCATGACCATGCTGGTGACCCTGGCCGTGGCCTTCCCGATCGGGGTGATGACGGCGGTCTACCTGGAGGAGTTCGCCCCGGACAACCGCTTCACCCAGATGATCGAGATCAACATCAACAACCTGGCGGCGATCCCCTCGATCCTGTTCGGGCTGCTGGGCCTGGCGATCTTCATCCAGTTCTTCGGCATGCCGCGCTCCTCGCCGCTGGTGGGGGGCATGACCCTGGCGCTGATGACCCTGCCGATCATCATCATCTCCACCCGCACCGCGCTGCGTAGCGTGCCGGACTCCATCCGCCACGCCGCCTTCGGGGTCGGCTGCTCGCGCTGGCAGGTGGTCCGCGACCATGTGCTGCCCCTGGCCATGCCCGGCATCATGACCGGGTCGATCATCGGCCTGGCCCAGGCCATGGGCGAGACCGCCCCGCTGATCATCGTCGGCATGGTGGCCTTCATCCCGGACGTCAGCGCCACCTTCACCAACGCGGCCACGGTGCTGCCGGCCCAGATCTTCACCTGGTCGGGGGAGCCCGATCGCGCCTTCGTCGAGAAGACCGCCGGCGGCATCCTGGTGCTGCTCTCGGTGCTGATCTTCCTGAACGCCACCGCGGTGGTACTGCGCAAGAAATTCGAGCGTCGCTGGTAGGCACCGGCACGTCACAGAGGACATCGACATGAACATGCAAACCGCTCCCCGTGCGTCCCATCCGGCCGGCAAGCCCGAGGTGGGCCAGCCTCATACGCGCAACGAGTCGGCCAGCCACGACCTGAGCATCCGGGTCCGTGACCTGAACCTCTGGTATGGCGAGAGCCAGGCGCTCAAGGGCCTGGACATCGACATCTTCCAGAAGAACGTGACCGCGCTGATCGGCCCCTCCGGCTGCGGCAAGTCGACCTTCCTGCGCTGCCTCAACCGCATGAACGACCTGATCCCCGGCGTGCGCATCCGGGGCCTGGTGGAGATGGACGGCCGCGACGTGAATGCCGCGAAGATGGATGAGGTGGCGCTGCGCCGCCGGGTGGGCATGGTCTTCCAGAAGCCCAACCCCTTCCCGAAGTCCATCTACGAGAACGTTGCCTATGCGCCGCGCATGCATGACATGGTCAGCCGCAAGCCGGAGCAGGACGACCTGGTGGAGAAGGCGCTGCGTGACGCCGGCCTCTGGGAGGAGGTCAAGGACAAGCTGCAGCAGCCGGGCACCTCGCTCTCCGGCGGCCAGCAGCAGCGCCTGTGCATCGCCCGGGCCATCGCCGTGCAGCCCGACGTGATCCTGATGGACGAGCCCACCTCGGCGCTGGACCCGATCTCCACGGCGACCATCGAGGACCTGATGGACAAGCTCAAGTCGCAGTTCACCATCATCACCGTGACCCACAACATGCAGCAGGCGGCACGGGTGGCCGACTACACCGCCTTCTTCCACCTGGGCGAGATCATCGAGTACAACGACACCAAGACGATGTTCTCCAACCCGGCGACCAGGAAGGCCGAGGACTACATCACCGGGCGCTACGGCTGAGCAGGAGCCCCCATGCCCAAGCAGCTCTCGTCCTTGCTGGGCAATGCCAACATCGCTCGTTTGCCGACGGGGGCTACCGCGACCCGTTGCCGCTGTCGGCCGGGCGGACTTTGGCGTAAGATAATCGTTCCAGTTACCCGTTAAGGGGGAGCCCTTGAGGTTGTTCGAACCTGCTCGACTGTTCAAGTGCCTGGGCGACGAGACCCGCCTGACCCTGACCCTGCTGCTTCGCCGCGAGGGGGAGCTGTGTGTCTGCGAGATGACCCACGCGCTGGAAGAATCCCAGCCCAAGGTGTCGCGCCACCTGGCGCAGCTGCGCAACTGCGGCCTGCTCAGCGATCGCCGCGAGGGCCAGTGGGTCTACTACCGCATTGCCGAGACGGCGCCTGGCTGGGTCGTCGAGGTGCTGCTGGCCGCCGAGAAGGGGCAGGCCGAGCGCCTGGCCAGGCTGCAGGCGCGCCTGTCCGGGATGGGCAACCGCCCCGAGCGGCGGCTGGCCATGTGCTGATCGGGCCTCTCCCGGCCCGCTGTCAGTCCACTTCCACCCAGCGGATCGGCTGGTAGTCCAGTTCTCCCTGGGGCGGCTGCCTGCCGGGGTTGACCTCTCTCACCCTGAGTTCCCAGGTCACCGTCCTGCCCGCCAGCGGGTGGTTGCCGTCGAGCATGGCGCCGCGCTCGGTGAGGCCCACCACCTTGAGCGAGAACTTTCCCCGCTGGCCGCCCGGCGTCAGTGTCATGCCGACGCGGATCTCCCGGCCCGGCGGCAAGTTGTCGCGCACCGCCTCGAAGACCAGTTCCGGCCGGTGGGGGCCATAGGCCTGCTCCGGCGTCAGCGTCACGCTGACCTCGTCGCCGGCCCGACGTCCCTCCAGTGCCGCCTCCAGGGCCGGCAGCATCTGGCCCGTGCCATGCACGTAGCGCAGCGGCGTCTCGGGCGTGGAGGCCGCAAGGCGCTCGCCATCCTCGCCGGTCAGCACGTACTCGGCGGTGATCTCGCACAAGGGGCCGATGCGCGTCATCGCTCTCTCCTCCTGGGTCATCATTGCCACGCCTTCAGGTCGGCGCCGGGTGGCTTCAGCGAGGGTGAAGCGCCATGGCGGCCCTGGCAGCGCGGGCATACGGCCAGATGGTCGGCGCTGACGCCGGCCGCAGCAAGCCGCCGGCGCATCTCCGCCAACACCGGGTCGCTCTCGAATGCCTCGCCGCAGGCGCGGCAACTGAGCGTCTCGCTGGGTGCCTCGCTGGCCTCGAAGGTCTCCACCATGTCCCGCCCCCCGGTTGGCGGCGGGGGGCGATTCGCCTCGGGGGCGAGGGCGGGCAGGGCCGCCTGGAGCCGCGCCAGGTCGTGGCTCAGCTGGTCATGGGTCAGCTCGACCAGCGCTCGCCAGGGCAGGGTGGTGGCGTCGTTGACCGACTGGGCCACCTTGCGGCGAACGCCCGCCAGGGCGGGCAGGGTGAGGTCGTGGAGCATGGTCGCGGCATCGGTCAGCGCGGGGGTGGCGTCACCACCCGCCTCGGTGGCCTCCATGGCCTCGCTGTAGACCCAGGCCAGCCACTGCAGGTGCAGCGCCAGGTGGTCGGGCAGCTCGCGGAAGGCCGGGTCGCGTTCCAGGCCGTGGCGACGATAGAGGGCCTCCATGGTGGGGACGCTGCGAGCCATCAGGCCGCCGTCCAGGTAGGCGCCCAGGTTGAGTGGGGCCGGGGCCGGCGGCGTCAGGAACAGCCGGCTGTAGCCGAGGATCAGCTGCTGGGTATCGGTCAGTGCCGCCAGCGCCCGGGCCAGCGCGCCGAGGCGCTCGGTGTCGAGCGTCGGCAGCGTCTCGGCGAGGCTGTGCAGGTCGTCGAGCAGCGGCCCCTGGGCCTCTGCCAGGGTGACCCGCGCCTGGGGGGCGAGGAAGACCCGGGAGAGGCAGAGGCTGAGCTCGGCGGCCGGCAGCAGATCGGGAAGTTGCGGATCTTGTGTCATCTGGCTGACGGGGCGGCCCGCCGACTGGCAGGCCGCCCCTTCTCCTTCAGGATGCGACGTGAGGGTGGGTCAGGCGGTGCCCGCCGGTGAGCCGGCCGCCGGGTTGCCGGCCGGCGCCTGGGCCATCTGGTGCGGCATGTCCCCCAGGTTCAGGAACTTCTCGCCGAGCAGGTAGAGCACGAAGCACAGTGACAAGCCGATCAGGGTCAGGGACCATTCGGTGGCGGAGGGGCTGTAGCTGATCAGGCCGGGCGCCCAGGTGCCCTTGAACAGCGGCACCACCTGGCCGCCCACCACGAAGTAGAAGCGTTCGGCGAACAGCCCCAGGAACACCAGGCAGGCGACCAGTACCTGCACCCCCGTGCGGTTGCGCAGCGAGGCGCTGAGCATCACCACGAAGGGCAGCAACAGGCCCAGCAGCAGGGCGGCGTTGTAGAGCGGCGAGGCGAACAGGTAGTCCGACCATACCAGGTGGATCTCCGGGTTGTTGCTGTATAGCCCGGTGATGGCGCGTACCGCGATGAACAGCAGGGTGCCGCCGATCAGCGCGGCGAACAGCTTGGGCAGCGCCCCGGTGAGCAGCGCCTGGAGGGCGCCGGGCATGCGCTCGCGCCGGAAGCCGTACGCCAGGTAGGTGAAGAACACCAGGGCGGCCACGCCGCTGGTCACGCCGGTGAAGTAGAAGTAGATCGGCAGCAGGGCATCGAACCAGAAGGGGCGCATGCTCATCATGCCGAAGATCAGCGCCAGGTTGCCGCTGGCCAGCAGCACGCCGATGAAAGAGGCGATGCCGACCTGCTTGCTGGTCTTGCTGTCCCATTCGCCGCCCTGCAGCTTGCTGAACTTCCACAGCAGGAACACCAGGTCCAGGGCATAGAAGACGCCCATCCAGAACATCGCCGACTGCACCTGCAGGTTCAGCGGGATGGCCCACAGCATGCGGAAGACGTTGCCCAGTTCCAGGGCCAGGACCGCCATCCCCGAGATCAGCACGATGAAGGCCAGGAAGATGCAGCGCTTGGCCACCGGGTAGTACTGCTTGAAGCCGAAGACCAGCGGCAGCGCAGCGACCAGGCCCAAGCCGGATGAGGCCAGGGCGAAGTAGAGATAGGTGGCGATGGGCTGCCCCCAGGGCAGGTTGGAACTGGTGTTGAAGGAGGCGTGGCCGCTGGCCATCAGCTGGGAAAAGGCATAGCCCAGGCTGGCCAGCAGTGCCACGGCGGCGATCACCAGCAGCCCCCAGCCCAGGGGGCCCTGGATGGCGTTGTCACGAGTCCGGGTGGTCATGCGTCATTCTCCCTGTCGGCGGGGGTGAAGGCGGGCACGCCGGCGCCGGCGCCCAGGTAGTAGACCTGCGGCCGGTTGCCGGTGTGGTCCTTGAGGCGAACCCCGTGCTTGTCACCGATCAGCTGGTTGACCTGGCTCTCGGGGTTGTCCAGGTCACCGAAGTAGCGTGCCTTGGGGGCGCAGGTGCGCACGCAGGCCGGCACGTACTCCTTGACCTCGGGGTTGTCCTCGTCGAGGTCGGCCACGCCCTCCGGCGCATGGCGGACCTTGTGGTAGCAGAAGGTGCACTTGGAGACCACGCCGGGCGGCTGGATGCCGATGCCGCGCCGCCAGTCCTCCTCCGGGTTCTGGTAGGGCGGGCTCCACAGCTGGCCGTTGTCGCTCGGGAAGGTGTCGCGGATGTCGGGCTCGATCAGCGGCTTCTCGTCGGCGTAGAAGCGCACGCCGTAGGGGCAGGCGATCATGCAGTACTTGCAGCCGATGCACTTGTTCCAGTCGACGAAGACGATGCCGCCGGCGTCCGGGTCCTTGTAGGTGGCCCGGGTCGGGCAGACGTGCACGCAGGAGGGGTTCTCGCACTGCATGCAGGGCCGCGGCAGCCACTTCATCTGGCCGCTCGGGTACTCGCCCGCGTTGTAGAAGAGCACGTCCTGCCAGCTCTCTCCCGGCAGGGTGTTGTTCTCCATCGCGCAGGCGGTCGTGCAGGCCTGGCAGCCGGTGCACTTGTCCAGGTCGATGACCATTCCCCACTTTGCCATAGTCGTTGTCCTCAATGCCTTGTTCGGTCAGGGGTTATGGTTCAGGCGCGTTCCAGCCTGACCTTGCCGGTGTAGTAGCTGGCGAGCCCGGAGATCGGATCCGACACGTTGGCGGTGATCTCGCTGGAGTTGCCCGGGCCGCGGCCCTTGGCCCAGCGCCCCTGGGCCCAGTGGCCGTACTCGAAGGGCAGTACCAGGGTGTCGGGGCGGTGCGAGGCCACGAAGCGGCACTCCGCCTCGATGCTGCCGAGGTCTGAGGTGACCCTGACCCGGTCGCCGTTGCGGATGCCGCGCTCCCTGGCCGTCTGCGGGTGCACTTCGAGGTAGACGGTGTTGCGGCCGCCGACGATGGGCTGGTGAACCGCCATCTGGTGGGGAATGTTGGCCCCCCGTCCCTCGGCGTGAAGCGGCGTCTTGGGCGTCACGAAGTGAAGATCGCCGTCACCGCCGGTGTGCACCGGCTCGACCCACTGCACCAGCCCGGCGCGATCGCGGGGAATGCCCATCTCGCGCTCGATGTAGTCGGCATGCTGCTCCAGGTAGCCGGAGCGCACCTCGAACTTGCCGGAGGGCGTCTTGAAGAGGTTCTGCTGGACCTCCTCCTCGCTCAGCTGGCGTGCGTAGCGCCGGCCGTCCCACTCGTAGAACTCGCCGCGGATCTGGCGCCACTGGTAGGGCTTCTTGTACCAGACGCCCTTCTCCTTCCAGCTTTCGAAGTCGTTGACACCGTTGTCGCCCGGGTCATCGGCGAAGCCGGCCGCCAGGTGGCGCACCACGTTCTCGATGTTGTCCAGTTCCCGGTAGTAGTCGCCGGTGGGGCCCTCGATGCGCTTGCCGAGCTCGATGATCACGTCGCCATACATCTTCGTGTCGTGGATCGGCTCCACCGCCGGTACCCGCAGCGCCGCCATGGGCCAGCCCTCGAAGGGGTAGGTGGGGATATCCTGCAGGCGCTCCAGGTAGGTGCTGTCGGGCAGCACGATATCGGCGTACATGGCCGTCTCGCCGGGGAAGGGCGAGGTGTCGATGACGAAGACGTCCTTGAGCGCTTCCTCCCAGACCCGGGGATCGGGGGCCGACCAGATCGGGTTGGTGTAGAAGAACATCGCGGTATCGAGCTTGTAGGGGTCGCCCGCCAGGTGGTTGGGCGCGCACTCCTGCATCATGTTGCCGACCATGGGCCAGCGCTCGGTGCCCTTCATGTCGATGCGCGGCTGGTTGCGCCATTCGCCGTTGCGCGCATGGTCGTCCAGGTAGTCCTCGGCATTGGCCGGCAGTGCGCCGTAGGAGGGGCCGACCTGGTAGCCCAGGCCACCCTCGGCGAACAGCGAGCCCACCAGGGCGTTGAGGCTGTGGATCGCCATGCCGTTGTAGGTGCCGTTGGAGTGGCCGGTGGCGCCACGTTCGAACAGCGCGATGGCCGGCCGCGTGCTGCCGAACTCCATGGCGGTGCGGCGGATGTCGGCGGCCTTGATGCCGGTGACCTCCTCGGCCCACTCCGGGGTGCGGTCCTTGAGCTCTTCGTTCCACCAGTCGGCCAGGCCGTGCACCCACTTCTCGGCGAAGGTGGCGGGGGAGATGCGCCGGCCCTCGACGAACCGCAGGTTGGGGTTGGTGAAGTCGCCGACGAACTCACGGTCCCAGAGCCCCTCGGTGAGGATCACGTGGGCGATGGCCAGGGCGAAGGCACCGTCGGTGCCGGGCTTGATGTAGAGGGCCCGATCGGAGGCGGCCATGGTGGGGTTCATGCGCACGTCCACCGTGGTGACCCGCGTCTTGGGGCTCTTGGTGCGCATGTAGCCCCACATCTGCATCACGTTGTTGTAGGGGCGGAAGGCCTCGAGGAAGCTGGCCCCGATGATCAGCAGGTAGTTGGTGTTGCGATAGTCGTAGGAGCTGTAGGAGTTGTTGCCATCGGTGGCGTGCTTGGCCTTCTTGGAACCGTCGGCACACATGGAGGAGTGGCCGATGGCGGCGTTGGGCGTGCCGTAGAGCTGGCCGAAGGTGCCCTGCATGCCGGCGTCGGAGGCCCCCCAGCCACGACCGTAGAACATCGAGAAGCGATGCGACTCGCCGCGGCGGCGCAGGTCGTTGAGGCGCTCGGCCACGGTGTCCAGTGCCTCCTCCCAGGAGATCGGCACGAAGCCGGGATCCTCGTCGCGCCCCTTGTTGGGGTTGGTGCGCTTCATCGGCCCCTTGAAGCGGTCCGGGTCGTAGAGGAAGTAGCTGCCCAGGTGCCCCTTGGGGCAGAGCTTGCCGTTGGCGATGGGATTGCCGGTGTCGCCGTAGATGGCGTGCACCCGGCCGTCGGTGGTGTAGACGTCGATGCCGCAGCGCGCCGGGCACTGGGCGCAGACGTTCTTGGTGATCGTCGTCTCGCCGCGGCGTGCCTGGGCGCGGGCCTCCGGCGCGGGGGCCAGGCCGGGCAGGCCGGTGACGCCCGCCGTCACGGCACCGGCGGCGCCGACGGCGGCCGACGACTGCAGGAAGCGGCGCCGGTTGATCAGGGTCTGGAACAGTTTCATCGGATCTCCCTCGGGGTGCTCGTCTTGTTGTGCGAGTCGTGCTGGTATCGCGGGTGCTCGAGCGGCGGGGGCGGGTCGCCACCGGTCGTCGTCGGTCGTCGGGCGCACTGGCCCGGGCTAGCCGAAGAGGTCATCGAAGCTCTCCTGCATCAGTGCCGCCTCTCGCCGGCAGGCCGGGCAGCGGGCGGTGGTCTCGTTGCCGTTCCGGGCGCTATCGCCCCCGGGTGGCGTGAAGGGGCGCCTGCACTGGAAGCAGTCGATGCGCGGCGTGCTGCGCAGCGTCACCGCTTGCGGGCCGTCGGGTGCGCCGGTGGCCAGGGCGCCCTCCGGGCAGGCGGACTGGCAGTGCCCGCAGTCGAGGCAGGCCCTGGGGTCGAAGACCAGCTCGCCTTCGGGTGTCTCCTGCAGGGCCGTGGTGGGGCAGACCCGCGCGCAGACGCCGTGGGCCCGACAGGCATCGGGGGCCAGGCTCAGCCCGGGCAGTGCCGGTGCCGCATGGGGCTTCCCCAGCGCCTCGGCGGCCACCCGCTGGCGCTCAAGCCGGCGGGCTGCGGGAGCGGCGTCGGCGGCGGCGATGGCCGGCAGCCGCGGTGCCGGGCGGCCGCGCAGCAGGTCACGGCGGCTTACCGCCGGGCGGGCGGCGCGAAAATCGCTGGCGCTGGGGGTGTCGGCGACAGTCACGAGCGCCTCGGCGTCGCGGCGCCAGGTGTCCGGGGCCTGCCCGGGGGCGGCCGGGCAGTCGCGGCAGCCCTCGGGCAGGGTCAGCGTGAGCGCCGCGGGAGCGGCGCGTGCCGCCAGCCAGGCCAGCAGGTCGGGGCCCAGGGTGCGCAGGCAGTGCAGGCGAGCCGGTCCGCCGACTTCTACCACCCGATGACAGCCCAGGCGCAGCGGCTCGCCGAGCGGCGGCTGCTCCATCAGGGCATCCAGCTCGGTGCTGACCAGGGCCTCGCTGGGGCAGGCCGGAACGCACTGGCCGCAGCCGTGGCAGGCATCGCTGGCCCGCAGGGCAACGCCGTCGTCGCCATCTTCGTGGAAGGCGAGGGCCGCGACCGGGCAGGCGTCGACGCAGCGCGTGCAGGACAGCGGATGGGGCGGCGCCTGCAGGCAGCGGGAGGCGACCCAGCCAAGTGGGGGCCCCATGGGCGTGAGCGCCCTGGGGGGGTGATCGGAGTGGGTGTCACGGTGCGGCATGGTGGTTCGCCCGCTATCATTATTATGATTATATGCGTATTAACATATATCTAGAGGAAAGCGTGGCAGAGAGCCAGGGCTGCTGCCACGACCTTTAGTCTAAGAGAGCGGCGGGAAGCGCCAGGCATTGACCTGGATCAATTTTGCACGGTCCGGCAACGAGACAATCCGAGCTGGCCATCAACACGAGGTGGGGGAGAGGTTCATGGCGGTACTGGTGGAAGCAACGGCGGTGATCGTCCGTGCGGCGGCGGTGGAGCAGCGCATCCCGGGAGGCTGGGAGGCCCTGGGCGACAGCCTGCCCGAGCAGGGCGTCTGCTCCGACGACGAACTGGTCAGCATCAGCCTGTTCGACCCGGCCGAGGTGCGTCGCCTGGTGGGTCGCCTGGTGGCACTGGGCCTGCGCTTCGACTGGGAGGGCAACGTCGAGGACATCGCCTTCGCCGACCAGAAGCGCGGCCTGATCACCCCCTGCGACTGGCTGACCTTCGAGACGGTGAACATCGGCATCGGCGGTACGCCGCCCGGCGTGGCGATCTGTCGCCTGGCCGGTAGCCAGAGCCACGAGCTGCGGGTGCCGGACGGCTGGCGCTACCAGGGCTCTCTCAGCGAGGCATTCGGTACGGAGGGGAGCGGCCCGGTGCCCTGAACCCGCCAGGCGCCGGGCCCGTTACCGGCATCAGGCCTTGAGCAGCTTCTCGAGCTCCGTGGCGCTGGCCACCTTGCCCTCGACGAGGATCTCGCCGTTGACCCCGAGTGCCGGCGTACGCAGTACGCCGGCATCGACGATGTCGTTGACGTCGGTGACCTTCTCGATCTCGCAGCCGATGCCCAGGGCACGGGTGGCGGTCTCGGCATTGGCGGCGAGCTGCTGGCACTTCTTGCAGCCGCTGCCGTAGATCTTGAGTTTCATGGCATCACTCCTTGCGGGTGGAAGGCAGGCCACGGGAGGTGACTCGCGCGGCCCCGTGGCTCATGGTCAGAGTCGATGATCAGTGCTCAGGGCCAGAACTGACCGTAGGGATAGCCGGTGAGGGTCGCCATGACCACCACCAGCGAGCAGTAGACCAGGGTCTTCCGGGTGCCCATGATGGTGCGAATCACCAGCATGTTGGGCAGCGACAGCGCCGGCCCCGCCAGCAGCAGCGCCAGGGCCGGGCCCTTGCCCATGCCGTTGCCGATCAGCCCCTGGACGATGGGCACCTCGGTGAGGGTCGAGAAGTACATGAAGCCGCCCAGCAGCGAGGCAAGGAAGGTAGAGCGGAAGCCGTTGTCCCCCACCGCCAGCACCACCCACTCGGAGGGAATCAGCCCCTCCTCCCCGGGGCGGCCCAGCAGCAGGCCGGCCACGAAGACCCCGACCAGCAGCAGCGGCATGATCTGCCTGGTGAAGTCCCAGCTCTGCTCGGCCCACTCCCGGTCGTCGTCGCGCAGGGTGGCGATCAGCATCAGGCCGATGATGCCCACCGCGAAGGCCAGCTCCGGCACGCCGGGCACCAGCAGGGCGGCCAGCACCACGGCGCCGGCCAGTACCGCCACCTGATGCAGCGGCCAGCCCCAGCGGCGGATCAGCAGCAGGGCGAAGAGGCCGGCGAGCAGGGCGGTGATGTGCCACTTGAGGGCGTGGATGGCCATCCAGGTCGGGCTGTCGGCGGCGGCCCAGTTGGCGAACACCAGGATGCCCACCATCAGGCCGAAGAAGAGGGCGATCTGCCCCAGGGGACGGGAGAGCTCGCCCTCGAAGCCGCGGCCGTTGGCAACGGCACGCGCCTGCTCCTCGCGGCGATAGATAAGGTGCATGATCACCCCGATCACCACGGCGAAGACGATGGCGCCGATGGCCCGCGCCAGCCCCAGTTCCAGGCCCAGCACCTTGGCGGTGACCACGATGGCCATGATATTGATGGCCGGCCCCGAGTAGAGGAAGGCCACCGCCGGCCCCAGCCCCGCGCCGCGCCGGTAGATGCCGCCGAACAGCGGCAGCACGGTGCAGGAGCAGACCGCCAGCAGGGTGCCGGAGATTGATGCCATGCCGAAGGCGACCGGCTTTGGCGCCGACGGGCCCAGGTAGCGCATCACCGCGCCCTGGCTCAGGTAGGCGGCCATGGCGCCGGCGATCAGGAAGGCCGGGAGCAGGCAGAGGATCACGTGCTCCTGGGCGTACCAGTGGGTCAGCCGGATGCCTTCCAGCACCGCGTTGTCGAAGCGGGCGCTGCCGGCGGGCAGGAAGTAGATCAGCAGGAAGATTCCCACCACGGCACCCAGCCAGCGCACCTGCTCGGGATTCTCCCTGGCGAGGCCCAGCAGGCGTTGGGGAAAGGAGGGGGTGGCTGGCCTGGATTCCGACATGTGAAGCCTCGCGACAAGCTGAGAGGTATGTCGATAATGATATATGCTTATGCGTATATTTACTAGCCCTGCCTGCCGGGAGCTTGAGGGGCATCAAGCTCCCGGCAACCGGGGGAAGGGAAAGAGGGAGAGTGGGTTGGGATCAGAGGCTTTCCAGCGCCAGGGCGATGCCCTGACCGCCGCCGATGCACAGGGTGACGATGCCGCGGCGCTGGCCGTTGCGTTGCATGGCATGCAGCAGGCGGGTGGTCAGCACCGCGCCGGTGGCGCCGATGGGGTGGCCGTGGGCGATGGCGCCGCCCTCCACATTGACGATCGCCTCCGGCAGGCCGAGCTCGCGCTGGCAGGCCAGGGCGATGGCGGCGAAGGCTTCGTTGATCTCCACCCGGTCCAGGTCGCCCACCGACCAGCCGGCGCGCTCGAGGGCCTGCCTGACCGCCGGCACGGGGCCGATACCGAAGTAGCCCGGTTCCACGGCGCCGACGCCGAAGGCCACCAGCCTTGCCATGGGCGCGAGGCCCTGCTTCTCGGCCCAGTCGCGCTCGGCGACGATCATCGCCGCAGCGCCGCTGTTGAGCCCCGGGGCATTGCCGGCGGTGATGGTGCCCTCCTTGCGAAAGGCGGGCATCAGCCTGGCCAGGGACTCCGCGGTGGTATCGCCGCGGTTGTGCTCGTCCCGGGCGAAGGTGGTGGTGCCCTTGCGGCTGGTGAGCTCGACGCCGGCGATCTCGGCGTCGAAGTGGCCCGCCTCCTGGGCCCTGGAGAAGTTCAGCTGGGAGCGCAGCGCCCAGGCGTCCTGGTCGTCACGGGAGATGGCGTAGCGGGTGACCAGGTCCTCGGTGTGCCAGCCGGAGTGCTTGCCGCTGAAGGCATCGTTGAGGCCATCGAGCAGCATGGTGTCGTGCATGGTCACGTCGCCCATGCGCGCGCCCCAGCGGCCCTGGGGCAGCACATAGGGGGCGCGGTCCATGTTCTCCATGCCGCCGGCGATGGCGCAGTCGGCCATGCCGCTCCAGATCTCCATGGCGGCGCTGGCCACGGCCTGGGCGCCGGAGCCACAGACCCGGTTGAGGTGAGTGCCGGGACTTCCACCGGCAGCCCGCCGCCGATGCCGGCCTGGCGGGCGGCGTTCATGCGGCAGCCGGCCTGGATGACGTGACCCATCACCAGCGACTGCACCTTGTCGGCGGCCAGCCCGGAGCGGGAGAGGGTCTCCTGGATGACCCGCGCGCCCAGGTCGGGTGCCGGGGTGTCCTTGAGGCTGCCGCCGTAGGTGCCGATGGCGGTGCGCACGGGGTGGCAGATGACGGCGTCGCGAGATGACATGGCAGACTCCTGGTGGCGACAAGGGGGCAAGCTCAACGATGTGACGTTCGGTATAGCACACCCCTGGCTCGACCGCCGTGATATGCGTCAAGGGGGGTGGGGCTCAGCGCGTACGGCCCTCGGCGGCGGCGTGGGCGATCGTCAGTGGGCGCAGGGCCCAGAGGCCCAGCAGCGGCCCCGGCAGCAGCCACCACAGCACCCAGGCGCCCTGCAGTTCCCACAGGGCGGTGGTGAGCGAGATGGCCGGGATGGTCAGGGCGAAGCCCACGGCGTTCATCACCGCCAGGGTCGACCCCACCCGCTCGCGAGGTGCGCTTGCCGCGGCCAGCGCCGAGAACTGCGGCGAGTCGGCGATCACGGTCAGCCCCCAGAAGGCAAGGAGCAACAGCAGCATGCCAGGCGGCAGCCAGGTCATCAGCGGGTACGCCAGGCAGATCAGCCCCGAGGCGGCCAGGGCGCGGCGCGCCACCCACAGGCTGCCGAGCCTTCGGCTCAGCCGGCCGCCACCCACGCAGCCGGCGAGCCCCAGGGCGATGACGGTGAACGACAGCCAGGGAATCCAGGCCGGCGGGGCGCCGAGTCGCGCCACTTCCCGGGCGACCAGGAAGGGGGCGAGCGTCCAGAAGGCGTAGAGCTCCCAGCAGTGGCCGAAGTAGCCTCCGGCCACGGCGCGGAAGCGGGCCTCGCGCAGCGCGGCCAGGCCGTCCAGCAGCCGGGCCCTGCCGCTCGAGGGCGGCAGGTGTGGCCCATCCCCCAGGGACAGGATCAGGGCACCGCCCAGCAGGGCCAGCGCGGAGGCGCCCAGCAGCGGCCACTCCCAGGGCATGCCCAGGCTGGCGCCGCGCAGCAGGTGGGGCAGGGCGGTGCCCAGGGTCAGCATGCCGACGAGCCAGGCCAGCGCCGCGCCGGTGTGCTTCGGCGTCCAGCCGATCACCAGCTTCATCCCCAGCGGGTAGATGCCGGCCAGGCACAGCCCGGTCAGCAGGCGCAGGGTGATCGCCAGGGACATCTGGTCGGCCACCAGCACGAAGCCGGCATTGGCCAGGGCACCGGCCAAGCAGGAGGCGGCGAAGATCCGGCTGGCGCGAAAGCGGTCTGCCAGGCCCGTGGTGGCGATGAACAGGGTGCCGGCGATGAAGCCCGCCTGCACGGTGAGGGTCAGTCGGCCCAGGTCCGCCTCGGAGAAGCCCAGGTCGCGGGAGAGCGACAGCCCCACGCCGTTGACCGAGAACCACAGCGAGGTGCCGAACAGCTGGGCGAGCACGATGACCGCCAGCGGAAAGCGCCGGATCAGTGAAGTGAGCATCTTGGCATCATTCCCGCTGGCACTGCCGCTGGCAAGGACCCGAGGGCGAACGACACGATGGATCAGGTGCCCCGGGGTACCACCAGCACCGGGCAGTGGGCGTCCCGGGCGATGGCCTCGGCGGTGCTGCCCAGCAGGAACTCCTGGATGCGGTTGCGCCCGCGCTTGCCGATCACGATCAGGTCGGCCTGCTCGCGCCGGGCCGCCTCGACGATGGCATGGCGCGGGTCGCCGTCCAGCACCCGGGTCTCGAGGCCCTCGATGTGCTGGCCGATCTCGTCGAGATGATGCTGGGCGTCGGCGATCTCGCGATCGCACCCCTCGGAGGCGCAGGTGGCGGTCACCGCCAGGCGGCGCTGGAAGTGCGGGGCGAGCCGCGCGGCCAGGGCCTCGGCGCCGCCCACGGCCTCGGAGCCGTCGGTGGCCAGCATCAGCAGGCGCGAGTCGGCGCCGACCAGCGCCTCGGCCACCGGCTCCAGCCACAGCGGCTGCACGGTCAGGCGGGCGGCATCCAGAGCCGTGCTGCCCAGGAAGAACTCATGCAGGCGGTTGTGGCCGCGACAGCCCAGCAGCAGCAGGTCGGCCCCCAGGTCGCTGGCGGCCTCGGTCAGCACGGCACCGGGCTCGCCGCAGCGCACCTCGGTGTCGATCGTCAGCCCCGGGTCGGCCAGGTCGCCGGCGAGTTCTTTCAGCCTGGCCTCGTAGTGGGGGCGGTGGGTCTCCTCGGGGGTGGCGGGGTAGCGGGAGCTGAGCACGTGGACCAGCGTCACCCGCTCGGTGCCCCAGCCGGTCAGCGTCTTCAGCCGCGCCTGCAGCAGCGGCCAGGCGGGGGAGAAGTCCACGGCGACCAGGATGTGCTTGAACATGGTGTTACTCCTTGGAACGGGTGGGGGAGGCGCCCTCCACGAAGAGATGCCTGAGGCCCAGGAAGCCCTCCACGTCGAGCCTCAGGCCCTGGTCGACCAGCGTCGGGTCGATATGGACGGTCACGCCGTCGAGGTCGAGGCGGGTGTAGCGCTCGGGTGCATCCGGCGCCCTGGCCTCGGCCACCGCGATATCGGCTCCTCCGCCGCAGCAGCCGTGGCGCGGGGAGAGGCGCACCGTGGCGACTCCCCCTTTCCGCTTGAGCCATTCGCGGGCGCGGTCGCTGACCTCGATGGCCATGGGTCAGCCCCTGGCCTCGGCGGGGGCCTGCGCCTCGGCCTCGGGGAAGTGGTGCCGGGTCTTGTTGGCGATGCGCACCAGCGCCAGCATCAGCGGCACCTCGACGAGCACCCCCACCACCGTGGCCAGTGCCGCGCCGGACTGCAGGCCGAACAGGGCGATGGCGGCGGCCACCGCCAGCTCGAAGAAGTTGCTGGCGCCGATCATCGCCCCGGGGGCCGCCACGTTGTGGGGCACCCGCCACGCCTTGGCCCAGCCGTAGGCGATGAAGAAGATCAGGAAGGTCTGGATGATCAGCGGGATGGCGATCAGCACGATGTGCAGGGGCGCCTCCAGGATCACCTCGCCCTGGAAGGCGAACAGCAGCACCAGGGTGATGATCAGCCCGACGGGGGTGATCGGCCCCACCTTCTTCATGAAGACGTTGTCGTACCACTCGATGCCGTGGCGGGCGATCAGGGTACGGCGGGTCAGGTAGCCGGCAGCCAGCGGGATGACGATGTAGAGCACCACCGACAGGGCCACGGTATCCCAGGGCACCTGGATATTGGAGACCCCGAGCAGGAAAACCACGATGGGGGCGAAGGCGAACAGCATGATCAGGTCGTTGAGGGCGACCTGCACCAGGGTGTAGGCGGCGTCGCCGCGGGTCAGGTAGCTCCACACGAAGACCATGGCGGTGCAGGGCGCGGCCCCCAGCAGGATGGCGCCGGCCAGGTACTGGCTGGCCAGGGGCTCCGGGATCAGCGGGGCGAACACCACCATCAGGAAGAACCAGGCGATGGCGAACATGGTGAAGGGCTTGATCAGCCAGTTCACCGAGGTGGTGATGATCAGCCCCTTGGGCTGGCGGCGCACACCGAGCACGGCGGAGAAGTCGATCTGCGCCATCATGGGGAAGATCATCGCCCAGATCAGGATCGCCACCGGGATCGACACCTGGGCATATTCGAAGCGCGAGAGCGTCTCGGGCACCGCCGGGGCGAACTGGCCGAGCAGCACCCCGGCGACGATGGCCAGCGCCACCCAGACCGAGAGGAAGCGCTCGAAGAGCCCCATGCCCTCCGAAGTGCTGGGTGACGGGGTGTCCCGATGTGTGGTCATGAACAGGATCCTTTGGCCGGCGAGCGTGAACATATGGATTGGCGTATATTTTAAGGCCGACGGCGGCACTTGGCCACTCGGTGCATGACGTTCACCCCGTTGCTGGCGCGTTGCGTTGGTCCGGGGCGCGCTGGAAGGCCGGCGAAACCACGCTGGGGTCCTGGATGTGGCGATGCCTGGCGGCGGCCTCGGCCCACAAGGCGAGCGGGCGGGGGCGGGGTGCCGTCCCGGGCCGAGCCCAGGAAGACCAGGAAATGGGGCATCATCGAAATCCTGATGGAAAATGGCGACCTTGATGTCGCAAGTTACCAGACTACCGACCCCCTGCCACGGTAGGATCCCAGTTTTCACGAACGGGAGTGATCATCTTGTCTGACCTGGGTGCCCTGCGGCTCGAGAGTGTCACCGTCGGAGGGCTGCACCCCGTCGAACTGGTCGTGGCCCCCGGCGAGATTCTCTGCCTCTCCGGCCCCAGCGGTTCCGGAAAGAGCCGACTGTTGCGTGCCATTGCCGACCTCGAGCCCCACGGCGGCGAGGTGTGGCTGGGCGACCGGGCCCAGTCCGCCATGCCGGGCCATCACTGGCGTCGGCGGGTGATGCTGGTGCCGGCGGAGAGCCACTGGTGGGCCGACAGCGTCGGTGAGCACCTCGCCGCTCCCGATCCCCACGATCTCGATGCCCTGGGCTTAGACCCGATGGTGCTGGAGTGGCAGGTGAGCCGGCTCTCGTCTGGCGAGAAGCAACGCCTGGCCCTGCTGCGTGCCCTGTGTCGCCAGCCCTCCGCCCTGCTGCTGGATGAACCCACCGCCAACCTGGACGATGCCACCACGCGACGGGTCGAGACCTGGCTGCTGGAGAAGGTGCGGGGCTGCGGCTGGCCGGTGATCTGGGTCGCCCACGACCGGGCACAGATCGGACGGGTGGCGAGGCGCCACCTGCGCATACGCGACAACCGCCTGGTAGAAGTGGAGCAGAGCGCATGAACGTGATCGATCTCTCCTGGTGGCAACTGGCCATGGCAGCGCTTCTGGTGGTGGCCCTGGCTGCCTGCACCGCAGCCGCGCGCCTGGGGATGAGCCGGAGCCTGCTGGTCGCCGCAGCGCGCACGGTGATCCAGTTGGCGCTGGTCGGCCTGGTGCTCGAGGCGCTGTTCGCGGCGTCACGGCTGCACTGGGTGGCGTTGATGGCGCTGGGTATGCTGCTGATTGCCGGCCGCGAGGTGATGGCACGCCAGAAGCGTCGACTGCTGGGTGGCTGGGCCTTCGGCATCGGTACGGTGGCGATGTTCCTGTCGTCTTTCACCGTCACGGTACTCACCCTGACGGTGATCATCGGCCCGGAGCCCTGGTACCGTCCCCAGTACGCCATCCCGTTGCTGGGGATGATGCTCGGCAACACCATGACCGGGGTGGCATTGGCGCTCGATCGTCTCACCGACACCGCCTGGCGCCAGCGGGCCGTGATCGAGAACCGGCTGATGCTGGGCCAGCGCTGGCAGGAGTCGATCGGTGACATCCGCCGCGAGGCGATGCGCAGCGGGCTGATGCCCATGATCAATGCCATGGCCGCCGCCGGGGTGGTCAGCCTGCCGGGCATGATGACCGGTCAGATACTGGCCGGCACCTCGCCGGCGCTGGCGGTGAAGTACCAGATACTCGTGATGTTCACCATCACCCTGGGGACCGGTTTCGGTACCCTGGCCGCGGTGGCGGCAGGCAGCCGCCGGCTGTTCGATGGCCGAGAGCGTCTGCGCCTCGATCGTCTGGCGGCACCCCGGGGGTGAGTGGATACAGCGGTCAAGCGTCAGGCCGAGGTCGGGCCGGCCAGGAAGGGCTGGAGGGTGGCGATCAGCTGCTCGGGGCACTCGCGATGTGGGACATGGCCGCAGGGCAGGATGGCGGTCTCGATGGGGCCGGCGACCCCCCCGGCGATACGTTCGGGCTGGGCCAGTGAGCCGTACTCGTCGTGCTTGCCGTGGATCACCAGGGTCGGGCAGGTCACGCGATGCAGCGCGCTGTCCAGCGTCCAGTCGGCGAAGGCCTCGGCGTGCCAGGTGTCGACCCAGGCGCGCAGCACCCATTCGGCCTTGTCACCGTGATGCTTCGTCAGGCGCGCCATGGCGGCGGGGTTCCGGAAGGCGTGCTCCGCCTCGCGGATGCCGGCCAGGGTGCGCGGCTCGATGCAGGCCTGGGCCGCCACCGTGATCAGCGCCTCGCAGCCGTCGGCATGCCGGCCGGCGATCTCGGTCGCCATGGCGCCGCCGACGCTGTGCCCCAGGGCCATGAAGCGCGCAAGCCCGAAGCGCTCGCGTAGCTCGTCGAAGGCCTCGGCCTCATCGGCGATAAAGCTGGTGGGTTGCGGGCCCGGATGGCAGGCCGACTTGCCGAAGCCGAGACGGTCGTAGGCGATCACCTCCCGGCCGCTGGCGACGGCGAGCATGGCGGGAAATTCCCGCCACAGTGCCACGCAGCCCAGCGAGTCGTGCAGCAGCACGATGGGGCTGCGTGGCGTCTCGCCGCCCGGAGGGGCCCAGCGCGCGGCGAAGCGTTCGCCGCGGGGCGAGGCGATCCAGGCTTCATGCATCCCGGGCGTCCCTGTCACGCCGCCGGCCTCAGTCGACCAGCTCGACCGCCACCGCGGTGGCCTCGCCGCCGCCGATGCACAGGCTGGCGATGCCGCGCTTGCCGCCCTTGGTGCGCAGGGCGTGGATCAGGGTGGCGATGATCCGCGAGCCGGTGGAGCCGATGGGGTGGCCCTGGGCGCAGGCGCCGCCGAAGACGTTGACCTTGTCGTGGGGGATGTCGAGCCCGTCCATGGCCAGCAGGGTGACCACGGCGAAGGCCTCGTTGATCTCGAAGAGGTCGACGTCGTCGACGCGCCAGTCGAGCTTCTTCAGCAGCTTGTCGATGGCGCCCACCGGGGCGATGGTGAACTCGCTGGGGTGCTGGGAGTGGGTGCTGTGGCCCAGCATGCGCGCCAGCGGCCTGGCGCCGAGGCGCTCGGCGGCCGACGCGCTGGCGAGTATCAGCGCCGAGGCGCCGTCGGAGATGGAGCTGGAGTTGGCCGCGGTGATGGTGCCCTCCTTGGCGAAGGCGGGGCGCAGCGAGCGGATCTTGTCGAGCTTGGCCTGGAAGGGCTGCTCGTCGTGCTCGACCAGGTTCTCGCCCTGGCGGGTGGTGACGGTGACCGGGGCCATCTCGGCGTCCAGGTGGCCGGCATTGGTGGCCGCCATGGCGCGCTCCAGGGAGGCGATGGCGAAGTCATCCAGGCGCTCGCGGCTGTAGTCGCGGGCACTGGCGACGTCCTGGGCGAACACCCCCATCAGCTTGCCGGTCTCGGCGTCCTCCAGGCCATCCAGGAACATATGGTCCTTGAGCTCGCCGTGCCCCAGACGGTAGCCGGTGCGTGCCCGGGTCAGCACGTGGGGAGCATTGGACATGGACTCCATGCCGCCGGCGAGCATCACCTCGCCGCTGCCGGCGCGGATCAGGTCGTGGGCCAGCATGGTGGCCTTCATGCCCGAGCCGCACAGCTTGTTGACGGTGGTGGCGCCGATGGCGTCGGGGATGCCGGCCTGGCGCATGGCCTGGCGGGCCGGGCCCTGCTTGACGCCGGCGGGCAGCACGCAGCCCAGGATGCCTTCATCGAGGCTGGTGGCCTCGATGGCGGCGCGCTCGATGGCGGCGCGAATGGCTACCGCGCCGAGTTCCGGGGCGGTGAGGCTGGCGAGGCTGCCGAGCATGCCCCCCATGGGGGTGCGGGCGGCGGAGAGGAAGACGATATCGCTGGCGTGGCTCATGGTGGTTCTCCCGGTGTGGCGTGCGGTTCCCGGTGGAGCCGCTTCGTGATTGGGTGTAGCCCCCGGCGCTTCACTGTTGCCGGGGCATCGAGGCCGGCCGACGGGGCCGCCGCGTTGACCCGTTCGCAGGGCTGTGGTTTTCTCAGGGTCAACCAAGCAAGCGCTAGTGTAAACGTCGATGAATGTAATGAATGACTCCCCCCGCCGCAAGGAACTCACGCGCCAGGCGGCACAGCTGTTCGTCCAGGAGGGCTTCGACCGCACCACGGTGCGCATGCTGGCCCAGGAGATGGGCATCAAGTCCGGCAGCCTCTTCCATCATTTCCGCGACAAGCAGGAGATCCTCGCGGCGGTGATCGAGGAGGGGACCCAGAACGCCCTGGCCATCGCGCGCGAGGCCCTCCAGCTGTGCGACAGCACGCCCGAGGCACGGTTGCATGCCATGGCGAGCGCTCATCTCGAGACCCTGCTCACCGATCGCAATGCTCACGTGGTGGCGCTCTACGAATGGCGCCGGCTCGATGCCGAGTCGCGTGATCACCTGAGCCACCTGCGCGACGCCTATGAGGCCCTGTGGGAGCAGGTCATCGACGAGGCCCTGGCGGCGGGACTGATTCATGGCGACCGCTTCCTGGTGTCGCGCTTCGTGATGGGGGCACTGAACTGGACGGTGCGCTGGTACGATCCGGCCGGGCCGCGCTCCCCGGACGACCTGGCCCGCGAGCTGGTCGCCATGATCACCCATCCCGCTGCCTGATGCCCTTGGCGGGCCCGTTGGCCCGCTCGCTCGACCATGGTCTAGTCGCCTTTCTCCCGCCAGGGGTTGCCCTGTCTCGTGCAAGTTACTACGTTGTACCGAGCGCTTGCTAGGTTGACGCTTACGTCAACTGCATATAACACGGTAGAGGGGCCCGCACGCCGGCGCCGATCCCTGCCGACGCCTTGGCCGACAACAAGCACAAACCGCGAGAGGGCAGTCACTCCATGAGCACCCAAGCGAACCTTCCCGATTACCGCACCTACCTGGAAACCTTCTCCGTCGAGGACGTGATCGCCCGGCTCGACGATCACCGGGACGGCAAGGCCAATGCCTTCGAATCCTGCTGCGGGCGCCACCTGCGCGCCGGCCGGGGCGAAGTGCCGGCGCTGGTCCACGAGGATACCCAGGGCAACGTCAATACCCTGACCTACGCCGAGCTCGAGGCCCAGAGCGCGAAGCTCGCCGGATGGTTCGCCGAGCGCGGCCTGGGCGTGGGCGACCGCATCGCCTGCATGCTGCCGCGCTCGCCCCAGCTGCTGGTGGCGGTGCTGGCCACCTGGCGCATCGGCGCGGTCTACCAGCCGCTGTTCACCGCCTTCGGCCCGGACGCCGTGGACTACCGCCTGGGCCGCGCCGACACCCGGCTGGTGATCACCGATCACGCCAACCGCTTCAAGTTCGACGGCCTCTCCCAGTGCCCGCCGGTGCTGGCGGTGGGCGGCCCGGACGCCGATCACGGCGACGACCTTGACTGGCGCGATGCGCTGGCCCACTCGCCGATCGCCTCGAACCCGCCGCGGCTGGGTCGCGACGCGCCCTTCCTGCAGATGTTCACCTCCGGCACCGTGGGCAAGCCCAAGGGGGTGGCGGTGCCGCTGGCCGCCATGCCCGCCTTCGCCCTCTACATGGAGCTGGCCGTCGACCTGCGCGACACCGACCGCTTCTGGAACATGGCCGACCCGGGCTGGGCCTATGGCCTCTACTACGCCATCGCCGGACCGCTGCTGCTGGGCGTCACCACCCACTTCTGCGAGGCGGGCTTTTCCGCCGAGGGCGCGCTTGACTTCATGACGCGACACCGCATCACCAACTTCGCCGCCGCCCCCACGGCCTACCGGCTGATGAAGGCCTCCGGCCTGTTCGACGACGCCCACCGGACCCTGGAGCTGCGCGCGGCGAGCTCCGCCGGCGAGCCGCTCAACACCGAGGTGGTGACCTGGGTGGAGCGCGCCCTGGGCTGCCCGGTCATGGACCACTACGGCCAGACCGAGACCGGCATGACCTGCAACAACCACCATGCCCTGGACCATCCCAAGCATGTCGGCGCCATGGGCGTGCCGATGCCCGGCTACCGCCTGGCGATCCTCGACGCCGAGTACAACGAGCTGCCCGCGGGCGAGCCGGGCGTGCTGGCAGTGGACATCGAGAACTCCCCGGCGCACTTCTTCGCCGGCTACACCTGGCAGGAGAAGCACCCCTTCGCCGAGGGTTACTACCTGACCGGCGACGTGGTGATCCGCAACGAGGACGGTACCTTCCAGTTCGCCGGCCGCGACGACGATATCATCACCACCGCCGGCTACCGGGTGGGACCCACCGACGTGGAGAACAGCGTGATGACCCATCCGGCGGTGGCGGAATCCGCTGCCGTGGGCCAGCCTGACGAGATCCGCGGCGAGATCATCAAGTCCTACGTGGTGCTGCGCGAGGGCTTCGAGGCAAGCGAGCAGCTGGCCGACGAGATCCGCAAGCAGGTGCGCGAGCGGCTCTCCACCCACGCCTTCCCGCGGGTGATCGAATTCGTCGAGGAGCTGCCCAAGACCCCGAGCGGCAAGATCCAGCGCTTCAAGCTGCGCGCCGATGCCGTCGACAAGGCCGACGCGGCGCCGGCCAAGTAACCCAAGGACCCCGATATGCACGTCAAGGACAATACCTTTCTGATCACCGGCGCCGCCTCCGGGCTGGGGGCGGCCACCGCCGAGCGGCTGGTCGCCGCCGGCGGCCGGGTCGTGCTCTGCGACCTGAACGATGCCGTCCAGGCCCACGCCGAGCGCCTGGGCGACGCCGCCCGGGCGGTGCGCGGCGACGTCACCTCGGGTGACGACATCCAGGCGGCGGTGGACGCCGCCGTCGCGCTCAGCGATGGCCGTGGCCTGGCCGGCGTCGTGCACTGCGCCGGCGTGGTCAGCGTGGCCAAGCTGGTCGACCGCGAGGGCAACCCCGCCGACCTCGACGCCTACATGCGCACCATCAACATCAACCTGGTGGGCACCTTCAACGTGATGCGCCTGGCCGCCGCGGCCATGGCGAAGCGTGCGCCGGGCGAGGACGGCGAGCGCGGGGTGATCATCAACACCGCCTCCATCGCCGCCATGGACGGCCAGGTGGGGCAGTGCGCCTACAGCGCCTCCAAGGCCGGCGTGGTGGGCATGAGCCTGCCCGCGGCCCGGGAGCTCTCGCGTCACGGCGTGCGGGTGATGGCCATCGCCCCCGGAGTCTTCGAGACCCCCATGATGAGCGAGATCCCCGACGAGGCCGCCCAGGCCCTGGCCGCCGCCGTGCCCTTCCCCAAGCGGCTCGGCAAGCCCGACGAGTTCGCCCGCCTGGCCGAGCAGATCATCACCAACCCCATGCTCAACGGCGAGGTGATCCGCCTCGACGGCGGTATCCGCATGCAATGACCCGGCTTCGCCGGGAGCTGTAAGCTATAAGCGCGAAGCCTGAAGAAGAAACACCCTCGTAGCCAACCTGCGGGGGTGTTTTCCATCGAGACTAGAAGCTGATGTTGCTGTCCAGCTTCCAGCTTTAAAACGAACGCTTGACTCCTTGTTCTCTCGCGCGTAATTTCAAACACATGTTTGAAAGCGGCCGCCGCCGCCTTCCTGCGCCCGACTTCAGGCGACCTTTTCTGGGAGAGATCGAGATGCCCGACTATCAGGCCCCCCTGCGCGATATCCGCTTCGTGATGGACGAGATGCTGGACTACCCGGCCCACTACGCCCGCCTGCCCGGCGGCGAGGAGGCCAGCCCCGACGTGGTGGCGGCGATACTCGAGGAGGGCGCGCGCTTCGCCCGCGAGGTGCTGCTGCCGCTGAACCAGAGCGGCGACCGCGAGGGCTGCCTGCTGGAGGGCGGCGAGGTGAAGGCACCCAAGGGCTTCAAGGAGGCCTACGCCCAGTACGTGGAGGGCGGCTGGCCGAGCCTCGCCGCCGACCCCGCCCACGGCGGCCAGGGGCTGCCGCACTCGCTGGCCATGGTGCTCAACGAGATGGTCTGCTCCACCAACCTGGCCTGGGGCATGTACCCGGGGCTCTCCCACGGCGCCGCCGACGCCCTGCGCCACCACGGCACCGAGGAGCAGCAGGCCACCTACCTGACCAGGCTGGTCGAAGGCACCTGGACCGGCACCATGTGCCTCACCGAGCCCCACTGCGGCACCGACCTGGGCCTGATCAAGACCCGCGCGGTGCCCGATGACGACGGCAGCTATGCGGTCACGGGGACGAAGATATTCATCTCTGCCGGCGAGCACGACCTGGCCGAGAACATCGTCCACCTGGTGCTGGCCAAGCTGCCCGACGCCCCCGAGGGCTCGAAAGGCATCTCGCTGTTCGTGGTGCCGAAGTTCTTACCGAATGAGCACCTGCCCGATGCCGACGGCAACCCGGGCGAGCGCAACGGCGTTTCCTGCGGGTCGCTCGAGCACAAGATGGGCATCCACGGCAACGCCACCTGCGTGATGAACTTCGACGCGGCGAAAGGCTTCCTGGTGGGCGCGCCCAACAAGGGCCTGGCCTGCATGTTCACCATGATGAACGCCGCCCGCATCGGCGTCGGTATCCAGGGCCTGGGCCTCACCGAGGCGAGCTTCCAGAACGCCCTGGCCTATGCCCGCGACCGCCTGCAGATGCGCGCGCTCTCCGGCCCCAGGGCGCCGGAGAAGGCCGCCGACCCGATCATCGTCCACCCGGACGTGCGCCGCATGCTGCTGACCCAGAAGGCCTTCGCCGAGGGCGGCCGGATGCTGACCCTCTACACCGCCCAGATGATCGATATCGTCGAGCACGGCAGTGACGCCGCCGAGAAGGAACGCGCCGAGACCCTGCTGGGCCTGCTGACCCCCATCGTCAAGGCGTTCCTCACCGAGGTGGGCTTCGAGGCGACCAACGAGGGCGTCCAGGTCTTCGGTGGCCACGGCTTCATCCAGGAGTGGGGCATGGAGCAGCTGGTGCGCGACGCTCGCATCACCCGACTCTACGAGGGCACCACCGGCATCCAGGCCCTCGACCTGCTGGGCCGCAAGGTGCTGATGAGCCAGGGTGAGAGCCTCAAGGTCTTCACCAGGGAGATCCACAAGTTCTGCCAGGCCGAGGAGGGCAACGGCGAGCTGGCCGAGTTCGTGCGCCCCCTGGCCAAGCTCAACGCCGAGTGGGGCGAGCTGACCATGGGCATCGGCATGAAGGCCATGACCGACCGCGAGGAGGTGGGCGCGGCCAGCGTCGACTACCTGATGTACGCCGGCTATGTGACCCTCGCCTACCTGTTCGCCCGTGCGGCGAAGCAGGCCCGCACCGTGCTGGCCGAGGGCACCGGTGAGGCCGCCTTCTACCGGGCCAAGCTGGACACCGCGCGCTTCTTCTACCAGCGCCTGCTGCCGCGCACCCGCGCCCACAAGCAGGCCATCGAGGCCGGCGCCGAGCCGCTGATGGCGATCAGCGCCGAGGACTTCGGCCTGGGCTTCGAGATCTGAGGTCGTGTCGGACTGACTGGCGAGCACTCTCTCGATCGGCAACGATCGGTGGTTGGCGGCGGGGACATCCCCGCCGCCTTTTTTCC
>NZ_JBMHFZ010000017.1:0-105880 GCF_049166755.1 Halomonas terrestris | reverse complement strand
CCTCCCACTGGGACTGGGAGCAAGCGAAGACCAGGGGACCGAAGAGGTGCTCCGTGATTGCTGCATAATTGGCCACCTCGTAGTACCCCTGAGCCTTGGTGACGGACGCTCCGTGCTCGTATCCGTCCAGCACTCCGGTCTGCATTGAAGTATAAACCTCACCGAAGTCCATGGGCACGGGATTGGCGCCCATCAGCTCGATGGCAGACTCGTAGACCGGGGTTGGAATCGTGCGCAGACTCAACCCCTGAAGATCGTCAGGTGAAGTGACTTCGGTATCTGCCGTGTAGACATTCCGGTATCCCCAGCTATTGAGGTAGCCCAGAACCTTGAGCCCGGAATCTTCCAGGTCTGCCGCGATCTCCTGGCCTACTTCGCCATCCAGCACCCGAGCCACATGGTCATAATCTTTCCAAAGGAACGGAAGATCCAGTACCGCGATTCTATCCGTGAAGTTACTCAGGATAGCCGTGCCACTTATCATGCAAGTGGCGCCAGACCCCAGCTGCATCCCCTCGTATACTTCCCGTTCTTCACCAAGGGCATTATCTGCGTACACCCTTACATTGAGGTCATTCGAGAAATCGTTGACGTAGTTCTTGAAGATCCATGACGCTGTATGGATTTCCGATGCCAGGTCTGCAGCCTGGGTGTGCGCCAAGCGGATTTCCGTGGCACTGGCATGAGCAGCGCCCATGGTGAAAAGAGTTGCGGCCACGGTTGTTGCCAGCACGGCATTCTTCTGTCGCATGATTGTTTTCCTCTAGCTTTTCTGCTTTACAGTCGCGGGCTTTGTCCGCACCGAATTTGTCGTTATTCTCCTGCCTGTCACTCGCTTCCTTGCAGCTGCACTCCAAGGCCTGCCACAGTCACCTTGGCCTCCTCCTCGGCACCTGCCGACTCAAAGCCATACTGCTGGTCCGATGAAGTCAGGTGTCTGGTCATGGCTTGCCCTGCAGCAGCAATATCACCAGCTTCTATCGCCAGCAGTACTGCTTCGTGCTCTTTCATTGCCTCGACGGGACGACTATCACGGCAAGCGTCATAGTCGATTGTCAGGTTGATGATCTCTTCGGAAAGTATCTGTATGAAGGCTGCCAGCATCGGGTTGCCCGAGGCCTTTGCAATGGCATTGTGAAAAGCCGAGTCTTCACTCATCGCGGGACCGCCGGCTTCGACTTTCTGGCCATGGGCCTGCCATGCTCGCCGTATTCTTGCGGTGTCTTCCGGGCTCGCCCGTTGCGCCGCCAGGCGAGCGGCATTGACCTCGAGAATCTTGCGCAGCTCACTCACCACCGCCAACGGCATCTCTTCCAGCCCCAGCATGTCGCTGCATAGACGGCGCAGGCCCACATTGCTGACCCCCTCGACGATGGTCCCCCGCTGCGGGTAGGTCTTGACGAGGCCATAGAACTCCAGTTTCTGGATTGCGCTACGCACATAGCCCCGTCCCACTTCGAAACGGCTTGCAAGCTCCCTCTCCGACGGCAACTTCTCCCCGGGAAGCAGTTTCCCGTCCACCACCAGCGTCCGAATCTGGCGAGCGACCAGATCGGATAGGTCCGGTGTCCGTACGGCCTTGAACAGGTTCGACTTTTCCATGCGCGGTACCATGCGTTTCCGGATATACAGCCCTTGGTTAACCAGATATCTGGTTAACCAGTTATGGGATTCAAGCTAGCCACCCGTCCGCTCACTGTCAACCCGTTTCAGTCCGCCGGCAGGAAAACGGAAGCGAGCATTATCTTAAATACCTGTTATATATAGATATTTTTTCTACGCAAGAGCCCGACGAGGGCATGCAATCAGGGCAATGCTTCCGGGGAATTTCGGATGGGAGGGCATATCTTGGCATGAGGGCAGTGCCATCTGGTAAACCAGAGGCACTGCCACCCCGAGCTTCACGGAACAGGCGGCCGATGAAGTCGCATCAGGAGGGAGGCGTATCACGCCGCTTCGCAAGCAGGGCGTGGTCGGGAACGAGTATGAGAGAAAGCAGCCCCCGGCTCATGGCCAGCTGACCTATGTTCAAGACAGTGTGACGGCGACCCCGTGGGCACCGCTGTTGCAGCCTCGATCAGACCACCTTCCATAGCGAGCATCCGGATGAACACGGGGGACAATCACATGAAAACGGCCATCCTATCCTTGACGCTCAGCTTCCTGTTCCTGGGAGCTTCGTCTGCCTCTGCAGAACCCGAGGACATGCGGCAGCTGGCGGAGGAGAAACAGTGCCTGAGCTGCCACGCGCGGGAAGATGACACGCCGAGGGCACCAGGCTTCACGAGTATCGCCGCGAAATACTCGGGAACCGAGATGCGGGAATACCTGATCGATGTCGTGATGATGGGGGGCGAGAAACATTGGGGGTCAGCGGTCATGCCAGAGCCCCATGAGCGTGCCGAGGTGAGCGAGGAAGAAGCCGAGCAGCTGGTCGACTGGATCCTTGGCAAGCACCAGGAGTGAGGCCGTGGCCGCCCGGCGCGCGACCCGACGTTCGCGCCAGCGGAGGCACGAGCCGACCACTTACCGAACGGTTCTTTCCAACAGGCGCTGCATCGCCGCCGTCGGCGTCTCGAGCTTCTCGAAGCGCCGGCTGGCGGCGTAGCTGTCGTTGAAGGCGTCGAAGTAGTCGTCGAGGGTCTCGGCGGCGACGACGTCACCGCTCTGTCGCAGCAGCTCGGCGGCCACCTCGGCGGTACAGAGGTGGGCGGCGGATGCCGGCTTGCGCAGCCGGTAGCGGGTCAGGCGATCGGTGGCCAGGGGCAGCACCGGCAGCCGGTCGAGGTAGGGGCTCTTGCGGAAGATGCGCCGCGCCTGGCGCCAGGTACCGTCGAGGAGAATGAAGACCGGGATTCGCCCCCGGCGCTTCGCTCCCGCCACCGCCTCGATGTCCACCACCCGGTCGGCATAGTCCGGCTGATCGTCCGGGAAGATGACGAAGGGGGCGAAGCGTGCGTCCTCGAGCCGTGCCAGCAATCGCTCGTCCGGCACCGTGCGGTACCAGGTGAAGACCTCGGTATCGGGCAACACGTCGCGGATCAGGCGCCCGGTATTGGTCGGCTTGTGGTGCTCCAGAGGGTGCGTCAGCAGCCATACCCTGGCTACGCTTTCCGCCTCGACCCGGTAGGGGCAGAGGCAGTTGAGCTCGGGCAGGTTGCACCCCTTGCAGCGCACCACGAAGCTGCCGCGGGCCTTGAATTCGCGCCGCGGAGGGCGGACATGCCCCGTCGCGGGATCACGGGAGATCGCGGTGCCGGTGGAAGGCGCGGCTTCGGGGTCCCGGCCGGGGGGGCGATTCGATGCGTCGTACGACATGGCTCGGCAAGGTGGCAGCAAGGGGGGCACATTCTAGCACGCGGACCCGTGCCGGAAGAATCAGTCCAGCAGGGTCTCCGGTACCCACAGCCGCCCCTCGCGCTGCCAGTGGCGCACCAGGGCCGGCACTCCCTTGCCGGCGAACTGGTTGAGCCGGGTGACGCCGGGTGGCGCCAGGACATGGGCCTCGGGGTCGACCAGCACGCAGGGAGCATCGAACGGCGCCTGATCAAGCAGTGAGGCGGCCGGCATCACCGCCAGCGAGGTCCCCACCACCAGCAGCAGGTCCGCCTCACCGACGATCTCGCAGGCATCCGCGAAGTGCGGCACGGCCTCGCCGAACCAGACGACATCGGGGCGCAGCTGGCTGCCCTTGTCGCACAGGTCGCCCACGGCGATGCCGCCGCGGGGCAGCGGGTAGTGCATGCGCGGGTCGACCGTCGAGCGCGCCTTGAGGATTTCGCCGTGCAGGTGCAGCACGTTGCGCGAGCCGGCGCGCTCGTGCAGGTCATCGATGTTCTGGGTGATGATGCTGACCCGGAAGCCCCGCTTCTCCAGTGCCGCCAGCGCCTTGTGGGCCGCGTTCGGCCGAGCCCGACGTACCTGGTCGCGGCGCTGGTCGTAGAAGCGCAGCACCCGCTCGGGGTCGCGCCGCCAGGCCTCGGGGGTGGCGACCTCCTCGATGGGATGGTCGGCCCACAGGCCGTCGCTGGCGCGGAAGGTCTGGATACCGCTCTCGGCGCTGATGCCGGCGCCGGTCAGCACCACCAGGTGGGGGCGATGCGGCTCACCCATGGAGATTCCTGCCATTGTCGTCTCGTGGCTTGCGCTCAGTAGACCAGGCCATTGCCGTCGCTGCCGGCGAAGCGCTGCTTGTTGCGATAGGGGTAGACGTCGATCACCCGCCCGTCGAGGATGGCCTGCTGCAGCCCCTTCCAGTAGTCGGCATCGAAGAGCTCCGGGTGGAGCTGGTAGAAGAGCTTGCGCAGCCGGATGTCGGCGAACAGGAAGGGCCCGAACTCCTCGGGGAAAATATCATTGGGGCCGACGGAGTACCAAGGCTCGTCCGCCAGCTCCTGCTCGGGATACAGGGGCTCGGGGATGTGCCGGAAGTTGCACTCGGTGAGATAGCAGATCTCGTCGTAGTCGTAGAAGATCACCCGCCCATGGCGGGTCACCCCGAAGTTCTTCAGCAGCATGTCGCCGGGGAAGATGTTGGCTGCCGCCATCTGCTTGATGGCGTTGCCGTAGTCCTTGAGCACCGCGCGGGTCTCGGCCTCGTCGCACTGCTCCAGGTAGAGGTTCAGCGGCGTCATCATGCGCTCGGTGTAGCAGTGCTTGATGATCACCTTGTCGCCCTTGAGGTAGACCGAGGAGGGGGCCACCTCCAGCAGGTGAGCCAGGCACTCGGGATCGTAATGGTCGCGGCGGGTGATGAAGTGGGAGAACTCCTGGGTATCGGCCATGCGCCCCACCCGGTCATGCCGCTTGACCAGGCGGTACTTCTCGCGGACGTTCTCGCGACTCATCTCCTTGGTGGGGTCGAAACGGTCCTTGATGATCTTGAACACGGTGCGATACGACGGCAGCACGAACACCGCCATCACCATGCCGCGTACCCCGGGTGCGATGATGAACTGGTCCTCGCGCTTCGCCACATGGCGATTCAGGGCCCGGAAGAACTCGGTCTTGCCGTGCTTGAAGAAGCCGATGGCGGCATAGAGTTCGCCCTCGGGCTTGCCCGGCATCAGCTGCTGCAGGTAGTCGACGAACTCGCCCGGCACCTGGACCTCGACCTGGAAGTAGGCGCGGGTGAAGGAGAAGATGATCGAGATCTCGTCGGGCTCGATGATCACCGTATCCAGATGCAGGCCCTGGCCCTCGTCGTGGAGCACCGGCAGAACCAGCGGCACCTGCTCGCCCCCGCCGCGGATACGGCCCACCAGGTAGGCCCCCTTGTTGCGATAGAAGACGCTCTTGAGCAGCTCCACCTCGGCATCCTCGGCCATGCGGATCGCCGCCGGCAGGTGGCCGCGCAGGAAATCGCCCCCCAGCCGGACATCCCGCTCCATGTCGACGAAGGGCGTCTGGAAGGGCGCCTCGGCCAGGGACCAGCGCAGCGCTCCCTCCCAGTCGCCGGACACCGCATGGCGGCGGCACAGGTCGATCCCGGAGTGATGCGCCGCATCCTCCCGGGAGCTGTAGACGAACATCCAGTCGTTGCGGATATGCCGGTGGTGGAAGAGCGAGCAGAACATCGAGTTGAAGAAGGTCTCGGCCAGTTCGTAGTCGAGCCGCTGACTGATCAGCTCGGCGTAGTGGCGCTTGGCCTCGCGCCAGCGCTCGCAGTGGATGAGGACATCGTCATCGAAGGTGCGTTGCAGCCGGTCGCGGGTCTCGTTGACCTTCTCCTCGTAGAGGTTGATGCGCTCCGCCGACGCCTGTTGCGCTTCACGCCAGGCCGCCTCGCAGAAGCGCCGGCTCGCATCGGAGGTGATCTGCTTGAAACGCGAGCGGTACTCGTCGAAGCCGTGCAGCACGGTGGCGGCGAGGCGATAGGCGGGCGAGAGCTTCATGGGCGGACTCCGGGCGGCGTGAAGCCCCAGCATGGCGAATTGTGCGCTGCAAGGCGAGCCGACCATGGTGGGGAGGGCTGTAGCCGAGCGACACGCCGCCGTGGTGGTCGGCGGCTTTCGCCTCCCGGAAGATGCCTTGCCCTTCACCACAGGCCCAGCTGGGTGGCGACCCAGCGGCCCGGCACCGGCTACGACATCCTGCAGCGCTTCAAGGCCGGCCTGGCCCACGTCTGGCAGGCCGGCCACCAGCAGCTCTACCGGGAGCTCGACCGCATGCGTGGCGATGGGCTGCTGACCTGCGAGACGGTGCCCCAGGCCGAGCGCCCCGACCGCAAGGTCTACCACCTCACCGCGGCTGGCCGAGAGGTCCTGGAGACCTGGCTGGCCGAGCCCCTGGCCGCCAGCCCGGTGCGTCAGCCGCTGTTTGCCAAGTTCTTCGCCTGGGAGCACTGGCCCGCCGATGCCCGGCGACAGGAGCTCGCCGCCCTGCGCGAGCAGCTCAGGGAGCGCCTGGAAACCTACGCCGCCATCGAACGGGCGTCGTTCGCCGATCCCCAGGCCCTGACGCCCGCCCAGCGCGCCCCCTTGCATACGCTGCGCCTCGGCCAGCGCCTGACCGAGACCTGGCTGGAGTGGATCGAGGAAGTCATGGAGGAGGGGGAATCATCGTAATGGACCGTTCCCGCCTCTGAGGAGAGATGAGTCGACGTATTCTGATGCTTCAGGGCCACCCTGACGCCAGCGAGGCCCAGCGCCTCAACGGCCTGCTGGTAGGTGATCGGCACCGCCTCGGACAGGCCATCCAGCAGCTCTCGCAGGCGCGGGGCAAGGTCGTGGCCTGCCGCGTCGCACATCAGCCACAGCCCATGTGTTGGCGGTGGAGCCCCGGGTCGTGACCCTCAGGCACGCCGTCACAGGGATCGGACTGAGTATCGGCATAGCCCCGCAGCTGGTTGTAACGCGCCACCTGATCGTCCGTCAGGATTTCCAGGGTGTCGAGATGCCGGGCGAGATGCACGAAGCGCAATTCGGTGCGGGCCGCCTCGGCGTCTTGCAACAGCTCCTGGAGGCGCGCTTCGTCGAGGCGTCGCTCCGCGAAGGCCTGTTCGATGGCGCGCTCTGCCTCGATCAGGCGCTCGCCGGCGGGAATCGCCTCCTCGCGCATCACCCTGAAGAGCGACTCGATCGCTGCGACCTGCTCCACTTCCAGGGGAATCTCGTTTCTTAACTCCAGCAGATGCGCCGGTCCCGGCACACCGTTGAGCTCCGCCGGCAACGCCAGCCCCCAACCGCCGCCACGGCGCAGTTCCTCGATGTCATCCTCCGAGAGGCTCTTGATCGCTCGATCCTCGAAACCAGCATAGGGAGAGGGAGAGTGATGTGTCGTGGACGCCAGCACCGAGCCGGTAAACAGCAGCAGGAATAGCAGCGTCAGAGTGGTGCGGGGCATGGCTGGACCTCTTTGAAATTCGCTTCGCAGAGTCTCGGCTCTCTCGCACCGCCGGGCAAGTGGAACCAGGCTCACAGCGGCAGGTGCAGAATAACGCCGTGTGGGTCGCCTGCTCGATCAGGCCAAATCCGCATGAAGTGACGAAGCACCCATTTCATGCCGCCCTTACCCCTTGGCGATAAGGAAGGCACCGGCGGCGGCCATCAGCGAGCCCGCGGAGCGGTTGGCGCCCTTCATGGCGCGCTCGGTCTGCAGGAAGCGGCGGGCGCTGGAGGCACCGGAGGCCACCAGCATCAGGCCCGACATCAGCCCGACGAACGTGAGGCCGACCACCAGCCCCATAGCACGGCCATCCAGAACGGTGAGGTCGATAAAGGTGGGCAGGAAGGCGATGTAGAAGAGGATCACCTTGGGGTTGGAGGCCGAGATCAGAAAGCCCTGCAGGAAGCCCTTCATGGCGTCGACCGGCCGCTGCTCGGGAGCCCGAGGCTCGGCCTCCACCGGAGCGGTCCACATCTTCCAGCCCAGGTAGAGCAGGTAGGCGGCGCCCAGGTAGCGGATCACCGTAAAGGCCTCGCCCCAGTTCTCGGCGATGGCCGCCAGGCCGTAAAAGGCCAGCAGCAGGTAGATCAGGTCGCTCAGGGTCATGCCCAGGGCCAGGGGCACGCAGGCGCGCGCACCGGATGCCACGCCCCGGGCCAGCAGGGCAAAGACCCCGGGGCCCGGGGTCACGGCGAAGACGAAGATGGCTACGAGGTAGAGAAGCGCACTTTCAGGAGACATGGGCTGCCCGCCAGTTGAGTGAACCTCCATACGCTATCACGCCCCGTGATAGCCATCCTCCTCGGGGTCTTCGTGGGCGCCTTTGGGCAGTTCGCCGACCCACGCCATGGCGGCAGCGTGCTCGCGGGTGGAGAAGGTGCGAATCTCCAGGGCCCTGAACAGTCGGTCCTCCAGGTGGGCGATATGCTTGAGCCACTCCTTGTCGGTGATCACGGCGGCCCGGTGGTAGCGGTCGAGGTCGCCGAGCTGGGTCAGGCCGTATCCGACATCCTTGAGCAGGGCGGTCAGCGTCATCCAGCGCAGGTCGTCGAGTTCCGCCACCAGGCTGATCACCGGATGATCCCGCTTGGCGGCCTCGATGGCGTCGATGGCGCGCTGCAGCTCCTGCGCCGTGACGATTCCGCCGACACGCATCGCCACGACATGGCCCGCCGGGTGGGGGATGAATTCCAGCATGGATGGTCTCCTTGGCTCGCGAGAGGGAGGGCGCCTCGTTCGCCTTCAGCATAGCGCTACCCGGGGACTACCAGGGCAGCGGCTCGCCGTTGCTGTGCCAGAAACTGCCGGTGGTCTCCAGGGTCAGCGCCTCGATGCGCTCGGCGATGCCCTCGGCCGCCTCCTCGGGAGGGATCAGGCCACCGAAGTTGACCATGCGGGTCTGCACATAGCCCGGGTGGAGCTGGATCACGGCGATGCCGCGGGGCGCCAGGTCCATGGCCAGGGACCTGCCGAAGGCGTTGAGCGCCGCCTTGGAGGCGCGATAGCCGTAGCGGCCGCCGGAGTCGTTGTCGGCGATGGAGCCCATGCGGCTGGAGACGTTGGCCACCTTGCTGCCCTCCCCCAGGCAGCCGAGCAGCGCCTCGGTGACGCGCAGCGGCGCATAGGCGTTGACCTCCATCTGCGCGCGGATCGAATCGAAGTCGATCTCGCCCAGGCGCTCGTCCTTGAGCAGGCCGGCGTTGTTGATCAGCAGGTCGAGGCGCTGGCCCTCGAGCTCCGCGGCGAGGCGCGCGACGTCCTCGGCGCGGGTCACGTCGATGCCCTCGATGACCCGGGTGGCGACCTGGCGAAGCTCGGCGGTATCATCGCCGCTGCCACGACAGACGCCGATCACCTCCCGGCCGGCATTTCGGTAGTGGCTTGCCAGGGCGAGGCCGACGCCGCGGTTGGCGCCGGTGATCAGTACGGTGGACGTCATGCTGGCTCCTCCACGACTTCAACTTCAGGGATTGGGAACCTGGCACAGTGGCTCAGGACATCCGCGACATCAACCCTGGCCCGTTGCACAAAAGAGTACCTTTTCGGTACCCTTTTGCGTTGCAGTATATCGACAACAGGAAGGCGACCCGCGCCCGCCGACCGCGTCGCCCGAGGCCTGGTCCACGATCATGCAGAGCAACGTCCCCGAGATCAGCAACCACCAGAAGACCCGTGACAGTCGACGCATCACCCTGCTGGCCATCTGGGTCGACGCCATCGTCGGCCTGGCCAAGGTCATCGGCGGGGTGCTGGTCGGCTCAGCGGCGCTGATCGCCGACGGCATCCACTCCTTCGCGGACCTGATCACCGACGGCTTCGTGCTGGCGGCCACCCACTACGGCAGCCAGGGCCCGGACCACGACCACCCCTACGGCCACGGCCGCATCGAGACCCTGGCCACGCTCTTCCTGGGCAGCGTGCTGATCTTCGTGGCCGGGGCCATCGCCTGGTCCAGCGTGGAGCGGCTCCTCTCGGCGGCCGAGATCCCGCCCCCCGGCTACTGGGCCATGCTGCTGGCCCTGGTCAGCCTGCTGGCCAAGGAGGCCCTCTTCCACCTGACCATGCGCGTGGCACGCCGCTGCCGGTCGCGGCTGCTCGAGGCCAACGCCTGGCACTCCCGCTCCGACGTGCTCTCCACCGCGGTGGTGCTGGTGGCCCTGGTCGGCACCCAGCTCGGCCATGGCTGGCTGGATACGGTGGCCGCGGTGATCGTGGGGCTGCTGGTCGGCAAGGTGGGCTGGGACCTGCTGTGGGAGTCGGGCCGGGAGCTGGTGGATACCGCCCTGCCGGTGCCGCAGCAGGAGGCGATGCGCGAGTTGGCGCTGGGCGTGCCGGGGGTGGAGGGCGTCCACGACCTGAGGACCCGCCAGTCGGCCGGTCGCACCATGGTCGACCTCCATGTGGTGGTGTCACCGCGCATCAGCGTCTCGGAGGGCCACGAGATCGGCAACGAGGTGAGCCGCCGGCTGCGCCGCGCCTATCCCGCCCTCACCGACCTGACCTTCCACATCGATCCGGAGGACGACGCCGGCGAAGGGGATCCCAGTCGCTTCCCCGGGCTGCCGCTGCGCCCCGAGGTGGAAGCGGCCCTCGCCGCGCGCTGGTCGCCCCTGGCCGCCTGGCCCTGGCTACGTGACCTGGAACTGCACTACCTGGACGGCGCGGTGACGGTGGTGGCCTGCCTGGACGAGCAGGCTCCCCTGGAGAGCCAGGCCGTGGTGACCGAGCTGGAGGCCGGCGCCCGCGATCTGCCCTGGCTCTCCCATGTGGAGGTCCGGCGGCTGGCCATCCCGTCCACCGCCTGATCCCTCTCATCGGGGTGGGGCTCACTCCACCACGCGATAGATCTCCCAACGGGTGGAGCCGCTCACCACGAGGGGCTCGATCGCCTTGCCCCACTCCCGGTGATCGGCGCGCTCGGCGAGCTTGTCCCACTGGGCATTCAGCGTGGCCATGTCCGCCACCCGCAGGTCCACGGCGACCGCCGACTCGGCGGCGCCCACGCTGCCGGTGGTGATGGTGTAGTCGGTCTGGCCGATCTCGCGTCCGATGGTCGACCACCACTCCCGGGTCTTCTCGATCAGTTCCTGCTTGTGCCCGAAGCGGGCCTGGCAATACCAGCGTGCAATGATCATGACATCCCCCTGCGTTCTCGGGTCCGGTTGCGATGCGCCGGGAGCCCCGGCGACCACAGGGACGCAACAGGCAACGAGGGAGTTCCCGCCGTCACGCCACTCTCCGCCTTATCGACGCCCCAGAGGTGCGGCCACCCTCAGAATAGTCGTGGTAGGCATCGACGAAATCCCCGCCGTGCAGCAGCACCTCGGCCACCGCCACGCAGAGCACGCTGTCGTCGGTGAAGGTGCTGTACGGCGTGAACAGCGGAAAGTCCCGGTGCTTGGTGCCCGCCCCTTCGTGCACCGAGCCGATGATATCGCCGGCGATGGCGCCGAGCATGGTGACCTCCTCCCCGTCCGGCGGGTATGGATGACGTCCCTCTCTGGCGATCACTCCCGATAGGGCTCGTCAGAGCGCGGGGCGTCGGGCGCCTGCTCGTCCAGGGATTCACGATACTTGATGCAGCCCCGCATGAACGCCGGCCATTCCGGCACCACCGGCAGCGGATCCGTCTGCTCGGGCAGCAGGCGCCAGAGCGCCGGGTGATGCCAGCAGAGGTCGTGCCCGCTGCAGTCGCGATGCTCGCGGATCGCCTGCCGCAGCTTTTTGACCTCGTCCAGCAGCTCCTCGCGGGTCATCCTGGCCAGGTCCTCGTCCACGTTCGCCTCCTGGAAGACTCCTTGCCCCTACCACAAGCGTAGCCGGGTGGCGGCCCAACGGCCCGCCACCCGGGGCCCGATGAAGGCCCCCCACCCCAGCCAGGGCGCGACGGTTGCGTCTCACCCAGCCCCTACGATACTGAAACAGTAGGTGGCGGCAGTGCATCGGCCCCGGCTCGTCGGTCTGCTGCCGGCCATAATCCGGACGACTCAGCTTTCGAGCAGCACTCACCAAGGGGCAAGGCGATGAATGACCAGAAACCGTCGTCAGCGAAATCAGGCGATCAGGCGACACCACCCCATGAGACGCCAGCCGACGAGCTGGCGCAGCGCTATGCCGAGACCCTCGCGCGATTGTCGACCGGGTCGTCCCGGGCCTGGCAGGGCTGGCTCGAGCGCCAGGCGCGCGGGGACCACTTCACCCTGCCCGACCCGGCAGTCGCGGCCAAGGCCATGACCCGCCTGGGCCAGCAGTTCCTGCTGCAGCCGCATCGCGCCCTGGAGGTCCAGCAGCAGCTGTGGCAGGGCTACACGACGCTGTGGCAGAACACCACCCAGCGCCTGTTCGGCGAGGCGCCGTCACCGGCGCTCGAGCCCGCCCCGCGAGACAGGCGCTTCAAGGGCAAGGGCTGGGAGGAGAACCTCTTCTTCGACATGCTCCGCCAGGCCTACCAGCTGACCGCCGAGCAGTGGTTGAAGGGGGTGCACGAGGTCACCGAGGAGCTGGACCACGACGAGCGGGTGAAGGTCGAGTTCTATGCCCGCCAGCTGATGGACGCCCTCGCCCCCAGCAACTTCGCCACCACCAACCCGGAGGTGATCGAGGCCACGGTGCGCACCGGCGGCGCCAACCTGCTGCAGGGCATGGCCAACCTGATGGAGGACCTGGCCCGGGGCGAGGGGTTGCTGCGCATCAAGCAGAGCGATTCGGCCGGGCTGGAGCTGGGCAAGAACATCGCGGTGACCCCGGGCAAGGTCATCTACCAGAACGAGCTGATGCAGCTCATTCAATACGCGCCGGCCACCGAGGAGGTCGACCGCCGGCCGCTGCTGATCGTCCCGCCCTGGATCAACAAGTTCTACATCCTGGACCTGACCCCGCAGCGCTCCTTCATCCGCTGGGCCGTCGAACAGGGCATGACGGTGTTCGTCATCGCCTGGGTCAATCCGGACGAACGCTATGCCGAGGTGGCCTTCGACGACTACCTCACCCAGGGCACCCTCAAGGCCATGGAGGTGGTGGCGGAGGTCACCGGGGAGGAGACGCTCAACACCATCGGCTACTGCATCGGCGGCACCCTGCTGGCCAGCACCCTGGCGCATCAGGCCGCCCGGGGCGATGCGCGGGTGCACAGCGCCACCTTCTTCACCACCCTGCTCGACTTCAGCGAGGTGGGGCCGCTGGAGGTGTTCATCGACGAGGAGCAGATCCGCTATATCGAGCAGCACATGGCACAACGCGGCTACCTGGAGGGCACGCACCTCTCCAACGCCTTCAACCTGCTGCAGTCCGCCGACCTGATCTGGGGCTTCGTGATCAACAACTACCTGCTCGGCCGGGAGCCCCAGGCCTTCGACCTGCTCTACTGGAATTCCGACTCCACCCGCATGCCGCGGCGCATGCAGAGCTTCTACCTGCGCAACATGTACCTGGAGAACCGCCTCGCCGAACCCGGGGGCATCACCCTGGCGGGGGAAGCCATCGATCTGGGCAAGGTGCGCATCCCGACGTTCTTCGTGGCGACCGAGAAGGATCACATCGCGCCCTGGCAGTCCAGTTACCGCGGCGCGCACCTGCTGGGCGGGCGACCCCGCTTCCTGCTCGGCGGCTCCGGCCATATCGCGGGGGTCATCAACCCCGCCGGCTCGCCGAAGTATGGCTACCGAACCTATGGCCACCTGCCGAAGGATCCCGAGCGCTGGCTGGCCTCGGCCACCCACCACCCGGGCTCCTGGTGGCCGGCATGGCGCAGCTGGGTCCAGCGCCATGCCGGCGGCCAGGTGCCCGCCCGCGAGCCCGGTGGCGGGCGCTTTCCCCCCATCGAGGAGGCGCCGGGTTCCTATGTCCGGGTGCGGGTCGACGACGCGATCACGCCTGGCGGCTGAGGGGCCAGATGCGCAGATCGTCCCTCCACCCCGGCAAGTCTTCTCAATACTGCCCTTGTCTGGTCACTTCGAACATTCAAGCGAAGATTTTCTGCGCGATTGAAGGGGGCAGAATGGCCAACTTTCGTCGCATTACCCTGGCCGAAACCACCTTGCAGGGGGTGGCTCGCTTCGCTATCACGACCTGATCCTTATTCGTCTCAGGCGCCTCCGACATGAATAGCTAGGATAACTCACTTACGATTTCTCGCATTTGGTCAGCGGAAAATGCACGTAGAACTTGCGTACGAACATTACCGGTAGTTCCCGCCCCCAGGACAGCGGTTGCTACAGATTCGTCGGCGCCGTCCAAGAGCAGGATTATATCGAAAGGTCCCGTAGTGTAGTGCGCGCTCTCAACCTTTACTCCAAGGTCTCCGGCTATTTTTTCGAAAGAGTCGACACGATCCGGCGACGTCTTGACGTTTTTAACTCCTTGATCCGTGAAGTTCACGAGAACTATATGCGTGGCCATTCACTTTCTTCCTTTGTAGTTATAATCTGGATACTATCATCGCTAATTTATGCCTAACGCAGAGCTGAGGATTCGGGGTAAGCGAGTAGCGCTTTTCACGGTAGCCTCCAGCGCCAAGTTAGAATCTTCTTTTCGTTACAGTTAATGCGCTCAAACCCGGCCCTGCGGCCGATGCCGCCAGCGACCGGATGACCTGTCAGCACGACCGCGCGGCCAAACCGGAGCCACCCGGCGAACCGTGCACCGCCTTTAAGAATAGCTCGAAAAGAACGCCCTGCTGAGGAAATCACCAGCAAGGCCTTCCGATTGGCACCGCCACTACAAGAGAGAGCAACGCGGCAAATGGTACCGCCTGAAAAGCACGTCTGGCTTCGCGCTACCGCCCTACCCCGCGCGTTCTCCAATGAAGCCGTGAACCGTACCGGGATTCCCGGAGGTTCCAAACCTTGAGAGGATGGAGCCATGAGCACATAAGAACGATACTCCCCCGAGGTATGCCAGCGGGCGGTTCGCATGGTCTTCGACCACGAGGCCGACTCCCCCTCGCAGTGGGCGGCCATCGGCGCCATTGCCCTCACGCCGGAAACCCTGCGGAGTGGGGTCCGGCGGGTCGCCGTGAAGGCACCACAACCTCCGAGCATTAGCGGATCAAGGCGCTGAAGCGCGAAAACCGCGGGCCGCCGTCGTGCCTCCTCGGGATAACATTAGATGATCTTGCCCAAGGGCCAGAACCGCGCCCGCAAGCAGATCTACCACCAGACCTCGAGGCTGCAGCAGTGCATCAACGGCGATCCGCCTTTCAAGCCGTGAGGAATGAAAAAGCGCAAGATTCGAGTGGGCAAGCTGCTGCAATTTTACTAGACTGAATGTTACCAGATGTTGTCGCACGGTCTCTATATGTATCCAAATGGCGACGTCGGCAGTGCGTAGGGGTATCAGCATGATCGACAAGCTCGAGGCGGCGCGTTAAGCCCGTCGAGCAGACGAGATCAAAGCCGAGCACAAGTGCGCTGTTGTGAACTGGAGCATCCTGGCGCTGGGGCGCCCGTGGAGGTGATGTCATGTACTGGACCAGGTTCCCTGCCGACTGGTGGCGCAACGAGTTCGGCGACGAGATCCACCGCTACGAGGTCCTCGACGACGAGGGCCGATGTGAAGTCGAGTACCACCTCCACCATGCAGGCGAGCGTCTGCCCTGGAGCGGCAAAACCCACTCGCTGGCCGAGGCCCAGCGTCAGCTGGAGCACAGCCACAGAACGTTGATGGCGTGAGCCGGGAAACGAACCACGCAGCGATGTGCATGAGCGATCCACGCCCCCCCAACTGTTCGGGGCTGATTCAGACCGGCTCGAGCGCCGGCGTGTCTACCGGGCTGGGCAAGCCCAGCGACTATCGATAGCGGGCGGCGGTGATGAACCGTGCAAACGACTCGCACCATGTGCTCCCTGAGACGCTCGAACTCTGCCCCGGTTTCGACGAACTGAAGTGCCCCCCCCAGTGCAGCAGATCGCTGCCCTCGAGGGCACGCTGGAACTTTCCTGTGTATACGGCCTGCTGGCTGGCCGTCTCCAGTTCCTCCACCGACGGTGGCGGCGGCGCGATCAGGATGGGTAGCGTGTAGATACCAATGGCGAACCCCACCGACCCGCCCACCCGTCACCTTTCCTCGATATTTCTGAGCACAGGCTTGATGTCGATGATCGGTGTCCCGTCGATTGCTTCCATGGGCGCAACCTTCAGTCTGTGCCCGGCGACCTCCAGGACCGCAACCCGATGCAGCCCCACGGGGTTGGGGCGATCCGGCGAGCGTGTCGCGAAGACGCCAATCAACGACGCCTCGCGCCTCCGACGTGGATGCACCTTGAGCACATCGCGGCGCGCGCGATGAAGCCAGGTCAGGACGATAAGCTCGTCACCAGCCGTGATGCCGTCAAGCCCTTCCGCCACCGGAGCATCAAGCTCCAGCCACACCTCCGGAGCCCCTTCATCTCCCTGGCGGGGCGCCCCCTTGCGACTGGTGAGCGGGGAATGTATCACCCCAATGGGTTCAAGCGTGTAGTGGTTATCGTTCATGACCCGTCTCTGTTCAAGCGCCTCGCGACTTTCGTTGCCACGGTGGCCGAGATAGAACGGCACCTCACCGCGCTCCTCCTCCCACATTAGCGGGCGCACGGATCACGTACCACGGCAATGCTGGATCGGCTGCAGACAAGCTAATAAAGCAATTAATAACATCAGGAAGCCGGCCAGGAACGGCCGTTTAGGATGTACTGATGTAACGCGGAGCTTTGCGGCAATCTTGGAGCCGCGCAGCGGTGGGAAAATTGTCCGGCAACAGCGGCTGGTTACGCATTATTCGTAGTGGCTCCAGAGCCTGAGGACTTTCACCACCCGCTCGTCTTCGAGCACTTGGTAAACCAGCCGATGCTGAATATTGATGCGGCGTGAGTAGGCTCCCGCGAGATCTCCAACCAGTTTCTCAAACGGTGGCGGCTTACAGCATGGGTCTTCCGCTATCAGTGTTAACAGTTCCTGGGCTTTTGGTTTGAGACCGCTGGAGGCCAACTTCTTTGCATCTTTCTGGGCTTGCTTGGTGTAAACTAACTTCCATGTCACCAGTCCAACTCCTCATCGCATTCATCCACGGAGGTGTCCATCCCCTCACGAATAGACTCCCGCATACCCGGTACAGAAAGAAGGTAAAGCGTTTCCTGAATCGCAGACCAGTCTTCCTCGGAAACCAGGACGGCTTTGTTTCGCTTACCCGCTATGATAATTGGCTGGTGGGATTCAGCAGCCTCGTCAATCAACCGATAAAGGTTGCTGCGCGCCTCAGTTGCTGTGATTCCGGTCATGACGCACCTCTTGCGTGTTTAACTTTCAATCAAGTGTACGCCTTTAGGTACGTACGTCAAGACGAACGCCTTGCCCATTCGAATCTTGCATTTTCTCATACCCCATGGCCGGAAATGCCCTCCCTCATTGATGCGAGGCCTCACCCAAGAGGTCTCGTGGTAAATCTGCTTGCGGGCGCGGCTCCGGTGGCCGAGGGGCCGTGTTCGGGTAGGGCTCGCTGGTGAGCCCCCGGCCAGGCGTCGCGGGTCTTTCTTGGCCGGGAATCCGCCGCGGGCTGAAGCCGGGAGATGAGTCCCGTATCCTCTGTTGCCCGGGGCGGTGGCCCATCAGTTATCGGTAGCGAGGGAGATGCGAGTGGCGAGGCACTATCAGGAGCGGAAGTTGATCCGGTCGCTGACCGCGGCGTGCGAGTGGGCCAGGCAGGAGGTGCCGGGCTTCGCCTGGGTGACCCATGTGGATACCGAGGCCGGGAGGCCGACGCCGAAGCCAGCGGCCTCCCGACGGGGCGGACGGCCACGATCAAGCTGGCCGTGAGCCTCACTCGTCAGGGAAGATGGCATCCACTTCTTTACGCCACTGCTCCGCATCGTACTGCGAGCCGTTGAGCATCGTGCTCCATTTGCGCACCAGCGCGGCCGACGCCAGGGCCTCCTGGATCTGGGCCTCGCTGGCACCCTGCGCCTGGGCCGCCTTGGCGTGGTAGTAGACGCAATAGTCGCAGGGCACCTGTGCCGCCACGCCCAGCGCGATGAGCTCCTTGGTCCGGGTGTCCAGGGCGGCGTCCGGGTCCAGGAAGACGGCCTGGTAGCTCTGCCAGGCGGCCTCGACCCCCTGGGCGGGGAAGGTGTCCTGGATGAAGGCCGGGGCCTCCTCGCCGTGGGCGGTGCCGATGGACGCCATGCCGGCGATGAGCCATGCCGATGTCGTGAGGATCAGGGTGGTTTTCATGATGACCTCCCATGCCGCTTGTCGTGTGAACAGTGGGCTGTGCCCGTCAGGCGCCGGCCAGCTGGCGGGCCGGCAGCCCGATCGCCGGTTCCTCGGCGACCGCAAAGTAGCGCTGGGTGCTGGCGTCGCCGAGCACCGGCTCCAGGTAGTCGCGCAGCCGCGCAAGCGACGGGGCCTCGTAGAGGCAGACGGCCTGGCTCAGGTCGTCGGCGGGGAGGAATTGGTGCACAAGCAGTTCCTCCGGCAGCGGAAAGACCCGCTCGGCACACTGCTGGAAGCGGGCCGGATCGTGGATGTCATGCTGGATGGCGATGAACATGGTCGTCTCCTCGTGTTGCATGATGGGTGGACAGGAGTCCGGCGACGGGGCGTCTGCCTTCCTCCCGTACCCACGATGTGCCTTGCGGGGCCCAGCGGCGAGAGCCAGACTGATCGGAAACGGCCCATTCTGATCAACAGGGCTGAAACACCATGGAGAGGCGCGTTTCCCCCAGGCGGGTCAGCCTGCTGGCCCTGTCCGCCGAGTCCACCGGCACCCCCATCCACGGCCTGTACGAGACCCTGGTCCTGGCCAGTGCCGTGATCCAGGGGCCGGATGCCGCCGCCCCGCTCTTCGAGGCCGAGATCGTCGGCCCGGAGCGCGGCATCTTCCCCAGTGCCTGTGGCCTGCCCCTCGAGGTCCACCGTGCCATGCACGAGGTGGAAGCCACCGACATCGTGATCACGGCGTCCATGCTGTTCGAGAACCAGGAGTGGCAGACCGGGCAGCATCCGGACACGGTGGCTTGGCTGCGGCACATGCACCACCAGGGCGCCGACCTCTGCTCGGCCTGCGCCGGCGCCCTGCTGCTGGCCGAAACCGGGCTCCTCGACGGGCTGGATACCACCACCCACTGGGCCTTCGCCCCGACCTTCCGGCGCAACTTCCCCCATATCCGCCTGCGCATCGACGAGCTGCTGATCGTCGCCGGCAAGCGTGGCGAGCTGGTCATGTCGGGGGCCGCCAGCTCCTGGCAGGACCTGATCCTCTTCCTGATCGCGCGCCATGTCAGCCCGACGGCGGCCCAGGCCATCGGCAAGTTCCTGCTCTACCACTGGGACTCCCGCAGCCAGGCGCCCTTCGTGCCCTTCGTGCCACCCACCGATCACGGCGACGGCACCATCCGCCAGCTCCAGGAGTGGCTCCATGCCCGTGATGCCGGGGCCGTCTCGGTCGAGGAAATGGCCAGTCACAGCGGACTCCCCCGCCCCACCTTCTACCGTCGCTTCAAGCAGGCGACCGGCTATTCCCCGATGCACTACCTGCAGCACCTGCGCATCGAGAAGGCCAAGCAACTGCTCGAAGGTAGCGACGAGCCGGTGGACGAGATCAGCTGGCAGGTGGGCTATGAGGAGTCGGCCGCCTTCCGACGCACCTTCAAGCGGATCACCCGCCTGAGCCCCGGGGAGTTCCGCCGCAAGTTCCGCTTTCCCGCCCTCCCGGTCGCCACGCCGGGATAACGGCACAGGCCCCTCGCCACCACCCGGAACATGACGGGGCACTGCCCGGCATGGGTGACAGCGCCGCCCCGTACGGCGACAATGGCCCGCCTCGCTCCACCTGGAACCGTGATGGCATCACCGCTGACGATCCTCCATCAGGACGACCACCTGGTCGCCGTGCACAAGCCGGCGGGCCTGCTGGTGCATCGCACCGCGCTGGCCGGCGGGGCGCGGGAGTTCCTGCTGCAACGGCTGCGCGACCAGCTCGGCCGGCGGGTCTATCCGGTGCACCGGCTGGATCGACCCACCTCGGGCCTCATGGTCTTCGCGCTGTCACCGGATGTCGCCACGCCGCTGGCCGACGCCTTCGCCGAACGCCGGGTCGCCAAGCGCTACCTGGCGGTGGTGCGCGGCATCGGCCCCGAGCACGAGTGGCTCGACTACCCGCTGCGCGAGGAGGACGGCCGCCGCCCCAAGGCCGAGATGCCGGCACTGGAGGCACAGACCGAGGTGAGGCGCCTGGACAGCGTGGAGCTGCCGGTGCAGGTGGACCGCTACCCGCGCAGCCGCTACTCGCTGATGGAGGCTCGCCCCTCGACGGGCCGCCGCCACCAGATCCGCCGTCACCTGTCACACCGGGGCTACCCGATCATCGGCGACGCCAAGCACGGCAAGGGCAACCACAACCGCTTCTTCGCCGAGCACCTCGACTGCCCGCGCCTGCTGCTCGCCGCCGTGGGGCTGGCCTTCGACCACCCGGTGCTGGATCATCGCCTGGTGCTTTCCTGCGCCCTGGATGCCACCATGGCAACGCTCTTCCGGCGCTTCGGCTGGGCCGGCCACATGCCGGTGGACGAGGCGTGCCTGGCCCGGCCGCTCGCCGACCTCGACGCTTCGAGCTGATCTCCCCTTCCACCACCCGCGACCGACACGAACCGCCATGACCGACCTGCCCTTCTCCTCCAGCGTCATCGACGCCTCCGCCACGGACGATCACGCCCTGCGCTTCGGCGGCATTCGTCGCCTCTACGGGGCTCGCGCCTTCGAGCGCTTCCGCCAGGCGCACGTGGTGGTGGTCGGCGTGGGGGGCGTGGGCAGCTGGACGGTGGAGGCACTGGCACGCTCCGGCATCGGCCGGCTGACGCTGATCGACCTCGACGATGTGTGCGTCTCCAACGTCAATCGCCAGCTCCACGCCCTGGACGGCACCATCGGCCGCCCCAAGGTGGAGGTGCTGGCCGAGCGCTGTCGGGCCATCCAGCCGGGCATCGAGGTGGAGGCCGACACCGCCTTCGTCACCCCCACCAACCTCGCCGAGCGGCTCCCCGAGGACGCCGACCACGTGGTCGACGCCATCGACAGCGTGCTGGCCAAGGCGGCGCTGATCAGCTGGTGCAGGCGGCGCAAGCTGCCGATCACCGTGACCGGCGCCGCCGGCGGCCAGAGCGACCCGACCCGCATCCGGGTCGCGGACCTGGCCCGCACCGAGCACGACCCGCTGCTGGCCAAGGTGCGCGCGCGGCTGCGCCGCGACTTCGGCTTCTCGCGCAACCCGAAGCGGCGCTTCTCGGTGGAATGCGTCTACTCTGACGAACAGCTGGTCTACCCGGGCAGCGACGGCGAGGTGTGCCTGCAGAAGCCCGGCCACGTCGAAGCCACCCGGCTCGACTGCGCCGCGGGCTTCGGCGCGGCCAGCTTCGTCACCGGCAGCTTCGGCTTCGTCGCCGCTTCCCGGGTGCTGGCCCGGCTGGCGAAGCAGGCCGCCGCCGACCCGGCCCCCTCCTCCTGACTCCTGGAGCCCCAGATGACCCATCCGCTTCCCGTCCCCGGCATCTACAGCCACTACAAGGGCAACCGCTACGAGGTGCTCGGCGTCGCCCACCACAGCGAGACCGAGGAACGCCTGGTGGTCTACCGCGCCCTCTACGGCGAGTACGGCCTCTGGGTGAGGCCGCTGGACAACTTCACCGAGACGGTGGAAGTACAGGGCGAACCGGTGCCACGCTTCGAGCTCGAGAAGGCGTTCTGAGCAGGAATCCATGGCGCAGTTCCCCACGCGACACGCGCGAGAGTGACGGTGACCACCGGTACACTCCGTGTAGGATATTGCCGAATGATACCGTAAGCCCCCTCGTCAATTTCCCCTCCTCCATTCCTTTTCCCGGCTGACTTGCATAGGGTCCCCAACATACCGAGCCGTCACGGCAGGCGTTCGCTCGCCACACGGAAGTGAACTGACGCAGGGGAGGCGTCGCAGTGTCACAACGAACCGCTACCGAATGGCCACCTTTCATCCCGAGCCGAGAAGGCGGCGGCCGTGAGTGTGCGCGCCGCTTTCCCTGCCAGCCGCCTGAGTGGGTCGATATCCTCTACCTCGTCGGCACCGGGCGATTCTGGCTACTCACCCGCGACGTCGCCGAGGATCTCGACGAGGCCGCCCATGAACTTCACCGATGGGCCAGCATCGAGGATCCCGCACGGCGTAACGCCACGCTGTCCGAGAAGGCCGGGATCATGGAGTGCTTCCTGCCGGCCACCCCCGACAGCTTCCTCCACGAGGACGACCGCGACCGCTACGGCGAGCTGGAACGGGAACTGGCCAAGGCACGCGTGTGGCACAGCGGCCTGGATGCCACCATCGAGACCTCGCCTCCACCTGTCGAACGCGAAGCCGACGAGCGTCAACGCCGGTTGCGCTACCAACGACAACAGCAGGCCACCGAGATACGGCGCCTCGAGGATGAGCTGAACGCCCTGCGCAATGCGGGACGGCGGGCCGCGCATGACGCGGGCTATGTGGTCGACGGCGATGCCTACTACGGCCCCTGGGAGAGTGAGATCCAGCAGGCGCTGGAGACCTACCGTCGCACCCGCCGGGAGGCCATGCGCCAGCACGACCTGCTACCGGGCGTGAACCGCGCCGCGGATGACGACCGCGAGCGGCGCTTCACCCTGCAGGAGGTCCTCGCCGAGTACCAGGCGTTCCTGGAGCGCTGCGAGACGCAGACGCCCAATGCCGCCAGTACGCAATGCCATCTCGCCGAGATGATCCGCATGGCGGAGCTGCGCAGCGGCACCCTCTACGCCGCCTATCTGGAAAGTATCCTCAAACTGGCGGCGTTGGGGATCGCCACGCCGGAATACGCCCTGGCCACGCCTTCCGCATCGGGCGCCACCATGCGGGATGGCGTCGGCGACTTCGACCACTACAACGACCTGCTCCGCGAACAGGCCGACCTGCTCGCGGCGGTGGAGACCAAGCTGGAGGAGTGGCAGACCGGCACCGCGGGCCACGCCGCCCTGCCGCTGTTCCTGTTTGCCGATGAGCGTGAGCGTTATCAGGAGCTGAGCGAACGGCTCGATGCCCTGCACGAGCGCGCCAGGCAAGCCGTGGAGGCCATGAGGCCGAGGCGCGTGCTGTTCTGGCAGGCCGACCTGGCCGATGAGCGCAACGCCTTCGGCTACGAAAGGCGCCGCCTCGACATGCTCGTCCGCAACGACTGGCCACTGCGTGAATTCACCTCCGCCGGTGGCGAGCGCGAGTTGTGCCATATCAGCCTGCACCTGCTGATGGACTACATGAACCTTGCCGAGCGTAATCGCATCGCACCGCTGCTCGACGCTGACGGCGTGCTCCCGGCGACCCTGTGGGAGGCCCCGGAAACGGTGGTCTCCCACTGGCTCGACCTCAAGGGCTGCGAGCCCATCGACTGGCGCGGCGAATGGCACGACGACGACCTGGGCCTGTTCCAGCCCGAGGCGCTCTATGCCTATCTCGATGAAGCGGGCTACGAGATCGCCAGCCTGGCCAGCGACGACGCCAGGTCCCGCTGGGGCGAAACCCTGCAGCGCCTGCTGTTCACCGGCCCCGCCAGGGATACCCTGCGCCTGTTCGACGCCAGCGCCCAGGCCCAGGCCCTGCGCCTGATCGGGCTGACCCGGGGAGAGCTGTCATCGCTGATCACCCTCGACTTCCCCGAACCGCTGCGCCTGGCCGGTACCAGCGCGGCAGAAGGCGAGTGGGAGACCCGGCAGGGCAGCGTTGAAGCATCCAGCTCCAATGGCCCCCTGCGCCGCGAATGGAAGCTCAAGGGGGCCTACCACCTGGCCCGTGGCGAACTGATCCTGAACGTACTGGAGCTGCCCGAGGAGGATGAGGCGCTGCACGCCAGGCTACCCCTCAAGGACGGCAGCGAGCTGGACCTGGGGCGCTATGCCCTGCGCCTGGAGACCGTGGCCAAGGGCTTCGCCGGCGCCAGCCTGGCCCTGTCCGGCTCGCTGCGCCTCTCCTTCGATGGCGAGCCCAATATCACGGCCGAGGAGCCGGTGCACCGTCTGGGCATCGGCGGCCAACTCAATGCCTTCCTGGGTGCCCGCGGCGGCATCGAGCATCGCTGCGAGCTGCGCTGGGAACCGCCCGAGGACATCGCCATGCGCGCCCCCATGCACCAGGCGGTGGATGCTTTCACCCGGCGCAACCGGCTGGACGAGCTGCAAGAGTGGCGCAGCCTGGGCATGGTCGCGTGGCACCGCGAACGCGGCATGGCCTGGGGCGGGAATGCCGACTTTCATATCGGCCTGCGGGGCGGCAAGTTCGTGCTGCGGGCCAAGGCCGCCCTGTTCTGCGGGAAGGGGGTGGGCGGCGGCGTGACCATGGAACTCGACAATCGCCACCTGGACCTGTGGCTGACCATGCTGCACCGCGACCTGGTGGCCAGCGGTTTCGAACGGGTCGACTGGCTGGATGACGAGGCCTTCAATGAGCTCAGCGACCTCGGCTATGTGCTGATGATGACCCTGCTCAATGCCGGTCTGGTGATGGCCAAGGGGCGCGCCTGGCTGCGGCAACTGCGCGATGAGCTGGCGCAGACGGACCGCGCCGGCCAGATCGCCTATGTGCTGACCTCCCGTGATGGCCAGGAAGAGCGCCAACTACGTGCCTGGGTTCAGCAGCTGACCCCCGAGGCCCTGGGAGCGCTGCTCTGGCTACTTAGCAGTCCACCAAGAGCGTTTGAGATAAGTTCAACGGACAGTGCCCTTGGCGGTCTTGGGATCCAGACGAGCTTTAGCGAACCCCAGGCACGCGACCTGCAGCAGATGGCCATCGCCAACTGCGTGGGCTGGATTCACGATGGCGTGCTCGGCGGCGTCTACGGGCCGGTACGCCCGGCGTCCGGCCCCAATCCGGGGAACCGGCTGTTCGAGAAGGCCCTGCTACGGCTGGATCGTCACGGCAAGCGCACCCATGCGGTGCGCGGGCTGGGCTACTGCCGTAACCGCTATCTCTTGGATCGGTTTATGCAGATTGAGTCGGGTACTGACAATCCTGATGCCATCGATGCGCGAAATCTTTATCTTGCCGCTGCCAATACGTTGGGCCGACATGCCGACGCCCATTGCGAATACCTGCCCGATGGGCAGGGTGGCATGCGCGTTATCTACGAGGAACCACAATGATTCCTGTATATAAAGCCTTGGTTCTTGCTGCTCTGCTGTTCAGCCCGATTAGCGGCTGGGCACTGGATGCCGAGACCCAAGCCGCCAAGGACGAGGGCATGCGCCTCTATAACGCTCATCTTCGGAGTCAGGCTCCGCCCTATCTTGAACCCGCCGCCGAGGCCGGTGATGCGGAGGCCATGTACTACCTCGGCGAGACTCACCGGCTCCGGCATATGGGCATGACCCGCGAGGCGCTGGCGTGGTACCGGCGTGCCGCCGAGCACGGCGAGCCCTACGCCATGCTTCGGTTGCACCAGGGAGGCGCCTGTCGCTTGGGGGATGTCTGCCCCGGCAAGGGCAACGACTGGCGCCAGGCGGCCCTGGAGGCGACCCTGCCACTAGCGGAGGCGGGGGACCCCGCCGCCATGGGCGTGTTGTTCGATGTTTACAATTCTTTCGGCCAGCCGGAGGAGACCGTCAGTTGGCTCGAGCGTGCCAGTGAGGCCGGTCACGCCGAGTCCCAGTACCGGATGGGCCACCTGATTCATGACGGCTATGGCAATTACCCCGATGAGGCGCTGCGGCGAGAGGAAGCCGAAGGTTGGTATCGCCGAGCCGCCGAACTGGGCTACCCGCCGGCCATGAACCGCCTCTCGGCCCTGCTGAGTCAGCGGGAGCGCCATGAGGAAGCCTGGGAGTGGAGAATCAAGGCTTCGGAAGGCGGCCATCAGGGCTCACGCATCAATCTTGGCTGGTGCTATCTGAATCCCGATGAGCGAGGGGATATCTGTGTGGAGGAACAGGATGTGGTGAAGGGATGGGCCATACTCCACGCCGTCTCGAAAGAAACGGATAGCCGTACGGCCAAGAATGTCATGGATCGGAGCCATGATCTGCTGACCGACGAACAGCGCGAACAAGCCGAGGCCCTAGCCGAGGAGTGGCTGGCCAAGGAGCCGCCTCTGTCCCAGTTTCCGCCCCGGTTCGGGTTTTGACGATGCGGCGTATCGGTATCGGAGCACTCGCTGCGTTGCTGCTCAGCCCGCTCAGCGGCTGGGCGCTGGATGCCGAGACCCAGGCCGCCAAGGACGAGGGCATGCGCCTCTATAACGCTCATCTTCGGAGTCAGGCTCCGCCCTATCTTGAACCCGCCGCCGAGGCCGGCGATGCGGAGGCCATGTACTATCTTGGCGAGATCCACCGGCTGCGGCATATGGGCATGACCCGCGAGGCGCTGGCGTGGTACCGGCGTGCCGCCGAGCACGGCGAGCCCTACGCCATGCTGCGGTTGCATCAGGGAGGCGCCTGCCGCCTGGGGGATGTCTGCCCCGACAAGGGCAACGACTGGCGCCAGGCGGCCCTGGAGGCGACCTTGCCTCAAGCGGAGGCGGGAGACGCCGCCGCCATGGGCGTACTGTTCGATATCTATAGTGCCCTGGAGCAGCCCCAGGTGGCGGACGACTGGCTGGAGCGCGCCGGCGAGGCCGGCGATGCAGAGTCGCAGTATTGGCTGGGAATCCTGATCGGCGATGGCTTGGGCGACTACCCCGATGAGGCACAGCGAAAGGAAGTCGCCGAGGCCTGGCTTCGCCGGGCCGCCGAGCAGGGATATGCCCCAGCCATAAACCGCCTCTCGGCCCTGCTGAGTCAGCGGGAGCGCTATAAGGAAGCCTGGGAGTGGATGGTTCAGGCTTCGGAGGCCGGGCATATGAATGGTCGCTTGGGCATAGGCTGGTGCTACCTAAACCCCGAAGAGCGTGGAGAAATCTGCGTCCATGAACAAGACATGGTGAAAGGATGGGCGATACTCAGCGCCGTCTCGGAAGAAACGGATAATCGAACGGCTCAAAGCATCATGGCACGGAACCGTGATCGGTTGACCGCCAAGCAGCGCGAGGAGGCCGAGGCCCTGGCCGAGGAGTGGCTGGCCAAGGAGCCGCCGCTGTCCGAGTTTCCGCCCCGGTTCGGCTTTTGACGATGCCGTGGATCGGAGTCAGCGCTGGCCGCGGTGGGCCCACCCGGTCATCCGCCTCTCGAGCACGGCGAACAGCTCGTACATCACCATGGCCATGGCGCTGATCACGATCAGCCCGGCGAACACCAGCGCCATGCGCATCTGCGAGCCGGCGCTCATCATCAGGTAGCCGATGCCCTGGTTGGAGGCCACGGTCTCGGAGACGACGGTGCCGACGAAGGCCAGGGTGATGGCCACCTTCAGCGAGGCGAAGAAGTAGGGCAGAGAACGCGGCAGCCCCACCTTGAGCAGCACGTCGAGGCGCCGGGCGCCGAGCACCCGCAGCACGTCCTCGAGCTCCGGCTCCAGGGTCGCCAGGCCGGTGGCCACGTTGACCACGATGGGAAAGAAGCAGATCAGGAAGGCGGTGAGGATCGCCGGCACCGAGCCGATACCGAACCACACCACCAGGATCGGCACGAAGGCCACCTTGGGGATGGCGTTGAAGCCCACCAGCAGCGGGTAGCAGGCGTGGTAGAGGAAGCGCGACGAGCCGATGATGAAGCCCAGCGCCAGCCCCACCGCCACGCCGAGGCCGAACCCGGCCATGGTGGTCCAGAAGGTCTGCCAGGAGTGCATGCCGATGGGCCCGGCGAAGGTCACCAGGGCCTGGGCGGTGGCCCAGGCACCGGGGAAGATGAACTCCGGCACGTCGAGCAGGCGTATCGTGGCCTCCCAGATCACCACCAGGATCGCCACCGCCGCCCAGGGGGCGAGACGCTCTCGGGTCTTCTCGCTCATCTGCATGTCGCGTCCTCGTTCAGGTGCTGCGAATCTCGCCGATCTGGGCCCGGAGTGCCTGCACCAGCCCGGTGAAGGGTTCCTCGTAGGTCGTCGCCAGTTCCCGCGGACGCGGCAGGTCGATGGCGCGACGCTCGATGATGCGCCCCGGCCGGCGGCTCATCACGTAGACGGTGTCGGCCAGGAAGGCCGCCTCGCGCAGGTCGTGGGTCACCAGCACCACGGTGAAGCGCTGGGCCTCCCAGAGGTCGCGCAGCACGCACCACAGCTCCTCGCGGGTGAAGGCGTCCAGGGCGGCGAAGGGCTCGTCGAGCATCAGCAGCCGGGGGCGGTGGATCAGCGCCCGGCAGATGGAGGCGCGCTGCTGCATGCCCCCCGAGAGCTGCCAGGGGTACTGCGACTCGTAGCCCTCGAGCCCCACGGTGCGCAGCAGGTCGCGGGCCCAGCCGACGAACTCCTCGCGTCGCCGGCGGAACTGGCTGCGGTAGGGCCTGACGATCTCCAGCGGCAGCAGGACGTTGTCCAGGGTGGTGCGCCAGGGCAGCAGGTTGGCGTTCTGGAAGGCCATGCCGGAGATCTTCAAGGGCCCGCCCACCGGCTCGCCATCGACCTTCACGCTGCCCGCGGTGGGCGCATGCAACCCGGTACAGAGCTTCATGAAGGTCGACTTGCCGCACCCGGAGGGGCCGACGAAGGCGACGAACTCGCCCTCCTCGATGGTCAGGCTGATCTCCTCGATGGCGTTGCCGGTGTCGTCATAGGCCAGGCTCACCTGGTCGAAGGCGACGAAGGGGTCCGCCATGCCTAGTCTCCCTGCCCGGGGAAGATCATCCGCTCGTCACGGGGCGGCAGGAAGCGGGAGGTGAAGACCTGCTCGGGCTCGGGTATCGACGGCAGGTCGTAGGCATCGGCGACCAGCTGGATGGCGTTGGCGAGCCGCTCCTCGTCCACGGCGCCGGCACCGTTGGCGCGGGCATCCTCGGTATCGATCACGCTGTCGATGGCGAGCTTCAGACGCCGGGTCTCGAGCTCCACGTCGATCAGCCCGTCACGATTGTGCACGTAGTCGATGGCGCCGTCCGGGTCGGCGAGGGTCTCCGCGAGCGCCCGATTGAAGGCGCGCAGGAAGCCCTCGACGGCCTCGGGATTCTCCTCGGAGAAGGCCTGGCTGGCGACGATGGCGTTGCCGTAGAGCGGCACGCCGTAGTCGGGGAATGGCAGGATGGTGAGCGCTTCCTCGCCCATGCCGCGCCCCTCCAGGTTGAGCAGGCTGGTGAAGTAGAAGCCGGTGATGGCGTCGACATCGCCGCGCACCAGCAGGGTCTCGCGCAGGGCCGGGTCGACGTTCTGCCACTCGACGGACCCGGCGTCGAGGTCGTTGGCCGCGGCGAAGATGCCCCAGGCCCGGTAGCCGGTGTCGAAGGTGGGCGCGGCCAGGGCCTTGCCGGCGAGGTCCGAGGGCGACTCGATGCCGCGATCCTTGCGCGCGAAGACCGACGCCGGGGTGCCGTCGTAGACCACGTAGACCCCCTGGATGCCGGGCGCGTCGGGGTTCTCCGCCAGGAACTCCACCAGGGCGTTGAGGTCGCCGAAGCCCATCTCGTAGGCACCGGACGCCACCCGGTTGATGGCCCCGGCGGAGCCGCTGCCGGAATCCACCTGGACGTCGAGCCCCTCCTCGGCGAAGTAGCCCCGCTCCACCGCCATCAGGAAGGGCGCCGAGGGTCCCTCGAAGCGCCAGTCGAGCTGGAAGCGGATACGGGTCTCGTCGGCCAGGGCAGTGCCGAACAGCGATAGGGTGAGCGCACCGGCCATCGGGACGGCCCAGGGGAAGGGCGCGCGGGAGGAAGTTCGATTCATGGATCCAGTCCTCTCGTATGCAAGTCTGTTGTCATTCTTGTCATGCAGCTTTCCTGCCAACCCATCACCTGCCGGCCGTCGTGTCACTCGGCGCGGAGACGAGGCACGCCCGGGTACCGGATCGGGGCGGCGGCACATGGCCTCTGCACCAGCGTAGATCATTCACCGCCGGCGGGAAGGGGTGGCGATCAACGAAGCTCGAGGGTCGCGAGCCGCTCGAGCAGGACCTCGAGCCAGGCCTCCAGCAGGGCCTGCTGCGCGGCCAGGCCGGGCTCGGCCCCCTCCGGCCGGAAGGCGCGGCGCTCGCTCCAGCGCCACTGATCGATCACCCCCTGCTCGTCTCGCAGGGTGGTGCGCAGGGCGATGCTCGCCTCGGGGCCGTCGCCACGATAGTCATGCAACCATTCGAGCACCTCGAGCTCGAGCTGCGGACCGGCCAAGCCCCCCCGCTGCACCACCTCGACCAGGCCGCTGCGCGAGAGCTGGTCGGCCACCAGATCCCCCAGCTGGCGAGACAGCGGTGCCCCCCAGCGCGACCGGACATAGGGCCGGCGCTGGAAGTCCCGTTCGATGTAGAGCAGTACCGAATCGCTGACGCCGGCCGTGACGCGCGGCGTCTCCACCCCCAGGGTCGCGAAGTGCGGCGACCGCTCCGCGGGGGGCGGAGGGACCTCCAGGCGCAGCGGGGTGGGGGCGTCGCGGCTGCCGGGGGCGGCACAGCCGGCCAGCAGCACGAGCAGCAGGCACGGCAGCCAGAAGTGACGCGGGCTCCTCCGTGGTGGCATGGCACACTCCCTGTGAACAGGACGGATGATGGATGAATCAGCGCTCCCCGGGGCCCGGCGGATGGCGGTCGGGGCCGAAGAGCAGCTGGCCGGGATTCTGTTCCAGCTCGCGGGTGAGGTCGCCGAGCTGCTCCACCAGGGCGTCGAAACGCCCCAGGGTACGCCGCACCTGCTCGCCGGTCATGGCCAGGTTCTCGCCGGCTCCCCGGCTGAGCTCGTCCAGGGTGGCGCGCAGGCTGGCCAGCAGGTCGCGGGTATCGTCGCCGAGGCCATCGAGATCCTCCAGGGCGCCGCCGGAGAAGCGCTCGAGCCTGGCGGTGAGCACTTCCAGGTTGTGCAGCGTGGCCTGGAAGCTCTCAATGTTGTCATCGTCGAGCAGGCGCTCGATGCGCTCCGCGCTGCGGCTCACGCTGGTCAGCAGGCGAGACGTCGAGTCACGATTCTCGTCGCTCAGGAGGTCGTCGATGCGCTCGCTGATCCTCACGATACGCTCGGCCATCACGTCGACCCGGTCGAGCACCTCGCCCAGGGCCTGGTCGAGCTGGAAGAGTCGCGAGGGCTGGTAGGCGATCATGGGGGGCTGGGGCGCGCCATGGTCGAGCACGTCACCTTCGCCGCCGGAGAGCTCCACCGAGGTGCGCCCGGTGAGCACCTGGCTGCGCAGGGTGGCGCTGGTGCCCTGGCGCAGCCGGTAGTCGGGCGCCACCCGCAGGGTGACCACGACCCGCTCCAGGTCCTCGCTGAGGTCGATGCGCTCGACGAACCCCACCTCGACGCCGCGGTAGGTGACGGTGGCCCGCTCGGAGAGCCCGGCCACCGACTCCTCCACCATGACCCGATAGGCGAGGTAGTCCTGCTGGTCACGCTCACCGGCCAGCCAGACCACCATGACCACCAGCAGGGCGACGAGCCCCAGCACGAAGGCGCCCACCAGGGCGGGATTCACTCGGGTCTGCATGGCGCTCTCCTCGGAACAACGCTGGCCCGCCCCGGCATCAGGCTTCTCCCCGGAAGCGCTGCGCCCGGGCATTGCCGAAATAGCGGGCGATCTCCGGCTCGCGACTCTCGCTCAGCACCCGCGGCGGTGCCACCTCGAGTACCCGCCCCTCGCCCAGGTAGGCCACCCGGTCGGTGACCGTGAACAGCGAGTCCAGGTCATGGGTCACCAGCACCAGGGTCAGGCCCAGCGCCTTGCGCAGGGTATTGAACAGGGCATCGAGCTCGGCCGCGCTGACCGGGTCGAGGCCGGCGCTGGGCTCGTCGAGCAGCAGCAGCTCCGGGTCCAGCGCCAGGGCCCGGGCCACCGCCGCTCGCTTGAGCATGCCACCCGACAGTTCCCGGGGATAGCGTCCGGCCGCTTCCCGCGGCAGCCCCACCAGGGCAATCTTCAGCCGCGCGAACTCCTCGATCAAGGGGGGCGGCAGCCGGGTATGCTCGGAGAGCGGCAGCATCACGTTCTCCAGCACCGTCAGCGACGAGAACAGCGCCCCCTGCTGGAACATCACCCCGAGACGCCGGCGCAGCGGCATCAACCGGGCTTCCCCCATGGCCATGTCCACGTCCTCGCCGAACAGCCTGAGCCGCCCGGCGCTGGGTGCCTTGAGCAGGGCGATCACCGAGAGCAGCACCGACTTGCCGCTGCCGCTGCCGCCGACGATGCCCAGGGCCTCGCCCCGCCGGACCTCCAGGTCGAGCGCCTGGTGCACCACCAGTTCGCCGAAGCGGGTCTCCAGGCCGGTCAGCTCGACCGGGGCACTCGGCAGACGGCTGGCCATCTCACCACCCCAACTGGTTGAAGAGGATGGAGAACAGGGCGTCCAGCACGATCACCCAGAAGATCGACTGCACCACGCTGGACGTCGTGTTGCGACCGATGCTCTCGGCATCGCCCCGGGCGCGCATGCCCTCGCTGCAGCCCACCAGGGCCACGACCATGCCGAACACCACCGACTTGCCGATACCCACCCAGAAGTGCTGGCTGGCCACCACCTGGGGCACGCGCTGCAGGAAGGTGTCGAAATCCACGTTGAGCAGGATATCCGCCACCAGCATGCCGCCCGCCAGGCCGGCGGCATTGGCCAGCACGGTGAGCAGCGGCATGGCGATCACCAGCCCCAGCCACTTGGGCAGCAGCAACCGCTCCACCGGCGACATGCCCAGGGTCAGCAGGGCGTCGATCTCGCGGTTGCCGCGCATGGTGGCGAGTTCGGCGGTGAAGGCGGCGCCGGAGCGGCCGGCGACGATGATGGCGGTGATCAGGGGGCCGAACTCGCGGAACAGGGTCAGGGTGACCAGTTCGACGATGAAGATGTTGGCCCCGAAGGTGCGCAGCTGGATCCCCCCCTGGTAGGCGAGAACCCCGCCGAGCAGGAAGGCCAGCAGGGCGATGATCGGCACCGCCAGGGCACCGCTGGCGACCACCACGCCCAGGGTCTCTCGCCAGCGCAGACGGTGGGGGGCGACCGCCAGCGCGAGCAGCGCCAGGGTCAACTGGCCGAGGGTCGACAGCAGGTGATGCAGCTGCTCCAGGGAGAGCAGCACCCGGCGCCCGACGTTCTCAAGCCAGCCGCGACGGGGCAAGGGGCGTTCCGGGGCCTCGCGCAGGGCCTCCTGCACCAGGGTGAGGAGGGGCTGCCAGCGGGCGTCGAGGCCCGCCGGCATGGCATCGCCTCCGAGCTTGACCAGCAACCGGGCTCCGTTGCTGTCCAGGCGCGTCACGCCACTGGCCTCGAGCCGCCAGGGCCCCTCGCGGCTCAGCGCCAGGGCCTGGTCGGCAACCGACGCCAGCGTCAGGGTGGTCCAGTCACCCTCGAGCCGCAGCCGGCCGTCCTCGACGACCAGGCCGGGCACAGGGACGGCGTCCATGACCATCCGTGTCGACGATCACTCGTCGCCGGCCACCTGCATCTGGGTCTGCAGGTAGTTCTCGAGGCCGACCTTGTCGATCAGGCCGAGCTCGGTCTCGATGTGATCGATGTGGTCTTCCTCGTCGGCCAGGATGGCACGGAAGATGTCGCGGCTGACGTAGTCCTTGACCTGTTCGCAGTAGGTGATCGCCTCGATGTAGTCGTTGCGCCCCTCGTGCTCGATCTTGAGGTCGCACTCCAGCATCTCGCGCACGTTCTCGCCGATGTTCAGCTTGCCGAGGTCCTGGAGGTTGGGCACGCCCTCGAGGAAGAGGATGCGCTCGATCAGCTTGTCGGCGTGGTTCATCTCCTCGATGGACTCGTCGTACTCCCACTTGGCCAGCGCCTTGAGGCCCCAGTCCTTGTACATCTTGGCATGCAGGAAATACTGATTGATGGCCACCAGCTCGTTGCCCAGCGCCTTGTTGAGGTGCTCGATGACCTTCTTGTCGCCTTTCATTGCGTCTCTCCCTATGTCGTCTCGGTCGGGTGTCAGGGGGCAACACTCGGTGCGAGCCCGTCGTCCGAGCGTGTCGGCGCTCTACGGACAATCCGCAGTATTGGACACGATGACCAAAAAGTCCAACAGCGACAAAGAGTTGGGGAGAAAAGTCAACAAGAATGATAGCGATTGACGTCTTGCGGAAGTGGCTCAGGGCCAGGGAAGACGGGAGGCAATCAGACCGCGTAGGCCAGGTCGGCGGAGGAACTCGACATTTCGCTCACCACGGCGTCGCGGGTGATGGTCTTGCCCATGCAGGCGCACTTGCCGCACTGGGTACCGCAGCCGGTCTCATTCTGCACCTCGCGCCAGCTACGCGCCCCGTCCTCCACGGCCTCGCGGATCCTGTGATCGGTCACGCCCTTGCAAATGCACACGTACATCGCCATCACCTCGCCTCTGATTGCAAGGTTAAATGTAAATGATTCGCATGGGCTATTGCAACTGCAATCCACTCGAGTCAACTGACCGAGATCAAGCCGGCATCATTTCGCGGGCTTCGGCAGCACCACCACCCGGGTGCCCGAGGCGATATCGCTCCAGCTGCGACGCTCGGCATCGATCAGGATCCAGAGATAGCCCAGGCCGAAAGCGGCCAGCGACAGCCCCCCCACCAGGAGGCGCACCAGGCTCTGCCCCAGGCTGATGGTACAGCCGTCGAGGGTCTGTACCCGCAGCCGCCAGGCCTGCATGCCCAGCGTCATGCCGCCGCGCACCCAGAAGAAGGCGAAGAAGGCAAAGGCGCCGGCCAGCAGCAGCAGCCGCAGGCTGATCACCTGGACCAGGCCGGTGCCGACCTGCTCGGCCGAAAGGCCCAGCACCTGTCTCACCACGAACAGGTGCAGGGCCGTGATCAGCAGCCAGATCGCCGCGACCAGGAAGCCATCGTAGACCATCGCCCCCAGTCGTCGGGCGAGGCCCGCCGGCCAGACATCGTCGAGATTGCCGAAGCGTCGTTGCATGGATTGGAAAGCCCTCAACCGGTTCGTCGCAGGAAATAGAGCCCGAGCCCGGCACAGATCAGGGTCGGTACCAGTACCGCCCAGACCGGCGAGAAGCCGAACACCGTGGAGGCCGGCGCCAGCAGGTCCTGCAGGTACTTGAAGGTCAGGCCGGTGACCACGCCGTAGAACACCCGCGTGCCGGCCGCCACGGTGCGCAGCGGGCCGAACACGAAGGAGGCCGCCACCAGCACCAGGGACCCCATGGTCAGGGGCATCAGCATCTTCTGCCAGAAGTAGAGCAACGGCTGGGTGGCCTGCAGCCCCTGGGCCTGGAGGTAACGGGCATAGGCCCAGAGCTCGCTGGGGGCCTGGCTGTTGATCGGGCGCAGCAGGCGGCTGAGCTGCTCGGGGGTCAGGGTGGTCTCCCAGCCCAGGGTGTCATGATGCGCCACCTCGGTGCGCTCGTGCCCGAAGCGGGTCACCTCGACCTCTTCCAGCACCCAGCCGCCATCGCGCCAGGCGGCTCGTGCGGCGAAGGTGGCCTCCCGCAACGCCTTGTCCTCGAAGCGATAGCGTGTCAGGTCGAGCACGGTGTCATCGGCCCGGATGGCACCGAAGCGGTAGTAGCTGTCGCCCTCGCGCTGCCAGCCACCGCGCTCGGTGAGCACGGCGCCCTCGCCCTGCATCTGCTCGAGGCGCCAGGCGCTGGCGAACTGTTCGGTGCGCGGGCTGACGTACTCGGCAATGAACAGCACCACCACCACCACCAGGATGATCGGCTTCATCACCCCCCAGAGGATGCGGGTCAACGAGCGGCCGGCGGCACGCATCACCGTCAGCTCGTTGCTCGAGGCCATGCTGCCCAGGCCGATCAGGGCGCCGATCAGCACCCCCACCGGGGCGTACTGGTAGAAGCGCCAGGGCAGTCGCATCAGCAGGTAGAGCAGCACCTGGAAGGCGCCATAGCCGCCCTCCACGTCGTCCAGGTCATTGATGTAGGTGATCACCAGGTCGAGGCCGAGCAGCACCACCTGCACCACGATGATGGCGGCCAGGACGTTGCGGGCCAGGTAACGGTCGAAGCGATCGGCGATCATCCGCTGATTCCCTTGCGCTGGGCCCGGGCCATCATCGCCAGGCCAAGGGCCAGGAAGGCGCCGTGTATCGGCCACATGCCCACCACCACCGGCAGGCTGCCGCGACCGATGGCATCCAGCGCCGCCAGCAGCAGGCTGAGGTAGGCGACATGCAGGAAGATCGCCGGCAGCAGCTTGGCGAAGCGCCCCTGGCGGGGGTTGACCCGGGAGAGCGGCATGGCCATGAGGGTGAGGACGAACACCATCAGCGGCAAGCCAAGCCGCCACTGCAGCTGGGCCTGGGCCCGCAGCGAGTCGTTGCCGAGCAGCGCGGCGGTGCTGGCATACTCCGGCGAGTCCAGTTCCCGCATGTCCTCGGCCTGGGAGAGCCGCACCGCATAGGTGTCGAACTCCAGCCGCTCGGCCTGGTGGCGCCCCGGGTCGACGCTGTAGCGCTCGCCGTCCGCCAGCACCAGGAAGCGACTGCCGGTATCCGGGTCGACGGTCTGATAACCGCTCGCGGCGCGGGTGACGGTGCTTTCCGGGGTGCCGTCACGGCGGCGCTGGCGCTCGCTGATGAAGACGTTGTCCATCCTGGCCTCGCCATCGCTGAACCCCTCGGTATAGGCGGTACGGCCGCCGCCGAAGTCCTGGAAGCGACCGGGTGCCAGCGCCGAGAAGTCCAGCTGACTGCGCTGCTCCTCGAGCATCACCGCGTTGTGCAGGGCGCCCGCCGGCGTCAGCCAGAGGCTGCACAGCCCGACGAGCATGGCCACCAGGGTGGCCGGCACCAGGCTCACCTGCAGCAGCCGGTTGGGGCTGGTGCCGCAGGCCACCAGTACGGTGATCTCGCTGTTGAGATAGAGCTGGCCATAGGCCAGCAGGATGCCGAGGAAGAAGGCCAGCGGCAGGATCAGCTCGAGGAAGCCCGGCAGATGGAACAGCATCAGGGTGCCGAGGATGCTCGCCGGAATGTCCCCCTCGGCGGCATCCGTGAAGTAGCGGATGAAGCGGCTGCCCATGATGACCAGCAGCAGCACGCCGGCCACGGCGGCCATGGTGAGCAGGATCTCACGGGTCAGGTAACGAAAGATGATCATGCAGCCGCCTTCCATGCATTCGGGCCATGCCTTGGGTACACTGGCGTGACACGGCCGAGTGCCGGCATTATCCAGAATCCCCCTACGCTTGTCTTGTGGAGACACCATGGAATTCCCAGTTCAGACGGCCAATCCCGTCAAGACCGAGACGGCCTGTATCGTGGTACCGGTGTTCAAGGATGGCGACCTGCTGCCTGCCGCCGCCAAGCTCGACGATGCCAGCGAGCGGCTGATCGGCCAGCTGATCGAGCGCGGCGATTTCGATGCCGGCCTGGGCAACGTGCAGCTGGTCCCCTTCGCCCCGGGGGTGAGTGCCGAGCGCCTGCTGCTGGTGGGCCTGGGGGAGCAGGACAAGTGCCGTGAGGGCGCCTTCCGCAAGGCCCTGGATGCCGCCTTCACCGCCCTGGCCGGGCTGCCGGTGGATGACGCCGCCGTGGCCTTCACCGACGTGCCGCTGCCCGACCGTGCCTGCGACTGGAAGGCCCGCATGGTGGCCGAGGCGGCCCAGCGTGCGGTCTACCGCTTCACCGAGTTCAAGTCGGAGCCGGCCCCGGCCCCGCGCCTCGAGCGTGTCACCCTGGTGGTCAGCGAGAACGGCGACGCCGACGCGGCGCGCGAGGGAGCCCGCATCGGCAAGGCCGTGGGCGAGGGTGTCGCCTATGCCCGCACCCTGGGCAACCTGCCCGGCAATGTCTGCACCCCGAGCTACCTGGCCGAGCAGGCCGAGGCGCTGGGCCAGGCCTCCGGCGGCACGCTGGCGGTGGAGATCCTCGACGAGGAGGCCCTGGAGGCCCTGGGCGCCCGCAGCCTGCTCTCCGTGGGCCGCGGCAGCGCCGAGCCCTCGCGGCTGATCGTGATGCAATACCAGGGGGCCGAGAACGCCGACGAGGCGCCCCACGTGCTGGTCGGCAAGGGCATCACCTTCGACACCGGCGGCATCTCGCTGAAGCCCGGCGAGGCCATGGACGAGATGAAGTTCGACATGTGCGGTGCCGCCAGCGTGTTCGGCACCGTCAAGGCGACCCTGGCCATCAAGCCGAAACTCAACCTGGTGTTCATCGTCGCCGCCGCCGAGAACATGCCCGATGGCCGCGCCACCAAGCCCGGCGACATCATCAGGACCCTCAAGGGCCTCTCCGTGGAGGTGCTCAACACCGATGCCGAGGGGCGCCTGGTGCTGTGCGACGCCCTGACCTACGCCGAGCGCTTCCAGCCGGCCAGCGTGGTCGATATCGCCACCCTCACCGGCGCCGCCATCATCGCCCTGGGCCACCATGCCACCGGCCTGCTCTCCAACGACGACGACCTGGCGCTGGACCTGCTCGACGCCGGCGAGACCGCCTGGGACCGCGCCTGGCACCTGCCGCTGTGGGACGAGTACCAGGAACAGCTCGACTCCAACTTCGCCGACCTGGCCAACATCGGTGGCCGTCCGGCGGGCACCATCACCGCCGCCTGCTTCCTCTCGCGCTTCGCCGACAAGTTCCCCTGGGCACACCTGGACATCGCCGGCACCGCCTGGACTTCCGGCAAGCAGAAGGGGGCCAGCGGGCGTCCGGTGGGCCTGCTGACCCAGTACCTGCTGGACCGCGAGGCCGACGCCGTAGCGGAAATCGAGAAGGAGTGAGCGGCGGTTCCACGGCGCCATGACCGACTCCGGTGCAAGCGCTCGGGGCTGATCCGTCGACAGGGCTGCGAGGGGGCGCTGTAAACCCCTCCTTGGGCGCTACCGATGCCATCCCTGGCATAGGACCCCCTCTTCGCCCTGTCCCCGGCGCCCCTCGATCGGGCCGCGTTGAGCCCCTACAGGGCTTGCGTTTTTGCCGCGTCGCCTTTCTCATGTGGAACTGACGATGAATCCACGACCCGGGCCGGCCCTGCACCGGCCCGAGCTTCCTGTATCACCCCGGGGCCGGCACGCCCCGGGCGTAGCGGAGACCCCTAGCCGTGTCGACTGCCAGCTTTGCCTTACTGCCCAACGCCAACCCCACGGCCGACAGCATCCGTGAGGACATCCTCGCCAATCCCGGCTTCGGCCGTCACTTCACCGACCACATGGCCCACGTCCGCTGGACCCTGGACGCCGGCTGGCACGGCCACGAGGTGCGTCCCTACGGTCCGCTGACCCTGGACCCGGCCGCCGCCGTGCTGCACTACGGCCAGGAGATCTTCGAGGGCATCAAGGCCTATCGGCACGCCGATGGCTCCATCTGGACCTTCCGTCCGGAAAAGAACGCCGAGCGTTTCCGTCGCTCGGCGCGCCGCCTGGCGCTGCCCGAACTCTCCGACGATGACTTCATCGGCTCCCTCGCGGCGCTGCTGGCCCAGGACCACGCCTGGGTGCCGACCCCGTCGAGCGACGCCGACGAGTCGAGCCTCTACCTGCGCCCCTTCATGATCGCCAGCGAGACCTTCCTCGGCGTCCGCCCCGCCCACGAGGTGGACTACTACGTCATCGCCTCGCCGGCCGCGGCCTACTTCAAGGGTGGCGTGGAGCCGGTGTCGATCTGGCTCTCCTCCCACTACAAGCGCGCCGCGCCGGGCGGCACCGGCTACGCCAAGTGCGGCGGCAACTACGCGGCCTCGCTAGCGGCACAGAAGGAGGCCGAGGGCCATGGCTGCGGCCAGGTGGCCTTCCTCGATGCGCGCGAGAACACCTGGATCGAGGAGCTGGGCGGCATGAACCTGTTCTTCGTCTTCAAGGATGGCCGACTGGTCACCCCCCGCCTCACCGACACCATCCTCGAGGGGGTGACTCGCGACTCGGTGCTGACCCTGGCCCGCGAGGAGGGCCTGACCCCCGAGGAGCGCCCCATCAGCATCGACGAGTGGCGCGAGGGCGCCGGCTCCGGCGAGATCACCGAGATCTTCGCCTGCGGCACCGCCGCGGTGATCACCCCGGTGGGCGAACTGGTCACCGAGGACGACCGCGTCCGCCTCTCCGCCGGCAGCGACAACCCGATCGCCAAGCGCCTGCGCACCAGGCTGCTCGACATCCAGTATGGCCGCGGCGAGGATAGCCACGGCTGGCTGACGCGGCTGGTGTAACCGCTTCGCCGGTAAACCGGGCTCCCACCGCGGCCAGTGAGTGGCACCATTGGCAACTGTGGGAGCCCAGCTCTGCTGGGCGAAGGTGCCGCAGGCACCCCGGCGGTGCTGCCGGAGCCGGCTCCTGCCACCCGGGAGCCCTTCGGCCTCCATTCGCCGGGCGGAGCCCAGCTCCCACAGAGCCCCTCGCGCCATCCCCACCCGCAGGAGCGCAGTCCGTCTTGGACAGAGTCTCATGACCCAGATCGATTTCTACGTCCTCCCCGATACCACCCTGGAGGCGCGCCTCGACTTCGCCTGCCGGCTGGCCGAGACGATCCAGCGCAAGGGCTATCGGCTGCACCTGCACGCCGAGGACGAGGCCATGGCCCGGGAGCTCGACGACCGCCTGTGGACCTTCCGCCCCGACGCCTACCTGCCCCATGCGCTGATCGGCAGCGAGCTGGCCGACAGCGTGCCGGTGACCCTCGGCTGGGAGGCCCCGCCCTCCCCCGACCTCGTCGTGCAGGCGCTGCTCAATCTCTCGCCGGGCATCCCCGAGTGGTTCTCGCGCTTCGAGCGGGTCGCCGAGATCATCAACCAGCATCAGGATGTGCTCACCGCCAAGCGCGAGTGCTGGCAGACCTACAGGAAGCGCGGCTATCCGGTCAAGGCGCATCAGCTGCGCGGGCAGGGCTAGCAACGTTAGCGCCTCCGGGCCGCCCGCATTGCTCGGCGTTTGCGGTATTTTCGCTGCCTATGTCGGCGGCATGGCCCCTCTGCAGTTCCAATCGTGCCGCTCTTCGCTTCCCCACCGGGCCGGCTGACGCCAAGTGCCTCATCGCGCTATAATCGGGCCCATTTTTCCCGCGCCCCTCCGGTGACGTGGTGGCGGCATCGCCTGCCCGTCGGCGCCAAACCCTTTTCGACCTGGAACGCCCCATGGACAAGACCTACCAACCCGAGCAGATCGAATCCCGCTGGTACGAGCGCTGGGAGGCCGATGGCCGCTTCGCCCCCTCAGGCCAGGGCGAGCCCTACTCCATCATGATCCCGCCGCCCAACGTCACCGGCAGCCTGCACATGGGCCATGCGTTCCAGGACACCATCATGGATACCCTGATCCGCTGGCGGCGCATGCAGGGGCACAACACCCTCTGGCAGGTGGGCACCGACCATGCCGGCATCGCCACCCAGATGCTGGTGGAGCGCAAGGTCGCCGCGGAGGAGGGCAAGAGCCGCCACGACCTGGGCCGTGACGCCTTCATCGACAAGGTGTGGGAGTGGAAGCACGAGTCCGGCGGTCATATCACCCGCCAGCTGCGTCGCATGGGCGCCAGCGTCGACTGGAGCCGCGAGCGCTTCACCATGGACGACGGCTTCTACAAGGCGGTCCAGGAAGTCTTCGTGCGCCTCTACAAGGAAGACCTGATCTACCGCGGCAAGCGGCTGGTCAACTGGGACCCGACCCTGCATACCGCCATCTCGGACCTGGAGGTGGAGAACCGCGACCAGCAGGGCCAGTTCTGGCACTTCCGCTATCCGCTGGCCGACGGCGTCACCACCGACGACGGCAAGGACTACCTGGTGGTCGCCACCACCCGCCCGGAGACCCTGCTCGGCGATACCGGCGTGGCGGTCAACCCGGAAGACTCCCGCTACGCCTCCCTGGTCGGCAAGTTCGTCGAGCTCCCCCTGGTGGGGCGTCGGATCCCGGTGGTGGCCGATGAGCATGCCGACATGGAGAAGGGCTCCGGCTGCGTGAAGATCACCCCGGCGCACGACTTCAACGACTACGAGGTGGGCCGCCGCCAGGACCTGCCGCTGATCAACGTCTTCACCCAGGACGCCGCGATCCTCGCCCGGGCCGAGGCCTTCGACATCCAGGGCCGACCGCTGCCCGATATCGACCCGAGCCTGCCCGAGGCCTACGCCGGCCTGGACCGCTTCGAGGCGCGCAAGCGGATCGTCGCCGACATGGAGGCCGCTGGCCTGCTCGAGCAGGTCGAGACGGTCAACAACACCCTGCCCTACGGCGACCGCAGTGGCGACGTCATCGAGCCGCTGCTCACCGACCAGTGGTTCGTCGCCGTGGAGAGCCTCGCCAGACCGGCCATCGAGGCCGTCGAGAAGGGCGACATCCAGTTCGTGCCGAAGAACTACGAGAACATGTACTTCGCCTGGATGCGCGACCTGCAGGACTGGTGCATCTCCCGCCAGCTGTGGTGGGGCCACCGCATCCCTGCCTGGTACGACGCGGACGGCAACGTCTTCGTGGCCCGCAACGAGGTGGAGGCCACCCGCGACTACCTGGTCGAGCTCGCCCACTTCATCGAGCACGAGCAGGGCGACTTCGACACCGCCATGCGCCTGCGCGGCTTCAACCAGCTGCTGGGCAGCACCACCGAGATGACGCCCGACGCCCTCAGGACCATGGAGAAGCTCGGCGTGCCGCGCCTGACCCAGGACGAGGACGTGCTCGACACCTGGTTCAGCTCGGGCCTGTGGACCTTCGGCACCCTGGGCTGGCCGGAGAAGACCCCTGAGCTGGCGACCTTCCACCCCTCCAGCGTGCTGGTCACCGGCTTCGACATCATCTTCTTCTGGGTCGCCCGGATGATCATGCTGACCCTCAAGTTCACCGGCGAGGTGCCCTTCAGGCAGGTCTACGTCCACGGCCTGGTACGCGACGGCCAGGGCCAGAAGATGTCCAAGTCCAAGGGCAACGTGCTCGACCCCATCGACCTGATCGACGGGATCGGGCTCGATACCCTGGTCGAGAAGCGCACCGGCAGCCTGATGCAGCCCCAGAAGGCCAGGGCCATCGAGAAGGCCACTCGCAACGAGTTCCCCGAGGGCATCGAGCCCCACGGCACCGACGCGCTGCGCTTCACCTTCCTCTCCCAGGCCACCACCGGGCGCGACATCAAGTTCGACATGGGCCGCCTGGACGGCTACCGCAACTTCTGCAACAAGCTGTGGAACGCCTCGCGCTACGTGCTGATGAACGCCGAGGGGGAGGATACCGGCCTGGGGGGTGAACCGGTCGAGCTGTCGCTGGCCGATCGCTGGATCATCTCGCGCCTGCAGCAGACCGAGGCCCAGGTCACCCGGGCGATGGAGGAGTTCCGCTTCGACCACGCCTCCCAGGCGCTCTACGACTTCGTCTGGAACGAGTACTGCGACTGGTACCTGGAGCTCTCCAAGCCGGTGCTGTGGGACGACGGCGCCAGCCTCGAGGCCAAGCGCGGCACCCGTCGCACCCTGGTGCGGGTCCTCGAGGCGATCCTGCGCCTGGCCCACCCGATGATGCCCTTCATCAGCGAGGAGATCTGGCAGCGCGTGGCGCCTCTGGCCGGGACCTTCCAGGGCGAGGGCGACTCGATCATGGCCCAGGCCTGGCCGATGCCCGAGGCGGGCAAGGTCGACGAGCAGGCCACCCGCGACATCGAGTGGCTCAAGGGGGTGATCGTGGCGGTGCGCAATATCCGCGCGGAGATGAACATCGCCCCGGGCAAGCCGCTGGACATGCTGCTGACCAAGGGCAGCCCGGCGGATCGCGAGCGCCTCGAAACGAACCGGCTGTTCCTGGCCAAGCTGGCCAAGCTCGACAGCGCCACCTGGCTCGACGACCCCGCGCAGGCACCGCTGTCGGCCACCCAGCTGGTGGGCGAGATGGAGGTGCTGGTGCCCATGGCCGACCTGATCGACAAGGACGCCGAGCTCGCCCGCCTGGGCAGGGAGATCGACAAGCAGGACAAGCTGATCGGCGGCATCGAGAAGAAGCTCGGCAACGAGAGCTTCGTCGCCAAGGCCCCCGAGGCCGTGGTCGAGAAGGAGCGCGCCAAGCTGGCCGACTTCCAGGCGGCTCGCCGCCTGCTGGTGGAACAGCGCGACAAGATCGCCGAGCTGTGAGGACATGACACGATGATGATGCCGTCCAGGCCGGGCTTCTCCCCCGGCCACATCCTGCTCTTCAACCTGCTGGGTGGGCTCCTGGTCCTGAGCTGGGTGTATCCGGGGCTGTCCTTCTGGGACGAGCTCGATGATGCCGTCTTCTTCCTCACCAATGCCTGGCTGGAGGACGCCAACACCCTCTGGGTGACCATCGTGGCCGCCACCAACCATCGCCTCTTCGATGTCTTCAGCCTGCTGGTGCTGCTGGGCATCTACCTGTGGGCGATCGGCCGCGACCCGGAGCCCCGGCACTGCCTGCTGCGCTGGGGCGGCACCGGCATCACCATGCTGCTGGCGGCGGTATTCATCGCCCAGGGAGTGCGCCTGGTGGTGCCCTATACCCACCCGAGCCCCACCGTGGCGTACGAGGAGGTCAACCTGGTCACCGAGATGGTGAACTTCGCCACCAAGGACAGCTCCAGCTCGAGCTTTCCCGGCGACCATGGCGTGAACCTGATGCTCTTCACCGCCTTCATGTGGCGCTTCGCCGGGCTCAGGGTGGCCCTGGCGGGGGCCCTGGCGGCCATGGTGCTCAGCGCGCCGCGTATACTCAGCGGTGCCCACTGGTTCAGCGACGTCTACTTCGCCGCCCTGGCCATCAACCTGTTGATCACGCCCTGGATCCTGCTCACCCCCCTGGGGCCAAGGCTATCCCGCGCCATCACTGCGGGGCTCGTCAGGGTACGCGGCACCCTGACCGGCCGCTGAAGCCGGCAGGCCGCGCTCCTCGGCTGCCGGGGCAGGGTCAGTCGGCTCTCCTGAAGCCCCCCAGTACCCGCTGGTCCGGGCCGAAGAACACCAGCCGGTCATGGTCGATCAGGTAGCGGTAGGCCTTCTCCATCATGCCCGTGACTCGCTGCGCATCCTCTGCTCGGGGACAGGCCCGGCGGGTCGTGGCCAGTTCGTGGAACTCGATGCGATTGCCCTCGTCCAGCCGCACCCGGCCATTCAGCTGATTGCAGCCGTCGCTGCCACTCACCCGGCCATCCGGGGTGACCACGAAGTAGGGCGTCTCGGGCATCGAGAGACGCTCGTCGGTCCCCACCAGCAGCAGGTTCCAGCGCGGCCCGACGACCGGCCCCTCCAGCCCGGCCGACACTCCGCCGGGATCGGGAGCGGGGGGGCTGCTGCAGGCGGCCAGGGCGAGGGCTCCCAGCACCAGCGCCAGCGACTTGGCTAAACGATTGATCATCATGGTATCTTCCTTGAGGCGCATGGCGCCAAGATTGCATCATGCGGCGCCGCCAGACAATGCTCCCTCGCAGCCGCCCGCTCCACAAGGACCTCGTCATGCTCCACGCCCTTCACAATGACGCCCTCGGCAAGCTGATCCTGCGCCTGGCAGTGGCCGGGCTGCTACTGCCGCACGGCCTGACCAAGCTGTTCAATCCCGGCAGCCTGACCTGGATCGGCAATGCGCTCTCCGCCCAGGGCCTGCCGAGCTTCCTGGCCTACGGGGTACTGGTCGGCGAGGTGCTGGCCCCGCTGATGGCACTGATCGGCTGGCAGACCCGCCTGGCCGGCCTGCTGATGGCAGCCAACATGGTGGTGGCGATCTTCCTGGTCCACATGAACGAGCTTACCGCCTTCGCCAGCAACGGCGGCTGGGCCCTGGAGCTGCAGGGCCTGTTCCTGTTCGGTGCCCTGGCCATCATGCTGATGGGCAGCGGGCGGATGGCCTGGCGCCCCGACTGACTTGCGCCCTTTCCACCCACGCCCGCGTCATGCTGTTTCCAGCGCTCCCAACTTCCTCTACCAGGTGCCGGTATTCTCCATCGACACCCAGGGCTCCTTCGGCGGCAGGGCGTCGCCCTTCTGCAGCAGCTCCACGGAAATGCCGTCGGGGCTCCTGACGAAGGCCATGTGGCCGTCGCGGGGCGGGCGGTTGATGGTCACCCCGTTGTCCTGCAGGTGCTGGCAGAGCGCATAGATATCGTCGACCCGGTAGGCCAGATGGCCGAAGTTGCGGCCGCCGCCGTACTCCTCCGGGTCCCAGTTCCAGGTGAGCTCCAGCTCCGGGGCCTTGAGCTCGGCGGAGCGTGCCTCGTCCTCGGGGGCGGCCAGGAAGACCAGGGTGAAGCGCCCCTTGTCGTTCTCCTTGCGGCGCACCTCCTTCAGGCCCAGCAGGTCGCAGTAGAAGCGCAGCGAGGCATCGAGGTCGCTGACGCGCACCATGGTGTGCAGGTACTGCATATCCAACTCCTTGTCGTTTGCAACGAAACCATCCCGGGGAACGGGGCTTTACGGGCGACAGGCCTTTGCGGTGCCGCTGACGGCGGTCTGGCTCAGTGAGTGTACTCGCTGAAGATCTCCGGCGTGCGATCATCGCGGTGCCAGCCCAGCACCCGGTAGTCGTCGTGGCGACCTGTCTCCATGCCCGGCGAGCCGTGGGGCATCCCCGGTACCGAAAGCCCCGCCACGTCCGGGCGCTCCTCCAGCAGGCGCTGGATGTCCACCGCCGGCACATGGCCCTCGATCACATAGCCATCGACCATGGCGGTGTGGCAGGAGGCGAGCTCGGGGGTCAGCCCCTGCTCGATCTTGATGGCGCGCATCTCGCGGGTCTTGTGGCGCTCCACCGTGAAGCCCTCGGCCTCCAGGTGGTCGGCCCAGGCCCCGCAACAGCCGCAGTTGGGGTCCTGGTAGACCTCGACCACGGGCCCCTCGGCCCAGGCAGGGGCGGCCAGCAGCGCCAGCAGGGCGCCGGTGATCAGGGGGCGAATCGTTCGCTTCATCGCAGTCACTCCGCGGTGTAGGGTAATGGCACGATTGTCGGCCTCGACGGCGCCCTTGCCAAGGGCCTGGATCACGTCAACTCGCGACAGGGAGTCCCAGCATGAGCCATTACTGTGACCTGGCCCCGGGCCATCCGTTTCACGGCCCCTACCATGACCACGAATATGGCTTCCCGGTGGCCGACGATGTCGCCCTGTTCGAGCGCCTGGCCCTGGAGATCAACCAGGCCGGGCTCTCCTGGCTGACGGTGCTGAAGAAGCGCGATGCCTTCCACCGTGCCTTCGACGGCTTCGCCATCGGCCGGGTCGCCGACTACGGCGAGGCCGAGCGGGCCCGGCTGCTCGGGGACGCCGGGATCGTCCGCAACCGCCTCAAGGTCGACGCGGTGATCCACAACGCCGGCGTGATCCGTGCCCTTCAGGCCGAGCACGGCAGCCTGCGGGCCTGGCTCGACCGCCACCATCCCCTGCCCCATGCCGACTGGGTCAGGCTCTTCAGGCGCACCTTCCGCTTCACCGGGCCGGAGATCACCGGCGAGTTCCTGATGAGCACCGGCTACCTGCCCGGCGCCCACCGCGACGACTGCCCGGTGCAGGCGCGCATACTCGCCGCCGGGCCACGCTGGGTAGAGCGATGAGCCACTGAGCGAGGAGCGCCGGGGGCAGGCCGAAGAGGGGGTCCTATGCCAGGGGTGAGGAGGATTCCTCCGAACGGGTTGGCCATGGATGGCCTGCACCGGACCTGCAAGCGGAGCGGGACGCGAGAGCGCAGCAGGGCATCGGTAGCGTACAGGGACGTATTCACAGCGCCCCCTCGCAGGCCTGTCGCCGGATCAGCTCCGGGCCAAGGGCCTCAACGGCAAAAGGGAACCCGGCCCCCGCCCGTGGCATCATAACCGGGCACTCTCTGCGAGGATCGCCTCCCGATGGATTCGCTTACCCAGGCCGCCCTGGGCGCCGCCGTGGGCGGTGCCGTGCTGGGCCGCCGGCTGGGCCGCAAGGCGGTGCTGATCGGTGCCGTGCTCGGCACCCTGCCCGACCTGGACGTGGTCATCGACTACGGCGACGCCGTGGCCAACATCACCGAGCACCGCGGCTTCTCCCACTCGCTGTTCGTGCTGGCGGGGCTGGCCACGGCGCTGACGCTGCTGTCGAGACGCTTCGCCCCGGCCCGTGACATCTCCCCGGGCCGCTGGGCGGTCTTCTTCGGCCTCTGCCTGCTCACCCACCCGCTGCTGGACGCCCTAACCACCTACGGCACCCAGCTCTGGTGGCCCATGGACGTGCGCCCCGCGGCCTGGCCGATCGTCTTCATCATCGACCCCCTGTACACCCTGCCGCTGCTGGTCGGCATCGGCATGGCCCTGGTCACCGGCAACGGCCGGCGCGGTCCCGCCTGGGGCCTGGCGCTCGCCAGCGCCTACCTGGTGTTCGCCCTGGGCGCCAAGCTGCTGGTGGAACAGCGCCTCGAGCCGGTGCTGGCCGAACGGGGGCTGCAGGAAGCCCCGCGGCTGGTGCAGCCGACCCCCTTCAACACCCTGCTGTGGCGCGTCACGGTGGTGGATGGCGACGAGCACCACGAGCTGCTGATGGGCGTGCTGGACGGCGACACCCCGCCCCTGGTGGAGTCCTATCGCCGCGGTGCCGAGCTGGAGGAAGCGGCGCTGGCGAGCGAGCGAGGCGCCCGGCTCGACTGGTTCGCCGGGCCCTTCCTGCGCTACGAGGTACGCGAGATCGACGGCCTGGAGACGCTGGTGGCCACCGACCTGCGCCTGGGATTCCCGGGCTTTCACCCCTTCGCCTTCACCCTGGCCACCCGCGACGGTGATGGCTGGACGCCGGTGGCGACCTCCGAGCAGCTCGAAGCCCCCTCCCGGGGCAACCGCGAGGCGCTCTCGCGCCTGGCCGGGCGCATCCTGGCCCCGGAGCCGACGCTCTGTACCAGCGACTTCGTCGCCGCCGGCTGGGCACTGGACACCCCGGAAACCTGCTGAGGCGAGCAGGCGCCACACATGCAGCGGGGCGGCCGGATGGCCGCCCCGCTGCGTCGGGTCGAGTGGGCTACCGCGCTGATGCCCGGCGTCTTACAGGCGCTCCACCAGGCCGTCGATGGCCTGACGGGCCTCCTTGAGCGCCGCGTCACGCTTGCCCCCGCCCATTGCGAGCCCCTCGGCGAAGACGGTATCCACCTCCTTGATGCCGATCATGCCCAGCATCGCCTTGAGGTGCGGGGTCTGGGTGTCCATCTCGGTGCCGGCGTACTGGCCGCCGCGGGCCGCCAGGATCACCGCCCGCTTGCCCTCGACCAGCCCCAGGGGGCCGTTCTCGGTGTAGCGGAAGGTCACCCCGGCGCGCATCACCCGGTCGAACCAGGCCTTCAGCTGGCTGGGAATGCCGAAGTTGTACATCGGCACCGCCAGCACCACCACGTCATGGGCGCGCAGCTCAGCGATCAGCGCATCGGAGCGGGCGGCCAGCTCACGCTGGTCGGCGGTGCGCTCCTCGTCGGCCACCTGCCAGCTGCCCAGCTCGGCCAGCCCCAGGTGCGGCAGCTCCTCGGCCACCAGGTCGCGATGTGTCACCTCGAGGCCGTCGCGGGTGCGGGCCTGGGCGATGAAATGCTCGGCCAGCCCCCTGGACTGGCCGTTCTCGGCGAGGATGGAAGCGGTAATCACGAGGGTACGGGTGGTCATGGCGATCTCCTTGTGTCGTTAACAGGATAATGATCGCCATGATAGATGCATTTTTTGCCATAAAAAGCGCAAAAATCCGCACCCGCCGTTCGATAAAAACGAAAGCACGACTAAGCGAGCCTGAAGCCCATTGGCGCGTCGCGAGCGAACACGGGTCGCGTGCGGCCGGAGCGCAGTTTCCGGAGTTGACTGTGTGCTCAATGAGGATACGACCGGGCCGGCGCACCGGCACCGCCCGCGCGAGAGCTGTGGAGCGCAGCAGCGCCCATGGTGCTTCAGGGGGCGATGCCCTGGCCGCAGCCCCGATACTGCTCCCCGTCCACGCTCAGGGTCACCCGTGCCGGGAAGGGCTCGCCGCTCATGTCGTCCAGGCAGGCGCCGGCCTCGATGCGCAGCTCGAAGGGGGTGTCACCCCGGCCGCTGGCCAGGACCACTCGGCCCGCCTCGTTGTCCAGGGCGGTGACCCGATAGGGCAGGGTCTGCTGGCGGGTACCGTAGTCCAGGGTCAGGGTCGCCTCGGGCCGGTCGTGGGCGAGACTCGCCGTCCAGCCCGGCTCGTTGCCGCGCCCCAGGAACATCACCCCCGGCCGCTGCTGGCGGGTCAGCGCCTGGCGCCGCATGTGGGCCCGGCACTCCAGCCGTCCCCGGGACGTCTCCACGATGGCGCCGTCGCCCTTGTTCCAGAAGCTGACCCGGCCACCCTCGTAGCGAGCGCCACTGGCCACCACGGCGGGCTCCAGCCGCCAGGCGCCATGGGCCGACCAGAGCCGCAGCTCGCCCTCCGGCGCGGCCGTGACCAGCGCCTGGTCGGGGCTGCAGCGCCAGGCGGTGAAGCTGTCGGCGCCCCCGGGGAAGAGCACCGAGGGGAGCAGCGGCGCCTGGGCTCCCGAGGTGATCGGTGCCGGCGGCGTGGCGGTGGCACAGCCACCCAGCAGCAGGGTCAGCCCGAGGGCGGCGGGAGCGAGAAGGCGGGACATGGCATCTCCTTGCGAGGGTGGGGATTCCTTGACCTGCCGAGCATACCAGCCGCCGTGGCGCCCGGCTGCTACCGCTGGCTCAACGCTGCCAGCCGCCCCCTGTCAGCCATGGCGCTGGCGCAGCACCCGCGCGGCCTCCACCATGTTGGCCAGCGCCGGCTCCACCTCGGCCCAGCCGCGGGTCTTGAGGCCGCAGTCCGGGTTGACCCAGAGCCGCTCCAGCGGAATGCGCTCGGCCGCCTTCTCCATCAGCCGTACCATCCAGTCCACCTCGGGGATGTTCGGCGAATGGATGTCGTAGACCCCCGGACCGATCTCGTTGGGATAGGAGAACTCGCGGAAGGCATCGAGCAGCTCCATGTCGGAGCGCGAGGTCTCGATGGTGATGACGTCGGCGTCCAGCGCGGCGATCGAGGCGATGATGTCGTTGAACTCCGAATAGCACATGTGGGTATGGATCTGGGTCTCGTCCCTGACCCCGGCCGCCGACAGCCGGAAGCACTCCACGGCCCAGTCGAGATACGCCTGCCATTCGCCCTGGCGCAGCGGCAGTCCCTCGCGGAGCGCCGGCTCGTCGATCTGGATGGCCCGGATGCCGGCCGCCTCCAGGTCCCGCACCTCGTCGCGCAGGGCCAGGGCGATCTGGCGACAGGTGGTCTCGCGGGGCTGGTCGTCGCGCACGAAGGACCACTGCAGCATGGTCACCGGGCCCGTCAGCATGCCCTTCATGGGCTTGTCGGTGAGCGACTGCGCGTACTGGCTCCAGCGCACCGTCATCGGGCCGGGGCGACTGACGTCGCCGAAGATCACCGGCGGCTTGACGCAGCGCGACCCGTAGCTCTGCACCCAGCCATAGCGGGTGAAGGCGTAGCCCTCGAGCTGCTCGCCGAAGTACTCGACCATGTCGTTGCGCTCGGCCTCGCCGTGCACCAGCATGTCGAGCCCCAGCGCCTCCTGGCGCGCCACGGCGTCGGCGATCTCCTCGCGCATGCGCGCCTCGTAGGCCTCGGGCCCCAGCTCGCCGGCCTTGAAGGCGCGCCTGGCCGCCCGGATCTCCGCCGTCTGGGGGAAGGAGCCGATGGTGGTGGTGGGGAACAGCGGCAGCTCCAGCCCCCGCCGCTGGCTGGCTGCCCGCGCCGGATAGGCACCGCCGCGTTCGGCGTCGGACGCCCTCACCCGGGCCAGGCGCTCGACCACCGCCGGTCGATGGATGCGCTGCGAGTCCCGGCGGGCCTGCAACGCCAGGGTGGCGGCCTCGACGCGCTCCCGGTCCTGGGCCGTGGCGCGGCCGTCGAGCAGCCGGGCGAGGGTCACCACCTCGTCGAGCTTCTGGCGGGCGAAGGCCAGCCAGCTCCGGAGTTCGGCATCGAGCTCGGTTTCGGCGGCGAGGTCCACCGGCACGTGCAGCAGCGAGCACGACGGCGCCAGCCACAGCCGCTTGCCCAGGCGCATGCGGGCCGCCGCGAGACGCTCGTGCAGCAGCGCCAGGTCGGCCCGCCAGATGTTGCGGCCATCGATGGCACCCACCGACAGCACCTTGTAGGCGGGCAGGCGATCGAGCACGGTGTCGAGCTGCTCCGGGGCGCGCACCGCGTCGATGTGCAGTCCTTCCACCGGCAGCTTGACCGCCAGGTCGAGGTTGTCGCCCAGGCCGCCGAAGCAGGTGGCCAGCAGCAGCTTGACCGGCGCGCGACCCAGCACGCTGTAGGCGGCCTCATAGGCCTGCTGCCAGTCGCGGGGGAGATCCTGCACCAGGGCCGGCTCGTCGAGCTGCACCCACTCCACGCCCTGCTCGGCCAGCCGCGCGAGGATCTCGCCGTAGACCGTCAGCACCGCGTCCAGCAGGCTCAGGCGATCGAGCCCCTCGTCCCGGGCCTTGCCCAGCCACAGCCAGGTCAGCGGCCCCAGCAGGGTGACCTTCACCGGGTGACCGTCGGCCCGGGCCTCCGCCACCTGGTCGAACAGCCGCGAGCTTGCCAGGCGGAAGGCCTGGCCGGCGTGCAGCTCGGGCACCAGGTAGTGGTAGTTGGTATCGAAGTACTTGGTCATCTCGCAGGCCGCTGCCGGTGTCCCGGTCGGTGCGCGCCCCCGGGCCATGCGGAAGGCGGTGTCGAGCGTCACCTCGCCGCGGGCCACCTCGTCGTCGGCGGCGAAGCGTTCCGGCACCGCACCGAGCAGCACCGAGACATCGAGCACCTGGTCGTAGAAGGCGAAATCGCCCACTGTCACCAGGTCGAGTCCTGCTTCGCGCTGGGCCGCCCAGTGGCGCTGGCGCAACGCCCGGCCGGTGGCCTCCAGGGCCTCGAGGTCGATCTCCTCCTTCCAGTAGGCCTCGGTGGCCCGCTTCAGTTCGCGGTCGGCCCCGATGCGCGGATAGCCGGAAATATGAGCCAGAGTCATGATGCAATCCTTTCTTCATGAATGATGCGACAAAGTCTCGCTGGCCCTGAATGGTGAATCAAACTAAACTTGCTAATCTTTAAAGTGAAAAAAGCTCACACAAATGCTCGAATTCCGCCACCTGCGCACCCTGATCGCCCTGCGTGACGCCGGCTCCCTGGTCGAGGCCGCCGAGCGCGTGCACCTGACCCAGTCGGCGCTGTCGCACCAGATCAAGGATCTCGAGGAGCGGCTGGGCAGCCCGCTGTTCGTGCGCAAGACCCGACCGGTGGAGTTCACCCGGGCCGGCCAGCGCCTGCTCGCCCTGGCCGAGCAGGTGCTGCCCCAGGTGCGCATGGCCGAGCGCGACCTGGCCCGCCTCGCCGGCAACGAGCAGGGACGGCTGCACATGGCCATCGAGTGCCACAGCTGCTTCCAGTGGCTGATGCCCACCATCGACCATTTCCGCGACCACTGGCCGGAGGTGGAGATCGACATCCCCGGCGGCCACCACTTCGATCCGCTGCCGGCCCTGGCCAGGGAGCAGCTCGACCTGGTGATCACCGCCGATCCCCAGCCGCTGCCCGGCGTCCACTACGAACCGCTGTTCCGCTACGAGGGGCTGCTGGCGGTGGCTCGCCAGCACCGCCTGGCGGGCCGGCCCTTCGTGCTGCCCGAGGACCTGGCCGAGGAGACCCTGATCACCTACCCGGTGGAGCATTCGCGGCTGGATATCTTCACCCAGTTCCTCGACCCCGCCGGGGTGCGCCCCAGGGAGGTACGCACCGCCGAGCTGACGATCATGATGATGCAGCTGGTGGCCAGCGGCCGCGGGGTCTGCGCCCTGCCCAACTGGGCATTGACCGAGTACCTGGAGCGCAGCTACGTGAGCGCCGTGGCGCTCGGCGAGAAGGGCATGTGGAGCACACTGTTCGCGGCGATCCGCGAGGAGACCCGCGAGGCGCCCTGGATGGAGGACTTCCTGCGCACCGCCCGGGAGACCTCCTTCGCGGTGCTCGAGGGCATCAAGCCGGCGTGACGGCCCGGCGTGGCAGCAGCAGGGTGAAGCGTGCGCCTCCCAGCTCGGGGCTGTCGTCGACGGCGACGCTGCCCCCGTGCCAGGTCATGACCTTCTGCACGATGGAGAGTCCCAGCCCATACCCCCCGGAGCTGCGGGTACGGCTGTCGTCGAGGCGGGCGAAGGGCTTGAAGACCTCCAGTCGCTCCGAAACGGGCACGCCGGGGCCGTCGTCCTCCACGTCCATACGCACCAGGCGCGGCTCGGAGTGCAGGCGAATCAGCACCCGGCTGCGGGCATGCCGGCAGGCATTGGCGACCAGGTTCTGCAGCGCCCGCTGGAGATAGCGGGGCTCGGCGCGGATCTCCACTTCCGGCCCCTCCTCCAGCGCGATCTGCAGGTGGCCATGCAGCGGGCTCAGGCTGTCGATCACCCGCTCGGCCATGGCCCGGCAATCGACCAGCGAGGTGTCCAGCTCCATGCCGTTGGCCGACTCGCTGCCCAGTCGGGCATAGGTGAGGATCTCGTCGATCAGACCGTCGAGCTCCTCGATGTCGCCGTCGATACCCTGCAGCTGACGGCGGATCGCCGGGTCATCGGTCATGTCGTCGACCATCTGCACCGCGAAGCGGATCCGCGCCACCGGGGTGCGCAGCTCGTGGGACACCGCCCGGATCATGTCCTGCTGGGCACGCAGCAGCGACTGCACCTGGGTGGCCATGCCGTTGAAGGCCATGCCCAGCCGCCCCAGGAAGTCGCCGCTCTCCACCTTCACCCGGGTGTCGAGCTGCCCGCCGGCGATACGCGTGGCGGCCAGTTCCAGCCTGGCCATGCGCGCCTCCACCCCCCGCACGATCAGGTAGATGATCGCCGCCAGCACGCCGAGCAGGATCACCAGCAGCAGCAGTTGCAGGGAGGCCGGCATCGGCTCGAAGGCCTGTACCGGCCCGATGGCGAGCCAGCGGGCCTCCTCGTCCGGGTCGGGCAGCTCCAGGTACATCGACATGGACCAGCGCCCCGGCAACAGGCGAATCACCACCTCGCCCTCGGCCAGGCGCGAAAGCTGGCGGGCATCCAGTCCTTCCGGCGCCCTGTCGGTCAGGGTCACCGGGATGCCGCCTCCCGTGACCAGCGCCAGCCGGCGCTGCCGCTCGGCCCCCCGCACCTCGCCCAGCCACTCGCCGAGCAACTCGGTGAGCCCGCGCAGCTGCTGCTCGCTCAGGCCCGCCAGGTCGACCTCCAGCAGCCAGTCACCGCCGGGCAGCAACCGCTGCAGGCGCCAGCCGTGCTCGCCCCGGGAGGCGACCAGCACCCGGCCGCTCTCCAGCCGGGTACGGTCGAAGTAATTGAGCATCAGGGAGTCGACGGGATAGAGGGTCGGGGTCATGTCGAGGCGCTCGGCACGCTGGTTCAGCCACGCCTCGCGCTCCTCCCGGGGCTGCTCCGAGAGCTTCTCCACCAGCAGGCGCATGGGCACATCGGCGAGCCGCTCGCGATGGTGCTCGCGACGCACCTGGTCGACCATGGCCAGGCCCAGCATGGCCAGGCCGAAGGTCAGCAGCAGGGCCAGTGCCAGCAGCACATAGACGCGCAGGAAGGTGCTGTCGGCCAGTGCCCGCCGCATGGATCAGCTGTCCCTGACGAAGAGGTAGCCCTTGCTGCGCACCGTCTTGATGCGATGCGGCTGGTTGGGGTCGTCACCGATCTTGGGGCGGATCCGTGAGACGCGCACGTCGATGGAGCGATCCTGGCCGTCGTACTTGATGCCGCGCAGCTGGGAGAAGATCTCCTCGCGGGTCAGTACCCGTCCCGCATTGCTGGCCAGCAACCACAGCAGGTCGAACTCGGCGCTGGTCAGGTCGATGCGATCCCCCTCCAGCCAGGCCTCCCGGGTGGCACTGTCGATCTCCAGGTTGCCGAAGGTGAGACGCGTCTCGCCCCCCGGCTCGCTGGGATCGGTGCGACGCAGCAGGGCCCGCATGCGGGCCAGCAGCACGCGGGGTTGCACCGGCTTGGGCACGTAATCGTCGGCACCCATCTCGAGGCCCAGCACCTGGTCCATGTCATCGGTTCGCGCGGTGAGCATCAGGATCGGGCCCGGGTAGTCGGCACGCACCCGGCGACAGATCGACAGGCCGTCCTCACCGGGCAGCATCAGATCGAGAATCACCAGATCCGGCTGCAGCGCCAGGATCTGTTCGACACCGCGTGCCCCGTCGGCCTCCAGCGTGACCCGGAAACCGTTGGCCTCCAGATAGTCACGGGTCAGCCCGGCAAGCCGCTCATCGTCCTCGATGATCAGCACATGATCCTGTTCCTGGGGTTCCAAGCTGTCATCCATCCTGTTGTATCCATCCTGATGGGCTGGTGATCGGGTTCGGCAAGCCACCCGCGGACGAGTCGATTACCGCCAATGGCTCAAGGATACCCGAAAACCAGGATTTCGCCTTCCCGAGACCCCGTGAGGTCGCCGGAAAAGGCCCAACCACGGGACCCGACAGGCCACCACAAAACTCTACCCGGATGGTCACAAGCCATCCACAGCTTATCCACTTGATGAGGCCGAAAAAGCACACTATCTTGTGTTTCGTCACGGCACGAACACCATATCCTGTGCCATAGCAATCGCTTCACCCGCTGTCAACAGCGACATCTCTCGCGCGTTTCATCGATAACCAGACAGGGACCCCCGGCGCCATGGATACCACCGCTACACCGGACAAGACGTCCGTCACCGTCACCGCACCCCGAACCCTCCGCGTCATCAAGCGCACCGGTGACGTGGTGCCCTTCGATGCCGGCAAGATCGCCGTGGCCATGAGCAAGGCGTTCATCGCCGTGGAAGGCGACAACGCCGCCACCTCCTCGCGCGTGCGCGACTTCGTCCAGCGCTCGTCGGAGGCCATCGCCCAGGCCTTCCTGCGCCGCATGCCCGACGGTGGCACCCTGCACATCGAGGACATCCAGGATCAGGTCGAGCTGGCCCTGATGCGCGCCGGCGAGCAGAAGGTCGCCCGCGCCTACGTGCTCTACCGCGAGGAGCATGCCCGCGCCCGCGCCGCCGCCGGTGGCGACATCGAGAAGCCGCACCCGACCCTGAACGTCACCCTGACCGACGGCACCGTCCGCCCGCTGGACCTGGGTCGGGTCGAGACCCTGGTGTTCGACGCCTGCGCGGAGCTGGCCAACGTCGATCCCCAGCGCATCGTCGAGGACTCCCTGAAGAACCTCTACGACGGCGTCACCATCGACGGCGTCTCCCAGGCACTGATGATGACCGCGCGCACCCTGGTGGAGAAGGAGCCCAACTACACCTACGTGACCGCACGCCTGCTGCAGGACAACCTGCGCCGCGAGGCCCTCTCCTTCCTGGGCGTGGCCGACGAGGCCACCTTCGGCGAGATGGCCGAGCTCTACGCCCCCGCCTTCGAGGCCTACGTGGCCCGTGGCATCGAGTTCGAGCAGCTCGACCCGCGGCTCGCCGAGTTCGACCTCGCGCGCCTGGGCGATGCGCTCGACCATACCCGCGACAACGCCTTCACCTACCTGGGCCTGCAGACCCTCTACGACCGCTACTTCATCCACCGGGACGAGGTGCGCTACGAACTGCCCCAGGTGATGTTCATGCGCGTGGCCATGGGCCTGGCGCTCAACGAGGACGACCGCGAGGCGCGCGCCATCGAGTTCTACGAGCTGCTCTCCAGCTTCGACTACATGGCCTCCACCCCGACCCTGTTCAACTCGGGCACCGTCAGGAGCCAGCTCTCCTCATGCTATCTCACCACCGTACCCGACGATCTGGACAGCATCTACAGCGCGATCCGCGACAACGCCCTGCTCTCCAAGTGGGCCGGCGGCCTGGGCAACGACTGGACCCCGGTGCGCGCCCTGGGTTCCTACATCAAGGGCACCAACGGCAAGTCCCAGGGCGTGGTGCCCTTCCTCAAGGTGGTCAACGACACCGCGGTGGCGGTCAACCAGGGCGGCAAGCGCAAGGGCGCGGTGTGCGCCTACCTGGAGACCTGGCACCTGGACATCGAGGAGTTCCTCGAACTGCGCAAGAACACCGGCGACGACCGCCGCCGCACCCATGACATGAACACCGCCAACTGGGTGCCGGACCTGTTCATGAAGCGCGTCTTCGACGACCAGGAGTGGACGCTGTTCTCGCCGGCCACCTGCCCGGACCTCCACGACCTCTATGGCGCCGCCTTCGAGCAGCGCTACGCCGAGTACGAGGAGATGACCCGTACCGGCCAGCTGAAGCTCTTCAAGCGGGTCAAGGCCAAGGACCTGTGGCGCAAGATGCTCTCCATGCTGTTCGAGACCGGCCACCCCTGGATCACCTTCAAGGACCCGTGCAACCTGCGCAGCCCCCAGCAGCACGCCGGGGTGGTGCACTCCTCCAACCTGTGCACCGAGATCACCCTGAACACCTCGCCCGAGGAGATCGCGGTGTGCAACCTCGGCTCGGTCAACCTGGCCCGGCACGTGGTGGACGGCAGGCTCGACGACGACAAGCTCAGGAAGACCGTGCGCACCGCCGTGCGCATGCTCGACAACGTCATCGACATCAACTACTACGCGGTGCCCCAGGCGAAGGACTCCAACTTCAGGCACCGCCCGGTGGGGCTCGGCATCATGGGCTTCCAGGATGCCCTCTACGCCCAGGACATCGCCTACGCCAGCGAAGAGGCCGTGGAGTTCGCCGACCGCTCCATGGAGCTGGTCAGCTACCACGCCATCGAGGCCTCCAGCGACCTGGCCGCCGAGCGCGGCCGCTACGAGAGCTTCGAGGGTTCGCTGTGGAGCCAGGGCGTGCTGCCCATCGACTCCATCGAGCGGCTCAAGGCGGAGCGTGGCGAGAAGTACATCGAGGTGGACACCTCCGCCACCCAGGACTGGCACCACATCCGCAGCAAGGTCGCCAGCCAGGGCATGCGCAACTCCAACGTGATGGCCATCGCCCCCACCGCCACCATCTCCAACATCTGTGGCGTGACCCAGTCCATCGAGCCGACCTATCAGAACCTCTACGTGAAGTCGAACCTCTCCGGCGAGTTCACCGTGGTCAACGCCCAGATGGTCAATGACCTCAAGGAGCGCGGCCTGTGGGACGAGGTGATGATCAACGACCTCAAGTACTACGACGGCTCGGCCCAGCCCATCGACCGCATACCGGACGACCTCAAGGCCAAGTACGCCACCGCCTTCGAGGTGGAACCCAAGTGGCTGGTGGAGGCCGCCGCCCGTCGCCAGAAGTGGATCGACCAGGCCCAGTCGCTGAACCTCTACATCAAGGGAGTCTCGGGCAAGAAGCTCGACGTGACCTACCGCATGGCGTGGTTCCGCGGCCTCAAGACCACCTACTACCTGCGCGCCCTGGGCGCCACCTCGGTGGAGAAGTCCACCGTCGACCGCGGCACGCTGAATGCGGTCAGCAGCGGTAACGCTCCGGCGCCCGTGCAGGAACCCTCGCCGGCGCCGGAACCGCGGGGCATCGAGGACTTCCTGAACGGCAAGGGCGGCCAGCGCCCACCCTCGGCCGGCGATATCGACGAGCTGGGCTGCGAGGCCTGCCAGTAATGCGCCTCCCCCTCTGCAGGAGCGCAGTTCACTGCGCGATTGGCGCCGACAGGCGCCCCGGGGCCTCCGCTATCGCGCAGCAAAGCTGCGCTCCTGCAGCAACATGAACACGCCGCCGGAGTGCAGCGAAGCTGCACTCATACAGGACATCCGGACCACATACCGGGAGAGACAGATGCTGAACTGGGACGAATTCCACGAGGACGAGACCGCGGTCGCCGAGCAGCCCAAGTCGGCACCCGCTCCGCAACCCGCCGCCGAGGCCGTGCGCGAGGAGAACGTGAGGGAGAGCGCCGGGCGCTATGCCGTGGCCGACCAGGACCGCCTGGCCCGGGCCCGCAAGTCGCTCGACGAGCTCGACGTGGCCGCCGGCCTGGAAGAGCTGGAGATGGGCGCGGCGCGCATCGAGGTCGACGACAAGCAGATGATCAATGCCCGCGCCGACCTCAACCAGCTGGTGCCCTTCAAGTACGAGTGGGCCTGGCAGAAGTACCTGGACGGCAGCGCCAACCACTGGATGCCCCAGGAAGTGAACATGAATGCCGACATCGCGCTGTGGAAGAGCCAGGATGGCCTGACCGCGGACGAGCGGCGCATCGTCGAGCGCAGCCTGGGCTACTTCTCCACCGCCGACTCGCTGGTGGCCAACAACCTGGTGCTGGCGCTCTATCGCCTGATCACCAACCCCGAGTGCCGCCAGTACCTGCTGCGCCAGGCCTTCGAGGAGGCGATCCACACCCACGCCTACCAGTACTGCGTGGAGTCGCTGGGCATGGACGAGGGCGAGGTCTTCAACATGTACCGCGAGGTGCCCTCGGTGGCCGCCAAGTCCGCCTGGAGCCTCAAGCATACCCAGTCGCTGGCGCGCCCGGACTTCAACACCGGCACGCCGGAGACCGACCAGGAGCTGCTGCGCAACCTGGTGGCCTTCTACTGCGTCACCGAGGGGATCTTCTTCTACTGCGGCTTCAGCCAGATCCTCTCCATGGGGCGGCGCAACAAGATGACCGGGGTGGCCGAGCAGTTCCAGTACATCCTGCGCGACGAGTCGATGCACCTGAACTTCGGCGTCGACATGATCAACCAGATCAAGATCGAGAACCCGCACCTGTGGACGCCCGAGTTCCAGGACGAGGTGACCCAGATGATCCTCGAGGGTACCGAACTCGAGATCGCCTATGCCCGGGACACCATGCCCCGCGGCGTGCTGGGCATGAACGCGGCGATCATGGAGGAGTACCTGCACTTCATCTGCAATCGCCGCCTGGCCCAGATCGGCCTCAAGGAGCAGTTCCCCGGCGCCCAGAACCCCTTCCCGTGGATGAGCGAGATCATCGACCTGCGCAAGGAGAAGAACTTCTTCGAGACCCGCGTCACCGAGTACCAGGTGGGCGGCGCGCTGAGCTGGGATTGAGCGAGGTTCCTGCCGGGGAGCGGCTCCCCGGAAAACGCTGACTGGAGGCATCGCCATGGTGGACCAGGAGACCCCGACCCTCGACGTGCGGCCCCCGGGCCGCCCGCGTCCACCGGCGATCCCCCGGCGGATCCACGGCTCCCGAACGCTTCGGGCCGACTCCGCCACCCCAGATGATGACGCCCTGTCCGGCCACGCCGGGCGGGGCGTTTTTCATGGCCCCGACAACAGGTACATCAACGGAGGGCATTACCATGCAAGTTGCTCGCAGCACTGCACCTCGCGACTCCCGGGCCTGGCAGTCCGCCCTGGATCGGGCGCTGGCCGCCCATGACAGCGAAGACGCCTTCGCCCACTACCCCCATGTGGCCTTCGCCTTCCCCTCGACGTCCCCCAACCCCTACTCGCGGGAGTATCCGCTGCTCAACTACCGGGAGCTGAAGGAGTGGGCGACCTCGCGGGGCTGGCAGGTCCGGCCGGCGCCGGAGCGCGCCCCCGAGGGCGAGAAGTACAGCCCGCCGGTACGCTTCACCCGGCTGCGCCGGGGGGCCGCAGGGGCCGGTGCCGGGCCGCGCTACCACTGAGCCGAGCGCCCGGGGCCAGCGGCCCCGGGCGCTGCGTGACGGGAGCGCGGCCCCCCCCCCGGCGCCCCAGCCGCTATTGTTCATCGCGTACGCAGGCGCTAACGTGAAGACCATACCCCGGCGGGTGAAAAGGAGCCTTCTCCCATGACGGAACAGAAGAGCATCATCAAGCGAGTCTACGTGCCCACTCATGTCCGCCAGCTCCCCAACGGCGAACGGGTGAGGGTACCGGGGCACTACCGGCCCCTCGACGGGAAATGAGCGACGCCGGCCCCGGCCACTAGCCTGGCCATGCGGCAGCCCATCATCGGCTACCACCGCGACGAGGAGGGCCACTGGGTGGCCGAGCTCGCCTGCGGGCACAACCAGCATGTCCGCCACCAGCCGCCCTGGACCGAACGTCCCTGGGTGACCAGCGAGGCGGGGCGGCGTTCGCGGCTCGGCCTGGCCCTCGAGTGCGTGAAGTGCGACCGGGGCGAGCCCCGCGACATGCCGGAATGACAGCGGGCCGTCCGGGAACGGCCCGCCGTGAAGCGTTGTCGGTACTGCCCCCTACCCCTTGGGGCCCAGCAACAGCCAGACGATCAGGCCCAGCACGGGGAAGAACAGCAGGATCAGGATCCACAGCAGCTTGGCGACACCCCCGGCGGAACTCTTGGCCACCTTGACGATGGCCCAGACCACGATGATCAACCAGATCAGGCCCAGCAGGCCACCCACTTCGATACCCATAATGCATGCTCCTTTGCAGTTCAATGGGATGCCCGGCCATGGATAGCATATCGTCATGACCCGGCACAATCGCTGGCCGACGCCAGCCTTTCTCGACGCCCCCCTGAGCCAAACGGACCGGTTGTGATGAGTTCGGCCCTTACCCTCCCTGCCAACATGTTCCAGACTTGAAGATGGTGACAGGGACGCCGGCCATGTCATCCACTCGCGATGCCTTCATCGCACTGTCGAGCCGCCCGAGGGCGAAGGAGGACGAGATGTCTCCCGTAGACTGGAAGATCGAGGCCATCGACTTCACGACCTGCAACTGCGATTTCAGCTGCCCGTGCCAGTTCAATGCCCTGCCGACCCACGGCGACTGCCGGGCTGCGGTCGGAATACGCATCGAACGCGGCCACTTCGGTGATACCCCACTCGATGGGACGGTGTTCGTCGGCCTGCTCGCCTGGCCGGGCCCCATTCATGAAGGCGGGGGGCAGGCGCAGCTGGTCCTGGACGAACGCACGACGCCGGGCCAGCGCCAGGCGCTGACGGCGCTCTTCAAGGGCGAGGAAACCGAGCCCGGTGCCACCATCTTCAATGTGTTCAGCCATGTGATCGACACCTACCACGAGCCCCTCGTGACGCCCATCGACCTCCAGGCGGACGTGGAGGCGCGCACCGGCCGTATCGCCATTCCCGACCTCATCGAGGCCACCGGCGAGCCGATCCGCAATCCCGTGACCGGTGACCCCCACCGGGTCCGGGTCACCCTGCCGGAGGGTTTCGAATATCACGAGGCCGAGTATGGCAGCAGCTCGGTCAAGACCCACGCGGCGCCCATCCCGCTCGAATGGAGCGCGGGTCATGCCCACTTCGCCCGCGTCACCTGGACGCCACAAGGTGTCGTGAATGCCTGAGTGAAGCCTGAAGCGCCCCCGCCCGAGCCCAGGGCAGGACGGGGGCGGTGTCTCCGGAGAAGGCCGGGAGCATGTCCCTCGCGCCTGGCCGGGAGGAACGGGTCATGGAACTGGACAGAACCGTGGAGAAGCTCCTGCGCCGGGACCAGTGGGTGGTCCTTGCCCTGCTGGTCGCGGTGATCGCCGCGAGCTGGGCCTACCTGCTGGCCGGCGCGGGCACGGGCATGTCGGCCCTCGACATGACCCGGATGAGCGGGATGGCCACAGCGATGGGCGACATGGCACCGATCGAGACCTGGACGGCCGGTTACGGCATGGTGATGTTCATCATGTGGTGGATCATGATGATCGCCATGATGCTGCCCGGTGCCACGCCCATGATCCTGCTGTTTGCCGCGGTGAATGCGCGGCAGCGCGAGGCCGGCAATCGTCATGTGCCGACCACCAGCTTCACCCTGGGGTATGTGCTGGCATGGGGCGGTTTCGGCCTCGCGGCCACCGTCCTGCAATGGGCCCTGGTGCGCACCGGGTCGATGGCGCCGGGAATGGTCATCGACAGCCCGCTGCTGGGGGCGGGCGTGCTGCTCGCCGCCGGCCTGTATCAGCTCACGCCACTCAAGCGTACCTGCCTGCGGCACTGCCGCCACCCGGTGATGTATCTCGCCCGCCACTGGCGCTCCGGGCGACGGGGCGCGCTGATCATGGGCCTGGAGCATGGCGCCTACTGCCTGGGATGTTGCTGGTTCCTGATGCTGCTGCTGTTCTTCGGCGGGGTGATGAACCTGTACTGGATCGCCGGGCTGGCGCTGCTCGTGTTGCTGGAGAAGACCCTGCCCAGGGGACACTGGCTGGGGTACGGTGCCGGCCTGCTGCTGATCGCCGGCGGGACCTGGCTGCTGCTGCCTGGTCTCTAGCCGCGCTCGGCGGGGGCCAGGTGCCCCGTCTTGACATAGACGCGGGCCCCCTCCGCCCCGCTGACGGGCGCGTGCCGGCTGCCGGGGGGGCAGCGCAGCCAGCTGCCGGCCGGGTAACTGCCGTGCTCGTCGAGGAGGGTGCCCTCGAGCACCAGGATCTCCGCACCACCCCGATATTCCCGGGGGGCGAGGCGAACGCTCGGCTCCCAGCGCTCCAGCACGACGTGCTCGTCCCCGAAATCGTGCAGGGGCATCACCTCGAGCCCCTCCTCCGGTCCCGGCTGCCAGTCGGCCGTACGGGTATCGATGACCTTCTGCTCGGTGTCCGCCGGCGAGAACTGGTGCAGCTTGACGAAGATGGTCGCCCCCTGCTCGCCGACCCGCGGGGCATGGGCGGTACCGATGGGGTTGCGCAGGTAGCTGCCCGCCGGATAGCGGCCGTGCTCGTCGGCGAACTCGCCTGTCAGGACCAGGATCTCCTCGCCGCCACCGTGCTCGTGGCGGGGAAAATGGCTGTTCGGGGCATAGCGGACCAGCGAGGTGGCCCGTGCCACCTCCTCGCCGACGCGATCCAGCATCATCCGCTCCACGCCCGGTGTCGGCGAATCCACCCAGTGGTAGGCATCGGGCGTGACCACCGCACGCCGGGTAAAGTCGGCATTGAGTCGCATATTGCTCTCCTCCAGGCTGGGGCCCCGCGGCTGTCAGGATGTCAGACCCCGGGGCCGGGGGTGGCGTTCCCGCCTGGGGCCATCAGGCTGGCCCGGGGCTTGCTTGTCAATATGCGGCCCCCGCTCGGGTAGAATGGGGGTCCCCCTCGCCACCCCTAAGGAGTCGCCCTTGGCCGCCGGACTGCTGCTCAATGCCCTGATCTTCCTCGCCGCGGCGGTGCTGGTCGTGCCGGTCTTCAAGCGCCTGGGGCTCGGCGAGGTGCTGGGCTACCTGGCCGCCGGGGTGGTCATCGGCCCCTCGGTGCTGGCCCTGGTGCCGGACGCCGAGGGAGTGCTGCAGTTCTCCCAGGTGGGCATCGTCTTCCTGCTGTTCGTGATCGGCCTGGAGCTCAAGCCGGCGCGCCTCAAGGTGATGCGCAAGGCGGTGTTCGGCTTCGGCAGCCTGCAGGTGGCGGTCACCACCTCACTGCTTTCCCTGGCCGCCTGGTGGCTGGGGCTCTCCCCGGCCGCGGCACTGGTGGCGGGCTTCAGCCTGGGGCTGTGCTCCACGCCGCTGGTACTGCACCTGCTGGGTGAGCACAAGGAACTGCAGACCCGCCACGGCCGCCACGCCTTCGCCCTGCTGCTGTTCCAGGACCTGGCGGCGATCCCGGTGCTGGCGGCCATCCCGATCCTCGCCGCCGATGCGCTGATGGCCGACGGTGCTGCCCCCCTGCTGCGGGAGGTGGTCCTTGCCGCCGGTGCCTTCGCCGGGCTGATCGTCGGCGGCCGCTACCTGCTGCGGCCGCTGTTCCATTACGCCGCCGCCACCCGCAGCCGCGAGGTGTTCGCCGGCACCGCCCTGCTGGTGGTGATCGGTGCCGCCCTGCTGATGGAACTGGCCGGGCTCTCCATGGCCCTGGGGGCCTTCATCGCCGGCGTGCTGCTGGCCGACTCGGAGTATCGCCATAGCATCGAGGCCGACATCGAACCCTTCCGCGGGCTGCTGCTGGGGCTGTTCTTCATGGCGGTGGGGATGATGGCCGAGATCGACCTGCTCGCCGAGATGCCGTTGGCGATCCTCGGCCTCACCCTGGGCCTGGTGCTGCTCAAGGGGCTCTCGGTGGTGCTGGCCGCCCGCCTCTATCGCAGCAGCTGGAAGGAGGCCAGCAACCTCGCCGTGCTGCTCTCCCAGGGCGGCGAGTTCGGCTTCGTGCTGCTCTCCGCGGCAGCGGCCGCCGCCCTGCTCGACCCGGCCCTGGTCAGCCTGCTGATCCTGGTGGTCTCGCTCTCCATGGCGACCACCCCGCTGCTCTTCCAGCTGCATGTCCACGGCCTGCGACGGCTGTTCGGCACGCGACGCGCGAAACCGGCCTATGACCGCCCCGCCGACGAGTCGCCGGAGATCCTGATCGCCGGCTTCGGCCGTTTCGGGCAGATCATGGGGCGTGCCCTGCAAGGGCTGAAGATTCCCTATACCGTACTCGACATCAACGCCGACCAGGTGGCGTTCGTGCGCCGCTACGGCAACAAGGTCCATTTCGGCGATGCCTCCCGTACCGACCTGCTCGAGGCCGCCGGTGCCGGTCGCGCCAAGGTGCTGGTGGTGGCAGTGGGCGACCCCGAGGCCTCGATGCGCATCGTCGAGCAGGTCAAGCGGCGCTTCCCGCACCTCAGGCTCTACGCCCGCGCCCGCAATCGCTACCACGCCCACCTGCTGATGCGCGCCGGGGTCACCCATATCGTGCGCGAGCTGCTGCCCGCCAGCCTGGAGCTGACCCGCGATGCCCTGGTCGGCCTGGGCATCCCCCGCGACCAGGCCCAGCACACCATCGATACCTTCCGCCCCCATGACGAGCAGGCGCTGCTGCGCCAGCTCGAGGTGTTCGGCAACGAGAAGAAGCTGATCCAGACCATCCAGGAGGCGGCGCGCGAGCTCGAGGCCCTCTACGAGGCGGACGAGGACATCGCCACCCGCATGGAGGAAATCCCGCGCCACCGCGATCGAGGGCCGTGACAGGCCCTCAACCGAGCCGCCACCACTCGGGCAAGCGCGAGCGCACCTCGCGGCGGGCAAAGCGGTCGTCCATCAGCACCAGGGTGCCCCGGTCCCCGGGGCCACGGATCACCCGGCCGGCGGCCTGCACCACCTTGATCAGGCCGGGAATGCGGTACGCATAGTCGTCGCCGTGGCCGAAGCGGATCTCGAGGCGTGTCTTCAACGCCTCGTTGAAGGGGCCGGCAGGCGGCAGCCCCAGGGTGGCGATGAAGGCGCCGATCAACCGGTCGCCGGGCAGGTCGATGCCTTCGGCGAAGGCGCCGCCCAGCACCGCGAAGCCGATGCCGCGGCCGCCCGGCCGGAAGCGCCCCAGGAAGGCGTCGCGCTCGGTCTCCTGCATCCCGCGGGTCTGGGCCCAGACGGGTACCTCGGGATGCCGCTCACGAAAGCGCGCCAGCACCATCTCCAGATAGGCGAAGCTGCTGAAGAAGGCCAGGTAGTGGCCCGGCCGCCGGTGGTACTGCCCGGCCAGCTCGGCGACGATGGGCGCCGTGGAGCCTTCGCGATCGCGCAGCCGGGTCGAGATGTCGCCACGCACCCGCACCTCGAGCTGCTCCGCGGCGAAGGGCGAGGCCACCGCCTGCCAGACGCTGTCGTCCGGCAGCCCCAGCAGGTCGCGATGGTAGTGGCCGGGGGTGAGGGTCGCCGAGAACAGCACCGCGCAGTGGGCCGCGGAGAACCGCGGGGCCAGGAAGTCCGCCGGCACCAGGTTGCGCAGCCCCAGCACGGCCTGGCCACGCCCCCGCCGCGTCAGGTCGCACAGCGAATGCTCGCCGAACTGCTCGGCCAGGTGGCAGAAGGCCAGCACCTCGAACAGCAGCTCCTGGAGCTCGGCGCTGCCGCCCTCGGGGTGCTCCCCCAGGTAATCGGTGATGGCGACGACGGCCCGCTGCAGCGCCCCCGTCATTCCCCTGGGCACCCCGTCCAGGAGGCGATAATCGGGGCGTTGCCCATCGCCCTCCTCCGCCGAGCCCGAGTCGCGAACCAGCCGCTGCCACTGCCGGGCGATCCCGCCCAGGGGCCTGGCCAGGGCCGGCGGTGCCGAGCGGCGCAGCCGGTTGAGCCGACCCTGGTCGAGTTCGGCGCTGTACATGCCCCGCGCCCGCTCCACCAGGTTGTGGGCCTCGTCCACCAGCAGGCCGAGCCGCCAGTCGTTGGCCCGGGCCAGCCCGTGGAGCATGGCGTGGAGGTCGAACCAGTGGTTGACGTCCCCCACGGTAACGTCGCACCAGCGAGCGAGCTCCTGGCCCAGGTAGTAGGGGCACACCCGATGCGCCAGGGCCACCTCGCGCAGCGACTCGCGGTCGAGCCAGCCCCGCGCCACCGCCGCCCGGCGCGCCGCCGGCAGCCGGTCATAGAAGCCCGCCGCCAGCGGGCAGGCCTCGCCATGGCACGCCTTGTCCGGGTGCTCGCAGGCCGTGTCCCGGGCGACGAGCTCCAGCACCCGCAGCGGCAGCTGCCGGCACGCGGACGGCGCCTCGCCCGCCGGCGTCGCTCCGGCACCCAGCACCGCCAGGCTGTCCAGCGCCAGCCGCCGCCCCGGGGTCTTCATGGTCAGGAAGGCGATGCGGTCCAGCCCCTGGCGCGGCATGGCCGCGAGCATCGGGAAGAGGGTGCCGAGGGTCTTGCCGATGCCGGTGGGCGCCTGGGTCAGCAGGCAGCGTCCGGTGGCCGCCGCCTTGTAGACGCCCTCCGCCAGCTCGCGCTGTCCCGGCCGGAAGGCGGCATGGGGAAAGGCGAGCTCGCGCAGCGCCGCATCGCGACGCCGGCGATGCTCGGTCTCCTGCCCGGCCCAGGCCAGGAAGCGCCGGCACTGGGTCTCGAAGAAGGCCTGCAGCGACTCGGCCGTGGCCTCCTCGGTGAGCACCGTCTCGCGGCCGGTGGTGATCTCCAGGTAGACCAGCGCCAGGGTGAGGCCCTCCAGGCCCCGCGCGGCACACAGCAGGGCACCGTAGACCCTCGCCTGCGCCCAGTGCAGGGCGCGCTGGTTGGCGGCCATGCGCGACAGGTCGCCGCGATGGGTCTTGACCTCCTCCAGGCGATTGGCCACCGGGTCATAGCCATCGGCCCGGCCCCCGACGACCAGGCCCTCGAAGCGGCCCGAGAGCGGCAGCTCGGCTTCATACCCCTCACCGCGGCGCCCGGCCACCAGGGCGTGGCCGGCGATCCCCTCCCGGGCACTGGGCGCGGGGGTGAAGCGATGATCGAGGTCGCCCTCCCGGGCGGTGAAGTCGCACAGCGCCCTGACCGCGACCCGGTACTCGCCTGCGCTCATGCCGTGTCCCGCCAGCGGACATGGCACACCACGACGGGCATGCCGCGAGCGTGGAAGAAGGCCAGCCAGCGGCGCTGGTTGTCCTGCAGGCGGTCGCCGGGCCCCTTCACCTCGATCAGCCGGTAGCGGCGACCGGCGGCATCGGCTTCGGGAAGGAACTGGATCAGATCCGGCAGGCCGGCGCGGTTGGCCTTGAGATCGGCCAGCAGCCGCTCGAAGCAGGCGTGCAGGTCCGGCGCCGGGATAGCGTCGAGCGCCTGCTCGAGCAGCGGCTCGGTGAGCACGCCCCAGTGCACGAAGGGCGAGACGATGCCCTGCTTTTCGACCCAGGCATGCCGTATCGCCTCGCGGTAGCTGCCATCGTCGAGCCGGGCGAGGCAGGCGTCGAACAGCGCCCGACGACGGGCGACGAAGTCCTCCCGCCGGAGATCCGCCGGCCCGCCGTGGAAGGGGTGGAAGAAGGCGCCGGGCAGCGGGGCGAACACGGCCTCCCAGCAGAGCAGCCCGAAGAGCCCGGTCAGCAGGGTGTTCTCCACATAGTGGACCGGCGCCTCGGTGCGGTTCAGATGGTCGCGCACGGCGAGCTCGACACTCTCCGCGCGGCCGCCCAGTGCGAGATCCCAGCGCTCGGTGACGGGCTCGGGGAGACACGCCACCGGCGGCAGGCCCAGCCGCCGCCGCAGCCGCGGGCGCAGGCGCTCCAGCGCCTGGTGCTCCGCTTCACCGACCGATTCGAGGGCGGCCTGCTCGGCGAGCTCATGGGCGAGGGCATGCTCGCCCATCCGCTCCAGCAGGCGCAGGCGGCGGATGCGCGGCTCGCCTGGCCCGGCCTCGGCGTAGAGGGAAAGGGCCCGGTCACGCTCGCCCGCTCGCTCGGCGGCCACCCCCAGCTGCAGGAGCAGCCGGCTTCGACGTCCCGCGAGCCAGCTGTTGTCGCCGTTCACCGCTGGCAGCTCGGCGCGAAGCGCCTCGGGCGACTCGCCGGCATCCAGGCGCTCGCGCAGCCGATGCAGGGCCAGATAGGCGTCGACCTCCTCGCGGCACTGGAAGGCCCGCGACTCGGGGGTGAAGGCGACCCGCTCGAAGCGCTGCACCCCCAGCTCGGCGAGCACGAACTCGGCCCAGTCCTGGCGCAGGTTGCCGAAGAACATCAGCCGCAGCCGGTCGCAGGTCTCCATCACGGTGAGGCGCACGATGCGATCGGGTGCCTCGGGCCACCAGGCAGCCAGGCGGCGGCTCTCGGCAAGGCGCGGCGCCAGCGCCGCGAACAGCGCCGCCTTGCCGGTCGCGGCGGTCAGCCCGGCGGCGGCGATCTCGTCGGCCAGCGCCCGGCGCAGCTCGGGCAGGCGCAGCTGCCGGAAGAGCTCGTCGAGGGACAGCCCGGGATCGGGATCGACCCAGCCCAGCTCGGCCAGAGGTGCCAGCGCCGCCGCGCTGTCCCCGATCTCGGCATAGGCGAGCCTCGAGCGCCGGAAGTGCTCCCCCTTGCGCATCACCATGCGCACCAGCAACGCCCGGGAGGCAGGCGGCAGGGCCTCGAAGTCGGCCATGAAGGCCCGCTCCGAGGCGTTCAGCAGGTCGCCGTGCCGCTCGGCGACCCACGCCAGCACGAAGCGGAAGTTCACCAGGTAGTAGAGCGGATCATCCAGCGATGCCGTGACCCGGGCGGCGGGCTGAGTACTGTTCATGCATCCATGGTAGCAGGCCTGAAGCGACGAAGGCAGGAGGAGATCATGCTACGCATTCCGCCATCGCCGGGCCGCGGGGCGGATTTGACACCCCTTCACACGCCTACCTACGTTGAAGCTAGCGGTGCGGGCGATTTCAGCATCGAAACCCCTGACGAGGCCATCCAATACAATGAACAACAACCCCCTCAAGCTATTTCTGCTCTCTTCCGTTCTCGCAGGAGGCTCACTGAGCCTGAGTATCGCCCAGGCCCAGACTCTGGTCGCAGGGATCGAGGCCGCCTTCCCCCCCTGGGCCTATGCCGAAGGCGGAGAGTACAAGGGCATCGCGGTGGATGCCATGCGTGCCATCGCCGAGAATCAGGGGCTGGAAGTGGAGTTCCGCGATATGCCATGGCCCTCGCTGATTCCCGCTCTGGCCAACGAGCGCATCGACCTGCTGGTCACCGGCCTGAACGTGACCGAGGAGCGTAACGAGGTCCTGGACTTCACCATCCCCTGGTGGGAGAACGATGACGAGGTGCTGGTCAACATCGACTCCGAGCTGAATGTCGTCACCGCCCTGTGCTGTGGCGCCACCATCGGCGCCCAGGGCGGCTCGACGCAGAACAGCTGGGTAGAGGCCAACCTGGTGCAGAACGACGCCATCGATGTGACCCTGCGCAGTTACGAGGATTACGTGACCGCCATCGAGGACATGCGCGTGGGACGGATCGATTCGGTGATCGTGAGCACCGACACCGCCGAGGACTTCATCGACAAGGGCCGCGAGGTGCGCATCGCCGGTACCATCACCCAGGGCCAACCCCAGGCACTCGCCGTCTCGAGAGGCGACCCCAATGGCATCCTGGGCACTCTCAACCGCGGCATCATGGAGCTCTACGAGTCCGGGCAGTGGCAGGAGATCGTCCACTCCTACGCCCCCTATGCCACCATCCGGCAGATTCCCGCCACCATGCCGGACTACGTGCGAACCTATCAGGAACCCATCGCCGGCCTCGACGACTAGGCCACTCCTCGCGGCCCTCGCCGTTCAGCGGCCAGGGGCCGCCCTGACATCGGCTGGGAACTGCCTCGATGGTCTTCGACACCCTGGTGGCCGAATTTCCGTACCTGCTGCGCGGGCTGTGGATCGGGATTCAACTGTTGGCGGCGCTGCTGGCGCTGGGCTTCGTCCTGGGCCTGACCCTGTCGGTCATGAGCACCTACGGCCACTGGACGCTACGCCTTTTCGCGGTGATCTTCGAACGCATCTTCCGCGGCATTCCCGAGATCGTCCTGCTGCTGCTGTTCTTCTACGGGGTGGGCGAGCTGTTCCCCCTGTCGCCGTTCGTGGCGGCCGTGATCGCCCTGGGGCTGCGCTCCACCGCCTATCAGGCACAGATTTTCCGTGGCGCCATCCAGTCGGTGGCCGGCGGTGAAGTGATGGCCGCCCGGGCGCTCGGCATGTCGCGCTCGAGCGCCATTCTGCACATCGTGCTGCCCCAGGCGCTGCGTCGCTCCATCGGGCCCTGGACCAACGAATATTCCTCGGAGCTGAAGGCGACTTCACTGGCCTATGTGATCGGGGTGGTCGAGCTGACCCGCCAGGCGAGCTATATCGTCTCCAATCTGCAGGGCAACACCCTGACGGTGTTCGCGGTGGTCGCGGCGATGTACTTCGTGGTCAACCGCCTGGGCAATGCCGGCCTCTATGCCCTGGAGCGCAGGATGGCGATCCCGGGATTCGAAGGGCGTGGGAGCGAATCATGAGCGACACCCCGATTCTCAGCGTGCGCGACGTGCACAAGACCTATGGTGGCGTGGAGGTACTGAAGGGGGTCAGCTTCGACCTCGAGCGCGGCCAGTCGAAGATCGTGATCGGCCCCTCGGGGACAGGCAAGTCGACGCTACTGCGCTGCATCAACCTGTTGAGCCCTCCCGACAGCGGCACCGTCATCCTCGACGGGACGCGGGTGGAGGAGAAAGGCATCAACCAGGTCCGCGCCCAGATCGGCTTCGTCTTCCAGGAATTCAACCTGTTCACCCACCTGCGCGTGCTCGACAACGTGCGTCTGGCGCAGCGCAACGTGCTGGGCCGCTCGAGACAGGAAGCCACCGAGCGCGCCCTGGAGGAGCTCGAGCGCGTCGGTCTTGCCGACAAGCGAGACGCCTACCCCGCCGAACTGTCCGGGGGACAGAAACAGCGCGCCTCCATCGCCCGGGCACTGGCCATGGACCCCAAGCTGATCCTGTTCGACGAGCCAACCTCGGCGCTCGACCCGGAGCTGACCGGCGAGGTGGTACAGGTTATGAAGGACCTGGCCCAGGCCGGCATGACCATGCTGGTGGTCAGCCACGAGATGGGGTTCGCCCGGGCAGCCGCCGACGAAGTGATCTTCATGGAGGGCGGCGTGATCGTCGAGCAGGGGCCGCCCTCGCAGCTGTTCAGCCGGCCCGAGCACGCACGCACGTCACAGTTCCTGCAGATGATCACCCATGATCGACAGGACACCTGACCTTAGGGGAGCCCCGCCATGACGGAATTCATCGAGTTCGGTCGCACCTGGATGCCGTTTCTGCTCGAGGGCGTGGGCGTGACCATGGGGCTGTGGGCAATCGCCATGCTGCTGGGCTTCTGCCTGGCACTGCTGCTGGTGTGGGGACGGATCTACGCACCCAGGCCGATCTACCTGCTGGCGACCCTCTACGTCGAGGTGTTCCGCGGCACCCCGATGCTGGTGCAGCTGTTCTTCATCTATCTGGGCCTGCCGGAAATCGGCATCGTCCTCGATCCCTTCACTGCTGCCGCGCTGGCCATCGGCCTGAACAGTGCCGCCTACCAGGCCGAATACTTCCGCGGTGCCATCCTGTCGCTGCCAGCGGGACAGATGGTCGCCGCCCGAGCCATGGGCATGAGCCGCTTCCAGGCGCTGCGCGATATCATCCTCCCCCAGGCCGGCCGGCGCGTGATCCCGCAGTGGTCCAACGAGGCCGTCGTCGAGCTCAAGTACACCTCGATCGCTTACGCCATCGGTCTCACCGAGCTCACCTCCCGCGCCGAACAGGTCGGCTATCAGACCTTCCAGTTTCTGGAAGCCTTCACCCTGGTAGCCATCATCTACCTGGTACTGACCGGCACCGTCGCCCAGGCGCTGGATCTCCTGGAACGGAAGACCCGGATCCCGGGGCTGACCTACAGCGGCGGCAAGATGGAGTGATGTTCATCGCCGCCGTCCGGTGCCGGGCAGTGCATCGCCACGCGTACGCTCAACACCCGGCAGCGAGCGCTTCCACCACCTCGGCGGCGGGTACCTCGCGACAGCCGCTGGCGTTCTGCCCGGCCCACAGCGGCGAGAAGTCGCCGCTGCCCTGCGCTTCCGCGGCAGCCCGCAGCGGGGCGATGGCCGCGGTGGCGAGCGGGAAGGCCGGGGCGACATCGCCGAGCGGGCCGAGCTCGCGCATCAGGCGGGTGACGATGCCTCGTGCGGGTCGGCCGCTGTAGAGGTTGGTCAGGGCCGTGTGGCGGGCCGCCTCGCTCATCAGCGCCTGCCGATGAATCCGCGAGCTGGTCGCCTCCGGGCAGCACAGGAAGGCGGTACCGACCTGCACGGCATCGGCGCCCAGCGCCATGGCTGCCGCCACGCCGCGGGCATCGCCGATGCCACCGGCGGCGATCACCGGCACCTCGACCGCCGCCTTGACCTGGGGGAGCAGGGCGAGGGTACCGACCTGGGTGGTGATCTCCTCGGCAAGGAACATGCCGCGATGGCCTCCCGCCTCGAGACCCTGGGCGATGATCGCATCGGCGCCCCGGGCCTCGAGCCACAGCGCCTCCTCCACCGTGGTGGCGGACGACAGCACCATGGCCCCCAGGGCCTTGACCCGCTCGAGCAGTTCCGGCGCCGGCAGGCCGAAGTGGAAGCTGACCACCTCGGGCCGGACGGCCTCCAGCAGATCGCAGGCCGCGTGGTCGAAGGGCCGTCGACCGCCGCCGGCCGGCACGCTCGCGATGTCGAGGTCCAGCTCGGCATAGTAGGGAGCCAGCGCCTCGCGCCAGCGAGCCTCCGCGGCCGGGTCCGGCTCGGGCGGGGCATGGCAGAAGAAGTTGACGTTGATCGGTGCGCGAGTGCGCGACCGGATGGACTCGAGTTCACGTGCCATGGCTTCCGGTCCCAGCATGGCGCAGGGCAGCGCCCCGAGGCCGCCGGCCCCGCAGACCGCCACGGCGAGGTCCGCCCCCTGCGCGCCCGCCATGGGCGCCTGGAGGATGGGAAGGTCGATGCCGAGTCGCTGCTTGAGGCTCACGGGTTCTCTCCTTGGTCGGGCGTGTCGCCGGATCGGTCGCGATGCCAGGCGCGGCGGCCCAGGGTGTCGGCCACATGGGCGCCACGCTCTCCCATGGGTCGCGGCTCGCCGGTGGTGGTATCGCATCGGGTCTGGCGCTCCATTTCACCGTTGATCTCGGCACCGAGCAATACGACGAAGGCGGAGAGCCAGAACCACAGCATCAGCACCACCACGGCCCCCAGCGAGCCATAGAGCTCGCCGAGGTTCGCCACATGGCCGACATAGAGCGAGAGCCCGCCGGAGCCGAGCAGCCACAGCAGGGTGGCGGTGACGGTCCCGACGCTGACCCACTCCCAGCGCGGCGAACGCCGATAGGGGCCGAAGCGGTAGAGCACGGCGATGACGAACATCATCACCAGCAGCAGCACGGGCCATCGCAGCCAGCCGATCACCCGGACCAGGGTGGCATCGAGGCCGAGCATGCCCATGGCCAGTGGGATGAGCGTGACGAACAGGAGGCTGGCCTGGGTCAGCACGATCAGGCCCAGGGTCAGGGCCGCAACGACCAGCGTACGGTGGCCCAGGCCGCGGCGCTCGCCCTCGCCGTAGACGACGTTGAGCCCGACGATCATGCCGCGCACGCCCTTGGAGGCCACGTACATCGCCACGACCAGGCTGGTCAGGGCCGTCAGGCTCAGCCCGGTATCGGTGTTGTCTCCGATCTTGCGCGCCTGCTCCTCGACCAGGCGGGCCCCGCCCTCGGGGAGGAAGCGGCTCAGCTCGATGATCTGGCGCGTCATGTCCTGGGGATCCAGCACCAGCGCCCAGAGCGAGATGACCGCCGCAATGGCGGGAAACAGCGACAGCAGTGCGTAGAAGGCGATGCCGGCGGCCAGCATGGTGACACGGTCGTCGCTCATCTCCTGCTTGACGCGCCACAGGATGTCCAGCCAGCCGCGAACGGATATCTCCCGCGGCTTCTCGGCTCGACGACCTCTCGGATGCTGGGCCATGGACTCCTCAGGGTTGCCGCGCAGGGCGCAGGACCATGCGCGAGTCGCGGATCTCGATGTCGAAGCGGTTGAGGAAGCTCATGCCCAGCAGGGCGATGTCCCCCTCGAGGCCGGGGCTGATGGAACCGCGCACCTCGCTGGCAGAGAAGCCGCCCAGGCTGACCTCGTCGAGGGTGGTGAGGTGTCCTCGTACCCGACCGTTGGCGGTGTTGAACCAGGCGGATCCCGCACGCTCGAGGTCCAGCCGGTCGGCCAGCCCGGCGGGCAGGGCCACGTAGGTGGCCCCGGTATCGACCAGGAACTCCACCGGCTCGCCGTTGATGCGTCCGGTGGCCATGAAGTGGCCCGAGCGATTGCGCTCCAGGGTGATCGGCTCCCCATCCCCCGCCACACTGTTGACCAGGTGCGCATTGGGATTGCGCAGCCCTTCCAGATAGCCCTGGAACCACCAGGTGCCGGTGCCGATGAAGAGTACCCAGAACAGCAGCATCATGCCGATCCCGGCACGCCGTGTGGGGTCTTTGTCGCTCATCCGCCGTCCTCCCTCGCTCTGCCCAACGACAGCATTGACACCGAAGTCCGGCGCTGTCTACCCACCGGTCGCGAAGCGTCGGCCTTCCTCCGCCCTCGTCGTTGCCACGGGCCCGGCTTTCCTACTCGAGCTCCTCCCGCCACAGCTCCCAGTAACCGCCGTCGTCGGCGGAGCGCTCGCGCCCCCAGCTGCCGTGCAGTCGTGCGTCGTCCGCCGCCGCCTCGAGCACGCCCAGTCCCTGCTCCAGGCCCAGGGTCCAGCCGAAATGCAGGCGCCCCGCCTGCACCTCCCCTTCCAGTTGGCCCAGGCCCAGCCCGTAGGTGAACGCCCCCCGGACCCGGTCGCCCTGCCGCTCGAGCACCAGCCACACCGGCAGCTCCCCCGAGGCGTCACCGAGCATGCCCCGGAAGGTGCCCGCGAAGGGCTGCCCGGCTTCCGGAGGCGCCCGGTCGATAGGCGGCTCACCCGCCCGCCGCGGCTTCAGGACCGCCGGCTCGGTGGCACGCCCCAGGCGCACGATGCCCTCCTGGATGTCGCGGTCGTCCAGGAAGTCCGCCAGGCGGCCGATCTCGTCGGCCACGCCGACGACCCGTGCGCGGGCCGCGACGAAGTCCGGTTCGGCCCGGGCGAAGGCGTCGCCGCGCTCGGCCAGGGCCGCGGCCAGACCCCTCAGCCGGTCGGAGGTCAACGGATGGGTGGCCTCGGCCAGGTGGGCGCGATGGGCCGCCTCGTCGGCGAAGTGCCAGCGATTGGGCTCCCAGTGGGCCAGCAGCGTGAAGAAGACGCTCATGCCCAGCGGTGGATAGGCGAGCCGGGCCATGACGTCCAGGGCGAACTCGTCGGCCTCGGTCTCGTGGCGGCGGGCCGCTTCCCGGGCGACCCCGGGCCCGTAGCCCGGATGGCGGTGCAGGGCATGCCCCAGCTCGTGGAGCAGCACGAAGACCACCGAGGAGGTGAAGATCTTGCCATGGAGTTCCATCACCTCCTTACGCTCCCGGACGTCATCGGGCACCCCCAGTGCCGCGAGCGGCAGCGGATAGCGCCCCTCGGGAAACGACTCGGGCCGGCGGTGACGCAGCATGGCCAGGTACTGTGCAGGCGTCTCGATCGACAACCCCTCGAGCTGTAGCCAGGCCATGGCCAGGGCGAGGTCGCCGAACAGGCGCAGCGAGGCCACCGACATCACCACCTGGCGGCGGCCATCGGCCAGGGTCTGCTGGTAGTAGCAGAAGGGCTCGCTGGCGGGCACCGGGCAGCGCAGCGGGAAGGCGAGCTCGACGCCTGCCAGCCGGACGCGCTCGTCCGCCGCCAGGGCCGGCACGAGATTCTCGTCGTGCACGCGGCGGATGTCCTCGGGGGTGATCCGCGACCAGTAGGCCAGGGTCGCCTCGTCGTAGAGGGTCGCCATGCCGGTGGCCGGTGAGGCCAGCAGCCAGCAGGACAGGGCCAGGCCGGCCCGCCAGCCGGCCTTCACGGCTGTTCCCTGCCCTGATGGTAGAGGGCCGCCGGCGCGGAGAAGCGGGCATCGGGCGGCTCGCCCCGGGCATCGGTGCCATTGGCCCAGTCGCTGAAGGCGGCGTAATCGCCCCAGCCGTCCAGCCAGGCGCCACGCATCAGCCGCAGCTTCACCTGGCGCAGGTCGCCACGCTCCGCCACGGCCTGGCTGCCCTCCGCGGAGGAGGCATCGGCCAGGGCATTGAGGGTGAAGAAGAGGCGGCGCAGCTGGGCCTGCTCCAGGGCGGGGTCGATGCCCCGGGTTTCCGGCACGAGCCCGGAGTAGCTGGCCAGCACCGGGGCATCGCCGCCTGCCATGGGCGGTGTCGAGGTGGCCTGGATGGCGCTGTACAGCGAGATGCCCAGGGCCACGCTGCCGAACAGGGCGAAGAAGAGCCCCGGCGCGGCACGGTTCAGCACCACCTCGGTGCCGCCGGGCAGGGTCACCTTGCCGTCGCTGTCGCGGTGGGCGGGCACCGCCAGGAACAACCGGTAGCCGAGATAGATGGCCATGCCGGCGAACAGCACGACCAGGATGCGTTCGATGGCACGCAGCATGACGGGGTCCATGGCGGCGACCTGCTCGGGCCGCGGTGAGCGGCGATTCCCTCAGTCTAGTCGCCACCCCGAGGCCTTACCCGCCCTGGCGCCTATCCGAGCAGCGAGCGCAGCACGATATAGCTGCCCATCACCAGCAGCCCCAGGAAGAAGAAGCGGCGAAAGCCCGACTCGGAGAGCCGGCGGCGCAACCGCTGGCCCAGCTGCATGCCGAGGAGGGCCGGGATCACCGCCAGGCTGGAGGTCAGCATCAGCTCGCCGGTCAGGAGGTCCTGGCCGCCCATGGCCAGGCCCAGCGCCAGGATGCAGAGGGTGAACAGGATCCCCATGGCCTGGATCAGCTGGTCCCGCGGCAATCCCAGGGCCTGGAGATAGGCCACGCCCGGAAACACCGACGAGCCGGTCATGCCGGTCAGCAGGCCATTGACCAGCCCGGAGATCACACCGGCGCGGCGCTCATGCCGCACCGGCAGCACGAACCGGGCCATGCCCAGGTTGACCAGTGCGTAGCCGATGATCAGCAGCCCCAGCAGTCGCGTCAGCCAGCGGACATCGACGCCGGCCAGGACCGCGACCCCGGGCCACACGGCCACCACCGATGCCAGCAGGAAGGGCCACAGGCGCCTGACGATGGCCCTCAGCTGACCGCCCACCAGCGCCTGCCAGAGGTTGGTGACGATCGTCGGCACCAGCAGCAGTGCCATGGCCGGCTGCAGGCCTACCGTCGCCACGAGCAGGGCCAGCGAGACCGTCGGCATGCCCATGCCGATCACGCCCTTGACGGTACCGGCGGCAAGGAAGGTCACGCCCACCAGCGCCAGAAACCCGACATCCAGGGTCGACACTCAGTGCGCCCCCCCCTGGCCGAGGCCGTTGCGTACCTCCCAGTCATGCGCGGCCCGCTGCCCGCGGGCCTGATTCACCAACAGGCAGATCAGGATGGCGACGATGAACAGCCCGGCACAGAGCAGGATCGAGGCCTGCAGGCCCACCACCGACTGCAGCAGGCCCAGGGCGATGATGCCGAAGACCCCGGCCAGCTTGTTGGCCAGGCCCCAGAAGCCGAAGAACTCGGCAGCCTTGCGGGTCGGCGAGAAGAGCCCCACCAGGGCACGGCTGGCCGACTGGCTCGATCCCAGGGAGAGCCCCGCCAGGCAGCCCACGAACAGGAAGAGGTGCTGGGCCTCCCAGCCCAGGCCGAGGCTGGCGTTGAGGAAGGCGGTGACCTCGGGAGTGGCCCAGATGGCGAAGATCGCCGCCACCCAGAGCACCAGGGTGAAGATATAGGTCACCCGGGTGCCGATGCGGTCCTGGATGAAGCCGAAGCCGAGCGCCCCGACCGCCGCGGTGATCTGCACGATGATGAACATGATGTTGCGGATCGACTCGTCCCAGCCGATCACCTGGGCCCCGTAGATGAAGGCGAAGGCGATGATGATGTAGACCCCGGCCATGGAGAACAGCAGCGAGACCAGGAAGGTGCCCAGGTCGCGGAAGCGCCTCAGTTCATGCAGGGTCGTCGAGACCCGCTCCCAGGCGATGCGGTGGTAGGGCATGCCCGGTGGCTGCGGCGTCCCCCGCTCCTTGACCCACAGGAAGGTGGGGATGGCGGTGACCAGGAAGAAGCCGGCGGCGAAGGGGCCGACCCAGCGGATGCGCTCGAAGTTGTCCGCCGTGGCCTCGCCCAGCACCACCAGCGTGAACCCCGCGGCGAAGAGCCCGCCCACATAGCCCAGGGCCCAGCCGAAGCCGGAGATCTTGCCCAGGTCCTGGGGAGGCCCCAGGTCGGGCAGGAAGGCGGCGATGAAGGACTCGCCCATGGAGTAGGCGTAGTTGGATACCACGATCAGCAGCAGCCCCAGCACCACGTAGCCCGGCGCCACGAAGTAGAGCATCGCGGTGGTCGCCACGGTGGCCAGGTAGCTGGCGAACAGGAAGCGCTTCTTGGCGGCCTGGTAGTCCATCACCGCCCCGCACAGGGGCCCGGTGACCACCACCAGCAGGTAGCTCACCGCCAGCGCCAGGCTCCACAGCAGGTTGGCCAGCCGGTAGTCGTCGCCGCGGTCGCCGACGATCACCGTGGTGAACAGCTCGCCGAACACCACCGTGATGATCAGCAGCGTATAGGCCTGGTTGGCGAAGTCGAACATCGCCCAGCCGAAGATTTCCCTTCTCGTTGCCCGCTGCCGGGGGGATGTGCCGGCAGCCGCTGGAACCACACTCATGCGCGCCTTCCTTGCCGGCCTCGTCAGGCCCCTAGCCTACCAGCAATGACACGACCCGAGCATTCACGACGACAGCGGCGGCCCCTTGAGCTCGACGGTATTGCCCATGGGGTCGCTCAGGTAGAGCGAAGGCCCGCTGCCTTCGGCGCCGTAGCGGGCCCTCTCCTCGCCGACCTCGATGCCGAAGGGCGCCAGCTCGGCACGGATGGCCGCGGCATCGAAGGGCTCGACGCGCAGGCAGAAGTGGTCCAGGTTGCGCCCCTCGGGACCGGGGGCGGCCCCACCTCGACGCCCCAGCGGACCCTCCACCGGCACCAGGTCGATCAGCGCCGTGCCGGCACGCAGCTGGACCAGGCCCAGTTCGTCATCGCGGCGCTCGACCTCGCAGCCCAGCGCCTCGCAGTAGAAGCGCAGCATGGCGTCGAGGTCGGTGACGCGCAGCACCAGGTGGTCGAGTCCCGCTATTCTCGGCATGGCGGCTCTCCTGCCGGCAGCATCGGGGGGAGGTGTCAGACCAGGTCGCGGGGGATCGTCTCGTCCCAGGTCCGCGCGTAGAGGCGGGTATCCCCCTCCCAGGCATCCAGGGTGGCACGGATGCGAAAGGCATTCTCGTCACAGGTCATCAGGGTCCGGGTCAGGGTGTGCACCTCCCAGTCGCCGCGCTTGAAGCTGCGTTGCCACTCCGTCCAGCCGCTCACGCTGTCGTAGCTGCCGTAGGCGTACCGATAGCGCTCGGTGACCCGGGCGGCGATCTCCAGGTCGATATCGTCGATCCGGTAGCGCCCCTCGTCGTTGACCACCTCCAGGGTGGTGCAGTCGTTGGCCAGGTCGCGGATCACCTGCCAGGTCTCCTGGGTCGGCTGGAGCAGGGTCTTGGCCATGGGGGGGGCACCCTCCGGCTCGCCAAAGGCGGGCAGTGCCGCCTCCTCGACGGGGCGCGCCACCCGCACCGGCAGGACCAGGCGGCAGCGACCAGGCTTGATGGCCAGCCTGACCGGGCGGGGGGCGGGCCAGGCCAGTGGCCAGTAGCTGGTGGAGAGCGCCAGGCGGATGGCATGTCCGGCGGCGAACTGCTGGGCGATATGCTTCAGCGGCACCCGGACGCGGTAATACCGGCCGGGCTCCAGGGGCTCGGGATCCTCGTCACTGTCGCGGTGGGTGAGGTTGAGCAGCCCGTAGGAGACCCGGGTGGCCTTGTCGTCCACGGCAATATCGGAGAGGCGCAGCGCCACCATGGCCACCGGCTGGTCGGCGGCGAGTTCGAGTTCCACCAGCGGCGCCCCGCAGATCTCCAGCGGCGCCTCGAGGCGTGGCGTCTGGAAGATCAGCGAGCCGCCATCCTCGTCGCGCTGGTCGTGGGGCAGGTCCGGCGGTGCATTGTAGGAGCACCACTTGCCGGCGTAGAGCCCCACCGAGAGCGGGGAGCGGATGTCCAGGCTGCCTTCGTCATCCTCGCCGTCGGTCTCCGGCAGCAGGTCATGCCCGCTGGTGAGCCGGAAGGGAGTCGGCAGGATGTTCGACGACGGCCACTCGGGTTCGGCCACCCAGCGCCCCGGGCGCTCCTCGTAGCGTGCCGAGGGCGGTACCGACTCCTGCATCCAGACCCGCAGCATGGGTTCGTCCATGATCCCGGTGTCGGTGCCCTTGAGCCAGCGGTCCCACCAGCGCAGCGACTCCTGCAGGAAGCCGATGGCCGGCCCCGGCACGCCCAGGTGGGGATACTTGTGGGCCCAGGGGCCGACCAGCCCCTTGCGCGGCACGGAGAGACCGGCCAGCAGCCGGAAGACCGCGTTGCAGTAGCCGTCGGCCCAACCGCTGACGGCGTAGACAGGGCAACGGATGCGCGAGTAGTCCTCGCATACCGAGCCGTGCTTCCAGTAGTCGTCCCGGCGCTGGTGCTCGAGCCAGTTGACCAGCCAGAGGCCACTGCCGTCCAGCCGCTCGAGCCACATGTCACGCCAGCGCTCGCCCACCAGTTCGGGATCGGGCGGGCAGGCATTGCCGTCGAACATGGTCGAGGCCCAGGAGAGGTTGTCGCTCAGCAGGCAGCCCCCCATGTGGTGGATATCATCGGCATAGCGGTCGTCGGTGAAGCAGAGGGTGATCACCGCCTTGAGCTGGGGGGGCTGCAGGGCGGCGATCTGCAGGCCGTTGAAGCCCCCCCAGGAGATACCGATCATGCCCACCTCGCCGGTGCACCAGGGCTGGGCCTCCAGCCACTCGAGGATCTCCAGGCCATCCTCCAGTTCCTGGGGCAGGTACTCGTCGGTGAGCACGCCGTCGGACTCGCCCGTACCGCGGATGTCGACCCGCACCCCGGCATAGCCGTGACCCGCCCAGTAGGGGTGGCTCTGGACATCGCGCTCGGCGGTGAGATCGCGCTTGCGATAGGGCAGGTACTCGAGGATGGCCGGCACCGGGTGCCGCTCGGCGTCCACCGGGCGCCAGATGCGCGCCGCGAGGCGAGTGCCATCCGCCAGGGGGATCCAGGTCTCCTCCTCCTGCACCCGGTGGGGAAAGTCGTTCACGATACGCATGGTCCTGGTCTCCTCGTCCCTTGTGGCCTGGCTCGGTCGCGAAGGCCCTCAGCCCTGGATGTCGTCGAACTCGAACACCAGGCGTGCCGCCAGCTGGTCGTAGTCGGCGAGCAACTGCTCGGCCGATGACGCGCCCAGATAGACATGCGCCAGCGCAAAACTGTAGGCGTCCTGCTCGGGCAAGGAGGAGAGCCGCTGCCCCTCCTCCACCTGTACAGCGATCTGGCAACCGGGGAAGTCGGCCCGGAGTTCCGCGAGCTCCGCGTCGGTGGGGACCCGGGTCACCACCGCATCGGTAAAGAATACCCGGTGGAAGAACTTGGCGGCGATGGGGAATTCACCCTGGCGCGACGGCATGTCGGGACGCTGGCCCAGCGCCAGGTCGATGGTGACCTGCTGATTGCTGACGCCATCGACCTTCTCGAACAGGTCGCAGTGGGACTGGGAGATGCGGGTGTTGATCTCCAGCAGCCAGATGCGCCCCTGCACCTCGTCCCAGAAGTACTCGACATTGAACGCGGCGTTATCATAGCCGATATGGGTCATGATGCGGTCGGTCAGCTCGACCATGCTGGCCTGGATATCCTCGGGCAGGCCTGAGGGGTAGCGGTAGTGGAAGAAGCTCAGGACCTGAGGGTAGCGCAGCGAGTCGACGATACCGTAGCTCACGACCTCGCCCTGAAACACGTAGCCTTCCACGGTGCACTGCCAGCCGCCGATGATCTCCTCGGCCATGCAGAAGTGGCCGTCCACGGCGGCGACCTCCGGCGGCAGGCGGGCATGCTCGAGTACCGTGTTGAAGGGGTCGGCGATCAGGCCGATCTGCTCGCGCAGCTGCTCGATGGCGTGATAGAAGTCCTCGGGCGTCTCGATGCGAAACCCCAGCCGCGACCCGGACGACTTTATGGGCTTGACGAAGAAGGGGAAGTAGAGCCCCGCCTCGCCGATGCGGGTCATCGCCTCGTCATCGAAGGGATCGAAGGCGGTGAACGCCGGGATATGGTCGGGGATCACCTCGCGCTGCACGCGGCGGCTCCAGTACTTGTGCTCGCACTTGAGCAGGCTCGAAAGCGTCGTGGAGCGGGTGCCGAAGCGTTCGCAGAGGATCGGCAGCATGGTCGAGACGGGGAAGTCCATGTAGCCGACGATGGCGTCGATGGAGCCCTCGAAGGCCTCGAGCCGTGCCGTGGCCTCCGCCAGCATGGCCACGATGTCGAACTCCTCGGTGTCGTAGACCGCCTCCGGGGCAATCACCCCGTGGAACCGCCACCGACCCGCGCCGCGCAGCGTCTCGAGACGCTGGCGGTTGAAGTCGTCCAGTCCCACCACGAAGATATTCTTCTGGATCATGTCACGGTTCGTCACCCGCGGGTGGCGCCTCCTCGACGTGGCCGCCGGCTGGCATGGGCGACCGCACTCCTCGAAGCATAGTTCACGGTGGCCGTCGGGGCGGGCCGGGCATCGCCCTTGCGTTGGTAGCCCGCTAATGACAGCTCCCACGGCATCGACTAGGTTGGAAACGGCAGGTTACCCGCCGTTGACATTCGATTCGTCACAGGCGAACCGCGACAACGGGTCCCGAACGAGCCAGGGGGAAACTGACGGGCGCATGAAAAGATGGCTACTCCTTGCGGTCAGCGTACTGCTTCCTCTGCCGGCGCCAGCGAGCCTGGACGGGCTCACCTTCATCACCGAGGAGTACCCGCCCTACAATTTCATGCGTCATGGCCGCCTGGAGGGGCTGTCCGTCGAGATACTCGAGCGCATCTTCGCGGAGACCGACACCCCGCTGACCCGGGAGGACATTCACCACTATCCCTGGGCAAGGGGCTATGAGACGGCGCTCACGGAACCCGATACCGTCCTCTTCTCCACCACACGGACCTCCCAGCGCGAAGCGCTCTTCCAGTGGGTCGGCCCCATCGCCACCGATCGGGTATCGCTGATCGCCCGGCAAGACAGCGGCATCCGGCTGGATGATATCGGCGACCTCATCGACAGCGACTACCGCATCGCCATCATCCGCGAGGACATCGGCGCCCAGCGCCTGCTGGAGGCCGGCGTGCCGGCAGCCCGGTTGCGACCGGCCATGACCAATGTCAGCGCGATGATGATGCTCGACCGCGGAAGGGTCGACCTGTGGGCCTACGGGGAGGACGTGGCGTACTGGCTGATGGAGGAGAATGGCCTCGATATCACCGACTTCACCTCGGTACTGGTGCTCAGCGAGTCCGACCTCTACTACGCGCTCCACCGCGATACCGACCCGCGGCTGGTGGCCCGGATGCAGTCCGCCCTGGAGGCCCTTCGCCGGCGGGGAGCGCTGCGTGAGCTCCTGGGCGACTCCTTGACCTTCAATACCGAGGAGTACCCACCTTTCAACTTCCTCGATGACCGAGGCGAGGTCGCCGGGACGGCAACACGACTGCTGCGGGCCGCCCTGGAGCAGGCGGGCCTGTCGGCGACCTTTCGCCTGCTGCCCTGGGCCCGCTCCTATACCGAGGCCCGGCTGAGGGAGAACCACTGCGTCTACTCGACCACGCGGACGCAGGAGCGGGAGCCCCACTTCCGCTGGGTCGGCCCGCTGGGCACCAACCAATGGGCGGCCTTCACCCTGGCCGGGAATCCGCTGGAGGCGAGCTCGCTGGACGACCTGGCGGCGTTTCGGGTGGGCAGCTTCCGCGAGGATGCCGTGGGCCAGTTCGTCGAGCAGCAGGGGGTGTCCGTGGTGGTGGCCCCCACCGAGCGGGAGAACATCGGTCGCCTCCAGGCGGGGCTGATCGATGCCTGGGTGACGGGCAGGCAGACGGCGCGCCTGCTCGCCGAGGATGCCGGCATCGAGCTGCGCGAGCTCTTCGGCTTCCAGCAGGTCGAGCTGTATCTCGCCTGCCACCCCTCCGTGCCCGAGAGATTCGTCACTCGCCTGCAGGCCGCCCTCGATCGGCCAGGGGGCCGCGGACGACCCGAGCCGGGCGCCCACGCCCCCCCGGATGAACGGAAGCCCGCTCCATGACGTCACCGGCCCCTCCTGCCCCTCCGCGATCGGTCCATCGCCACAGCCTGACGGCCAAGCAGGCCGTGTTGACCCTGGGCATCGCCATGCTGCTGAGCATCCTGGCCGGCGGCATCGAGCTGGCCTCGGACGCCCGATCGATGCGACAGGAGGTGGAAAGCCAGACTCGTCACCTGCTGGCCCTGGTCAACGGTACCGCGGCCGAGGCTGCCTTCCAGCTCAACCCGGACCTGGCGGCCCAGGTCGCCGACGGCCTGCTGGCCGGGGGCCATGTGGCGAGCGTGGTCATACGCGACGACTTCGACCGCATCATGGCCGCTCGCGAGCGGCCGAGAGAGGCCAACGCCGGCTGGCTGGCCAGCGCCCTGTTCGGCGACATCCTGGACTACCGGGAGCCCCTGTCCTATGACCTCGGTACCGACGAGCCCTCCAGCGCGGTGGGCGAGATCGAGCTGAGGCTGGCGCTGGACAGCCTGCGGAGGGACTTCGTCGATCGCAGCCTGCTGATCTTCTCGCTCGGCATGCTCAAGGCCCTGGCGATCGCGGGCCTGATCGTGGCGGTGTTCCACGCCTTCATCACGCGGCCGCTGCTGCGGGTGCATGCCGCCATCGCCGATACCGATCCACGCCGGCCGGGCCAGTGGCCCAAGCCACGGCTCACGCGTCACGCCGAGGACGAGCTGGGCCACCTGGTGGAGAGCCTGGACGGACTGCTCAAGGCCTTCCAGCGCGGCCTCGACCAGCGTGACGCCCTGCATCAGATATCCACCCTGGATGGCCTCACCGGCATCGCCAACCGCCGGCGGTTCGATGACTTCCTGACGGACTCCTGGCGGCGGGCCCGGCGATCACGACGGCCGCTGTCGGTGATCTTCATCGACCTCGACAACTTCAAGGATTTCAATGATCGCTACGGCCATGTCGCCGGAGACGACACCCTGCGCGCCGTCGCCGGGGCCCTGGCCGGCGTGATCAGTCGCTCCACGGACCTGGTGGCACGCTACGGCGGGGAAGAGTTCGTCTGCATTCTTCCCGACACCGACCTCGAGGGGGCCCGCCAGGTGGCGAAACGCATCCGGGACGCGATCCTGGCGCTGGACATACCCCACGCCGCGCCGGGCCAGCCCGGACGGGTGACCGCCAGCTTCGGCATCGCCAGTGCCGTGCCGGCCGACGACGAGGTGAGCCACGAGCAGTTGCTGGAGCAGGCCGACAGCCATCTCTACCGCGCCAAGCACCGGGGACGGGACCGCATCGTCTGGCAGGAGTGACGCGGCCGCCGGCACGGGGGCGGCGGGCTCGCTACAGCAGGAGGGTCAGCACCAGCGCCACGGCGCCGACCGCCATCGCCGTGATCACGGCGATGTCGACCAGGCGGTCCAGCCAGCGGTCGATATCCCCCCTGCCCGGACGGCGCGGCGGGCGGCGACGGCTCGCCCCGCGACGGCGGGCGCCGCGGGCGGTGCGGATGAGAGGCATGGCGGAAGTCCGATTTCACCACTTCCCTCTGAGCTTACGACCTGTGCTGCCGGTTGGCCACTGCCGGTGAGCGCCGGACCCGATCAGGCCGAGAGGGGAACCCGAGAGGCGCAACGTGATCGTTACAGGAAGGCAGAGTGCCATCCACGGGGCCGCAGCATGAACAACCGCGACGATTTCATCGAGAGAATGAAGGCCAACCTCGACGCCTGGAACGCCGAGATCGAACGCCTGGCCGCCAGGGCCCGGGAGGCCGGCGAGGAGGCCAGGGTCAGGTACCATGACGATATCGAGCGACTGAAGCAGCGCCGCGACGAGACCCGCGAGCTGCTCGAGGAACTCGAGCAGACCGGCGAGGCGGCCTGGGGCACCCTGCGCCAGGGGGTGGAGGAGTCCTGGCAGCGCCTGCGCAAGGCCTTCGACGACGCCGCGTCCCACTTCCGGTAGGCGGCTCCGGATCGCCGCCGCGGCCGGATCAGGTCGCGCCCTTCCCCTCCACCGGGGCAGCGTCGTCGCTCTCGTCGCCCCGCCGCAGGCGGTCGATCGCGACATTGCCCTCGTCGGCCAGCTGCGCCAGGCGCTCGATCTGGGCATCCAGGCGCGGCAGGGCCTCCTGCCGGTAGCGGGCCAGGTCGTCCAGGGCGGCCATGACATCGGCGAAGGCCTCCTCGAGGACCTGCATGTCGAGCTGCGCCGAAGCGGCCCGGGTCTGGATCTCCACGCCCTGCTGGCGCAGCGCCCTGGCGGTGCCGGCGATCATCCCGGAGGTGGTGGCATTGAGGGACTCGATGCGATCCAGCACCAGCCGCTGGTTGGCCAGGGCCAGGGCGACGGCCACGGCCACCGTGAGCGCCGAGACGGTGACATGGATCGCCCTGTCCACGCCACGGATCAGCTCGCGATTGTTGCGGATGATCACCTCCAGTGCCAGCACGCCCTGCTGGCACACCGCCAGCTGCTGCTGCAGGTCGAGGATCCGCTGGCGCAGGGGGAAGAGCAGCTCCTGCTCGATGAAGCCACGCCGGGTACTCGTCTCGTCGAGCCCGGCGAGGGCGTCCTGCAGGCGTTGATCGATCAGGCGCCCCAGGGTGACCTGGCGCTGGAGGCGGCCCAGGATCGCGTTCAGCGCCTCCTGGTCGTCACCCAGTGTCAGGTTGTCGCGATGGAGCATGTCCCGCCCCGTCTCCAGGTCGGCGATGATCGCATCCAGCGCCTGCTGGGCGTTCTCGAACCTGCGGAAGTAGCGCTGCAGGCGGCTGCCGGCGCCGGGGACCAGGGCCAGCACCCGGTCGAGCCGCCCGGGCGACAGACGCTGTCCGCGCGGATCCAGCGCCTGCATCCTGCCGCGCAGGTCGACCAGCGCCTTCGCCACCGGGCCGCCGTCATCGCCCTGGTGCGCCAGCTTGCGCAACGGCGCCTTCAGCATGGCACTCCGATGGGCGGCCTGCTGCTGCAGCTCGAGCCCCAGCTCGTCCACCGCCCGACGCTGCCGCTCCAAGCTGGAGGCATCGTCCGTGCTGTCGATGACCTCGTCCACGAAGTCATCGGCCATGGCGGCAAGCTCGGGATCGTCGATGACATCCTCCTCTCCGTCCTGTCGCGCTGACTGGGCCAGCTCACTGGCGACCTCCTCCACAGGAGGCAGGGAGAGGCGCGGATCACCTTCGGATGGCTGGTTCATGAGCACCTGCGTACTTGAGCCCTGTTCCTACAAGCTAGCAGAGCCCGGCGGCCTTTCCGACTAGCGCGGATCGCTGCGTCCATAACGCTCTGCCCGGCCGATGAAGCGGCGCAGCTCCGACAGCGCCTGGTCGGCGGCAACCGAGGTGCGGGGGCGCCCGGTCTCGATGCGCGCCAGGGCCACCGCGGCATCGTCGAGCAAGGTCAGGGCGGATTCGTTGCGTGCCGCGAGCCGCTCCAGACGGCGTTCGGTGCTCTCGAGCAGTTCCAGGCGCCGCTCGAGGGCACTGCGCTCCACGGCGGAGAGTCGCGCCCCCTCCCGCTCGAGGCGGCGACGCACGAAGTCGCCATCCACCCCCTTCACGCCGCCGGCCTGGGCGGCCATGGCGGTGAGGTTGTCCACCGCCCCCAGGCACACCTCGGTGACCAGGGACCGGCCACGCTCGAGGGCCAGCTCGCCCTGCTCGAACCGGGTGGCCAGGACGTCCAGCACGTGACGATAGCGGCTATAGAGTCGATCGGCCTGGATGGCCAGGTCGGGACGCCTCGCGTCGAGCAGCGCCTGCTTGGCGCGGCACAGGGCCAGCACCACCTCATCGGCGTCGGCGGGCGGGCGGGCGGTATCGAGCACGGCCACCCCCGCCTCGCGGGCCTCGCGCTCCCGCTCGGCATGACGCCGGGCCGCCTCGGCTTCCAGGCGTGCCTCCAGGCGCAGGCGATGGCGTCGCGCACGCCAGCGGTGCCAGCGCCGCTCCAGGGGGAGCGCCACGGCGATGGCTGCCAGTCCCGCCAGCCAGCCCGCCAGGCTGGGCCCGAAGCCACCCCAGAGCGAGGTCAACCACAGCAGGACACTGACAAAGGGAACCAGCAGGCCATAGCGGAAGAAGACCTGCCAGCGACTGGGGCGCTCGGTGGGCACCGCGAGTCGCGGATTCGCCAGCCCTATCAGGCACCACGGCAGGCAGGTAACGAAGAGCCCGTAGGCGAATCCCTGCAGAAACCCCAGCATAGACCTGGCTACCCGGTGACCCATATCAGAATATCCTGAGTGTAAGGGCGCTGGCGGCAACGCGCGACCCCGCAGCCGGCAAGGGACCGCGATACCCGTCGGCTGGCCAGGAGCCAGGGGGTTTCCGAGCCGGGCCGCGAAATACCGTTTGCACACGGCCGCCCCATGGCGGAAGAATGGCAAGCACGCTAACCAACGTTTCGAGTGCCGCGACATGTCACGACTCGCCAAGACGCCCCTTTCCGTGCTCGACCTGGCCCCGATTCGCCAAGGCGGGACCATCGCCGACAGCTTCCACGAGAGCGTGGCGCTGGCCCGGCTCACCGAGCGGCTCGGTTTCACCCGCTACTGGCTGGCCGAGCACCACGGCCTCGAGGGCATCGCCAGCGCCGCCACGGCGGTGCTGATCGGGCATATCGCCGGCGCCACCGAGCGGATCCGGGTGGGCAGCGGCGGCATCATGCTGCCCAACCATCCGCCACTGGTGGTGGCCGAACAGTTCGGCACCCTCGAAAGCCTCTACCCCGGCCGCATCGACCTGGGGCTGGGCCGCGCCCCCGGCGCCGACGCCGCCACCATGGCCGCCCTGCGGCGTGACCCCCATGCCGGCGTCGACGACTTCCCGCAGCGCCTGGAGGAGCTGCTGGGTTTCCTGGGTGACGCGCGGCCCGGCCAGCGGGTGCACGCCGTCCCCGGCCAGGGCACGAGGGTGCCGATATGGCTGCTGGGCTCCAGCGGCTTCAGTGCCCAGTTGGCCGCCCGCCTGGGCCTGCCCTTCGCCTTCGCCGCCCAGTTCGCCCCCGGCTACCTGTTCGAGGCGCTGCGTCTCTATCGCGACAACTTCCGTCCCTCCGAGGCACTCGAGCGCCCCCATGCCATGGTCGGCCTGCCGGTGATCGCCGCCGAGAGCGACGAGCGAGCCGAGTTCCTCGCCTCGACGAGCCGCCAGAAGTTCCTCGGCATGGTTCGCGGCCGCCGGACGCGCTCGCTGCCGCCGGTCGAGACACTGGACTGGACGCCCATGGAGCGGGGCCAGGTCGAACAGTTTCTCGGCGCCGCCGTGATCGGTGGCCCGGAGACGATACGCGAAGGGCTCGAGCACTTCCTCGAGCAGACCGGCGCCGACGAGCTGATGCTCAACACCGATATCTACGCCGCCGAGGAGAGAGCGAGGAGCTACGAGATCGTCGCCGAGGTGTGGCGCTCATGACCGTCGGCGATACCTCCCGGCCGAGTCTCGGCCATCTCGTCAGCGGCTTTCGCCGCATGGCCCCGCTGTCGCTGTTCGTGATCGTCTTCGGGCTGGCCTTCGGGGTCGCGGCCCTGCAGCAGGGGCTCTCCGGCCTGGAGGCGCTGATGATGAGCGGCCTGGTGTTCGCCGGCGCCGCCCAGTTCGCCACCCTGGAACTGTGGGGCGACACGATACCGCTGGTGCCGCTGCTGGCCATCACCCTGGCGATCAATGCCCGCCACCTGCTGATGGGGGCCGCCTTCTACCCCCACCTGCGCGACCTGCCCGCCGGCCGGCGCTACGCCAGCCTGATCCTGCTCAGCGACGCCAACTGGGCCATGGCCATGAGCGGCGGCTCCACGGCGGCGCGGCTGGGCATCCTGGTCGGCGGCGGCCTCGCGCTGTGGACCACCTGGATGATCGGCACCGGCCTGGGCGTGGCCTTCGGCAGCGGCATCGGCGAGCCCGAGCGCTTCGGGCTGGATGCCATCATGGGCTGCTTCCTGCTGGCCATGCTGGTGGGCGACAAGCGCGACCTCGGCGTGCTGCTGCCCTGGGGCGCCGCGGCCCTGGCCGCCCTGGCGGCGATGGCCTGGCTGCCGCCCCACGCCCACGTGATCGTCGGGGCCCTGGCCGGCGGCGTGGTGGGCCTGCTGCTGCCGCCCGCGCGCAAGGAGAAGACCCCATGACCCTGACGGCCGCGAACGGCGGCGTGCTGCTGGCCATCCTGATCATGGCGCTGGCCAGCTACCTGACCCGCGCCGGCGGGGTCTTCGTGATGGCCCGGGTGCCCATCGGCCCGCGCGTCGAGCGCTTCATCAACGCCATGGCCGGCTCGGTGCTGGTGGCGGTGATCACCCCCATGGCCGTTCACGGGGACGGCGGCGCCCGGATGGCCCTGGTCGCGACGGCGGGCGTGATGCTGGCCCTGCGCAAGCCGCTGCCGGCGATCGCCGCCGGCATCCTCACCGCCGCGCTGTGGCGTCTGGTGGCAAGCTGATCCATCATCGGAACGAACCTCCCCGCCCGCTTTCCAAGAGGCAGCCAATCACGCGGTGCTGCGCGCCGCCCGACCGGAGAGATCGATGCCCGATTCCCAAGGCCCCCATCAGGACCCGCGCCACAACGTCGCCTGGCGCGCCGCACGGGAGTGGCAGCAGCGTGCCCGCCAGACCCGGGCCGGCGGCCTGCTCGGCACCCTGAAGCTGCTGCTCACCTGGCTGCTGTTCGGCGCCATGATGATCGTTGCCATGGTGCTGGGGCTGTTCTTCCTGCTGCTCGGCTGGGCCCTGCTGCCGATCCTGCGCTACCGCATGAAGAAGCGCATGGAGCGCATGCGGGCCGACCAGGCCGAGGATGTCGGCGGTGGCTTCCACTACCGCGAGACCCGCTACCGGGAGAGCCACGGCGACGCCGGCAGCTACCGCGAGCAACGGGTGCTGGAGGGGGACTACGAGCTCAAGGACGAGGCAGCGGACGACGGCTCGAGCGACAAGAAATGACCCGCCTCGGGGGCGGGTCGCAAGGGGTGTCGTGCAGGGGATGCAGACAATGAAGTCATCGGCTGGTGCCGACTGCCACCACGTTACGGATCCCCCCTGGCGGTTGCCAATTGAGGTTCCCGATCCTGCCGATAGCCTCGGCGGGTCGTGGCAGCCGGGTGGCAAAACCCGGCAAAGTGCCATAGGTTGAAGTGTGAAGCTTCCCGATGGTGCCGGAGACGACAACGATGCCAACACTTCGGACGACACCGACCAACCTGGCGGGCCGGGTCGCCCTGGGCCTGCTGCTCGCGGCGCTGGCACAGCCCGCGCTTGCCAACGACTACCCCACCGAAGCTCGCGTCGACTATGTGCTGGGTTGCATGGCCGCCAACGGCAACAGCTACCTGACCATGCAGAAATGCTCCTGCAGCATCGACGTGATCGCCGAGCATCTCTCCTACGACGAGTACGAGCAGGTGGAGACGGTACTCGGCATGCAGGATCAGCGTGGCGAGCTCGGCGTGCTGTTCCGTACCGAGCGCGGCATGCAGGACCAGTTGCAGGAGCTGCGGCAGGCCCAGGCCGACGCCAACCTGCGTTGCTTCTGAGCACCCCGTGTCACACCGCTCCCCCATCAGCATGCGATCCGTGCCGGCCTGGCTGCTGCTCGCTGCCGTGGTGACCAGCACACCGGCCATGGGCGATGCCGAGCGCGCCCAGGGTGAGCGCCTGTTCCGTTCCCAGTGCGTGGGTTGCCATAGCCTCGCCCCCGGCGTGCACATCGCCGGCCCCAGCCTGCACGGCCTGATCGGCCGTCCGGCCGGCAGTCTCGAGGACTTCGACTACTCCCCGGCGCTGCGCGAGGCCGAGCTGACCTGGACCGCCGAGACCCTGGACGCCTTCCTGGCCGATCCGAACGACTACCTGCCCGGCATCCGCATGGTGTTCTGGGGACTCGACGAACGCCCGCGCCGGCGCATCATCCATTTCCTCGAGTCCCTCGAGAGCGAGTCCCCCGACCCCGAAGGTGCCGGGGGCTGAGCCACCTCAGTCGCCGCCGCCCCCCTTGCGCGCCATCATGCCCCGCGACGGGTTGTAGCCCAGTATCGCCAGCCCCAGCAGCACCAGGGCCACCGCCACGCTGATCAGGATCGCCTCGGCGTTGAAGCGCTCGTAGAGCGCGAAGCGGATCATCTCCACCGCATGGGTGAAGGGGTTGAGGGCGGCGATCTGGTAGACCAGGTAGCTGCCCTCGCGGATACGCCACAGCGGGTAGAGTGCCGAGGAGAGGAAGAACATCGGGAAGATCACGAAGTTCATGATCCCGGCGAAGTTTTCCAGCTGACGCACGAAGGTCGACAGCAGCAGGCCCAGGGAGCCGACCATGAAACCGGTGACCAGCAGCGCCGGCAGGATCCAGAGGTAACCGAGCGGTGGCGCCTGGATGCCATACCACCAGGCGATGGCCAGGAAGACATAGACCTGCACCACCGACACCAGGGTGCTGGCCAGCAGCTTGCAGAGCAGCAGGTACCAGCGCGGGAAGGGACTCACCAGCAGCACCCGCATGCTGCCCATCTCGCGGTCGTAGACCATGGAGAGCGAGCTCTGCATGCCGTTGAACAGCTGGATCATGCCCACCAGGCCCGGCACGATGTAGACCTCGTAGAGGATGTAGGTCTGGTAGGGCTCGGTCATGGCAACCCCCAGCGCCATGCGAAAGCCCGCGGCGAACACGAACAGCCACACCAGCGGGCGCACCAGGGCGGCCAGGAAGCGACTGCGCTGTTGCAGGAAGCGCAGCAGCTCACGACCGACCACGCCGCGCAGGCAGTGCAGCCAGGGCATCAGGCGCATGGCGTCTCCTCTGCCCCTACCAGGAGGTCGAAGGCCTCGGCCAGGGTGTCGACGCCGAGCCGGGACGCCAGCTCCTCGGCCCGGCCGTCCGCCAGCAGCCGCCCCCGGTGGAGCACCAGCACGCGGTCCCTGGGGCGCACCTCGTCGATCAGGTGGGTGGCCCAGAGCACGGCCACCCCCTCCTCGACGCACAGCCGGTGGGCATGTTCCACCAGGTCGCGCCGGGAAGCCACGTCGAGTCCCACGGTGGGCTCGTCGAGCAGCAGCAGGCGCGGCTCGTGGAGCAGCCCCCGGGCGATCTCCACCCGTCGCCGCTGGCCACCGGAAAGCTGGCGTACCCGGATCCCGCGCCGGTCGCTCAGCCCCACCCGGGACAGCTGTGCCTCGCCGCGCCAGCGCGCCTCGCGGGGGGACATGCCATGGAGGGCACCGTGGTAGGCGAGGTTCTGGGCCACGCTGAGGTCCATGTCCAGGGTCGGCTGCTGGAATACCACCCCGATGCGGGCATGGGCCTGCACCGCCTGGCGGCGCACATCGAAGCCGCCGATGCGGATCTCGCCATGGCGGCGGTCATGCAGGCGGGTGATGAGCGAGAACAGGGTGGTCTTGCCGGCGCCGTTGGGTCCCAGCAGCACCGCGAACTCCCCGGCTGGGACGGCCAGGGACACTCCCTCCAGCACCGGCGTGCCGGCGTAGGTGAAGCTCAGGTCTCGAACCTCGAGGGCGAGGTCGCCCGCCCCGCGCGGGGACGCGGCGACCCTGTCGGTGAGGGGAGGTTCGCTCACGGCTCGACGATCACCCCCCAGGGAAAGCGCCCCACCGGGATCGACTTGGTCGCCCGCAGGCCGTCGACCTCGATCACGGTGACGTCGCCGCTGACCCCGTTGGTGGTGTAGAGCCGGCTCTCGTCGCCGTTGAGGGCCAGGTGCCAGACCCGCTGGCCGACCAGGATGTAGTCGAGCACCTCGTAGGTCTGCTGGTCGATCACCGCCACCCGGTTGGAGGGCCCCAGGGCGACGAAGGCATGGCGGCCGTCGGACGTGAGAGCCACCCCCACCGCCTGGACGGTCTCGCGGGGCACGCCCGGCACGTCGAAACGGATGGTGTGCTTGACGTCGAAGGTCTCCTCCATGTCGAGGATCGACACCGTCCCGGCGATCTCCGCCGAGACCCAGGCCTCGCGGCCGTCGTGGGTGAACTCGGCGTGCCGCGGCCGGGCCCCCACCAGGCGATGGTGCACCGCCTCCATGGCCTCGACATCGATGATGTGCGCCATGTTGGAGGTCTCGGTGGTAGCGATCAGCCAGCGCCCGTCGGGGCTGATCCCGAGCCCCTCGGGCTCGACGCCCACCGGGATCTCGGTGACCAGGGTACGCGCCTCGTAGTCGAGCACCGAGACGATGTTGTCGTCCTCGTTGGAGACGTAGATATAGGGACGGTTCGGATCGACCCGGATCACCTCGGGATCGTCGCCGGAGGATTGGCTGCGCACCACCCGGAGGGTCTCCAGGTCGATCATGTCGATGGCCTCGTCGTCGCCCACCGCCACGAACAGCTCGCTGCCGTCGCTGCTGAAGGCCATCGCGCGGGGGCGGCGCCCGACCTGGATGGTCTCCACCACCTCCAGGCTGGCACCGTCGATCACCGAGACGGTGTTGTCCTTCTCGTTGGAGACGAAGATGCGCTCCGCCTGGGCCGCCAGCGGCAGCATCAGCAGGGCACCCAGTGCCAGCCCCAGGGCGGCGTGCTTGATGGCGGGGGCCTTGCCCCCCTGGTTCAGAAGCGACATGTCGTTTCCCCCTCGTCGGCGCCCAGTGCATCGAGCGGCGTGCGTGGATGCAGGTAGCCCTCCTGCGGCGACACGGATGCCACCATGCGCGGGCCGCTGATCAGGATCGGCTGGCGCAGCTGATGATTCCAGGTGCGGTAGCTGACCGGCAGGCCCAGGTAGCCGGCCAGCTCGAACTCCTCGCCGAGCATGTAGTCGAGCACCGCGTCGCGTTCCACCGAACCGGTGCGCGCCGCCGCCTCGCCCAGCGAGCGCACCGCCAGCCAGGCGCCGAAGTCGCGCGGCGTCATCCAGCGGTCGGCGAGCTTCTCGAAGCGACGCTGCAGTTGCACCGCGCCCCAGGATTCGTGGGCGCGGTGCCAGGCAGTGGCGACGAGGCCCTGGGTGCCGACCACCGGCCGCGGGAGCCAGGTCTGAAAGGGGAAGTACTCGCCGAAGTAGTCGGTCTCGTCGGCGATCACCAGTACATCGTGCTCGGGGAGGTCCTGCACGAACACCGGGATCTCGCGCTGGATGGCATGGAAGCCGCCCTCGGCACGGCGGGCCATGGGGTCGTGGGGCCACATCTTGTCACCCACGATGCGATGGCCGTAACGCTCTGCCGCCTCGCGCAGGGTCTCGGCCAGGACCCGGTCCTCGTCGGTGTTGCCGTAGACCAGCGCCCAGCGCTCCCACTGCTTGTAGCCGAGGAACTGGGCCAGGGCATCGGCCAGCATCCGCCGGCTCGGGGTGGTGTGGTAGAGGTTGGGGTGGCAGGACTCGCCCCGCAGCACATCGTCCGGCGCCCCGGCATTGAACACCACCCGGTCGCCCAGGGCGGGGTGGGCCATCACCTCGAGCAGCGCCTCGGCGGGCAGGCCGCTGACGATCCAGTCGGCGCCCTGGTCGATCAGGCCCTGCAGGGCCTCGCCGACGTCGCCCCCGTCGGCAACCTCCGCCTCGTGGAGCACGAACTCCTGGTCGAGAAACTGGGCCGTGGCGTTGTTGTCGTTGATGCCCAGGCGAGCCCCCTGGACACCCTCGTCGTCGAGCACCGGGTCGAGCACCGAGAGCGGCTCCCGGTCATCGGGTCGCTCCATGCCCAGATAGCCCAGGGTGATGGTCTCCACCGTGTCGGCCGGCAGGGCCGCCGACCAGCCGAGGCCGGCGGCGAGCCCTCCCACCGCCAGCCAGCGGAGGGTGAATGGCAAGGTTCTCATGTGTGCTCCTCAGGCAGCCGTGCTGCCGCAGTCGTTGTTGTTCTGGCCTTCCCTGTGCCCATGGCCTTCAGACTAGGGCATACGCTCCATGATCACCCGGACCATCCGCCCCAGTCTCTCCTCCAGCAGATAGGGTTGCTCGCACATGGCCGGCAGCGCCTGCTGGCGCCGCTCGAAGGTGCGCTCCTCCCAGAACAGCGACTCGGAGAGCCGTTCGATCTCCGCCTCGTCTGCCGAGTCGTCGGCGCGCAGCGCCTCCAGCTCATCGACCATGTCGGAGATGGCCTCGAGTCGCCCCATCTGGGCGCGGGACGCCTGGCGGATGCCGTCGATGGTGCGACGCCGTTCGCGATTGGTGAGCTCGAAGAGGCCAGCGAACAGGAGCGTCAACCGCTCTTCGGCTTCGCCCTTGTCCACCGAGGCGACGAAGTCCCGGACGCGCTCCAGGGCCTCGTCCTCGGGGGTCTCGCGGGCGGTGGCAAAGCGCGCCACACGCCCGACCTCCTCGTCCTCCCACCACGCCTGCTCGAGGTCATCCAGGGAGGGCCCCGTCCAGATGGTGCCCCAGGCCAGCTCCGGGATCAGCCGCTGCACGCAGGGCCAGTCGGGAGGCCCCGCCGCCGCTCGCTGGGCTTCGACCCGCTCCCCGCCGCCCAGCGCCAGGGCCGCCCCCAGCCCCAGCATCAGCAGAGTCGAATGCAGAGGATTCATGGCTCACCTCCTGCATCCGCCGGATCGGAGGTCAGCAGTTGCCCGTGCCGGTCGAGCAGCGGCACCCCGTACTCCACGAGAATCGCCTCGATCTCCTCCTGGTGACGGTCGATGAAGTCGTTGATCCAGTCCTTCCACTGGGGCTCCCCGCGCCGAATGCCCATGGTGATACGGTATTCCAGGCGCGCGCCGGAGTCGTCGTCGACCAGCGGGATGACGCGCAGCGGCGGGTCCTGGCGCGCCGCGTAGTAGCCGGCCAGCGGCCCCCACAGCACGGCGCCCTCGGTGTTGCCGGCCACCACATCCTCGACGGCGTCGCGCACCGGTGCCCGCACCCGGGTGTCGACCATCAGCGGGTAGCTCTCGACCCTGGCCCCGACGCGTCGCAGCGCGACCAGTGGCGGGGTTTCCGTGACGACGCCGATGCGGCGCCCCGCCAGCGCCGGGTCCGTCAGGCTGGTGACCTCGAGATCGGAGGCCTCGGGGACCACCAGGGCATAGACGGAACGGTAATAGGCGTTGGTGTTCTGGACGAACTCGTAACCGGCCACGGCGCCGATCATGACGTCGCAGACGCGCAGCTCCAGGGTGTTGCGCACGAAGCCCATGACCTGTGGCGCCCAGACATGGACCAGCGGTACGCCGAGATCCTCGGCCATCAGCTCGGCGATGTGGTTCTCGAACCCCTCGCCGGCCTCGTTGCTGAAGGGAAGGTTGTTGCCGTCGGCACAGACCCTGAGCGCCTCACGGTCCTGCCGCTCCGGTGGATTGGCGATGGCCAGCCCGCTGCCGAGCCCCAGGGTCAGGGCGATCAGTGGCAGCAGCAGCCGGGTGACAGCGTCTCGCATGCGTCCTCCGATACCGGGAAGATGGTCAGGGTGGCACGACTAGTCCTGATCGCTTTCGGCCTCGTCGGGCTCCGATTCCTCCTGCATCGACTCGATGATCTGCGGACGGCCACGCCCCAGTCCCCCCTCGCCACGGGCACGCATGTAGCTGAAGATGTTCTCGATGTTGGCCAGCACATAGGGATCGTCGGCGAAGGAGGGCATCACCTGCCCTGGCTGGACTTCACGCCCGGCGGCGATGGTGCCCGCGAAATCCTGCCAGCCGCGCCGCTCTGCGGCACGGATCAGGCTGGGGGCGAAGGATGAGCCCAGGCCGTCGGGGCCGTGACAGGCCATGCAGGCACGGGTATAGACGATATAGCCGTCGTAGGTATCGGGATCGACCTTGCCGTCCTCGACGACGAAGGCACCCGGCGCCTCACCGACGACTCGATGCTCGTCGGCCATGCCCTGCGACCAGGGACCGAGAGGCAGTGCGAAACCGAGAACGGCGGTCAGGAGGAAACCACGACCCGGGACTCTGTTGAATACCGTCATGCAGCGCTTCCTTCTCGATGCACAGGGGCAACCGGCCGTCACCCCGGGCGGAGGTCCCTGGAAACCAGCAAAATGAGATGATGATCCCGGGCGGATCACGGGCCGAAGTCCGTGATCCGCCCTGCGGTACAAGCAGGAAAGTTCAATCCGGAAGGGCGAACACGGTCAGTACCCCACCGAGCTTGGTGTAGTCGCTGAGGGCGGAGAAGACGCCCACGGCACCCAGCCCCTCCTCGGGCTCCTCGAGACCCGCCGCCAGGCCGATCCCGGCCCAGCCGCCGACCCCGGAGAGCACGCCAACGTACTGCTTGCCTTCATGCATGAAGGTGTTGACGTTGCCGATGATCCCGGAGGGTGTCTTGAAGCGCCACAGCTCCTCGCCGCTCTCGATGTCCACCGCCTTCACATGGCCCTCGAGGGTGCCGTAGAAGGCCAGGTCGCCGGCCGTGGCCAGGGCACCGCTCCACACGGCGAAGCGCTCGTCGATCTCCCAGACCGTCTCGCCGGCCACCGGGTCCCAGGCGATGAAGCTGCCCATGCGCCCTTCCATCTCGCCGTTCTGAGTCGGCGCCGGCATCATGGTCAGGGTCGCGCCCACATAGGGCTGGCCAGCCACATAGTCGGTCTCGAAGGGCTCATAGTTCATGCAGATCCGGTTGATGCCGGCATAGATCAGGCCGGTCTTCGGCGAGTAGGCACTCGGCTGCATGTTCTTGGCCCCCATGGCGGTGGGACAGATGTCGGTGGTATTGACATCGACCCCCTGCCTGAAGGTGCTGTACGCCTCGTTGACGTTGGGGCGACCGGTCTCCATGTCATAGCTGTCCGCCCAGTTGGTTTCCGGGGCGAACTTCTCGGCCACCAGCAGTTCGCCGCTCTCGCGGTCCAGCAGGAAGCCGAAACCGGTACGATCGATGATCGCCAGTCCCTTGCGCTGCTCGCCGTCGACCTCGACGTCGATCAACTGGTTCTCGTTGACACCGTCGTAGTCCCACTCGTCGAAGGGCACCTTCTGGTAGACCCACTTGGCCTCCCCGTTATTGGGGTCGCGGGCGAAGACGGTGATCGCCCACTTGTTGTCGGCCGGCTCGCCGTCCTTTGCGCGCTGTTCCGGGTTCCAGGTCCCGGGGTTGCCGGTGCCGTAGTAGATCAGGTCGAGGTCCGGATCGTAGGTGATCCAGCCCCAGGGGGCTCCGCCACCGCGCTCCCACTCGCCTTCGGGCCAGGTGCTCAGGCCCAGGTCGGACTCGCCGATCGGCTCGCCCAGCATGGTGGTGGTCTCGGGATCGATGAGCACCTCGTCGTCGGGGCCGGTGGAGTAGCCGCGCCAGACCTGCTCACCGGTCTCGACGTCATAGGCGGTCATGTGGCCGCGGATGCCGTACTCGCCGCCGCTGATGCCGACGATGACCTTGTCATGCACCACCAGCGGCGACATGGTATTGGTCTCGCCGACGGTGTGGTCGCCGTTGCTGACGTCCCACAGCAGCTCGCCGGTCTCGGCGTCCAGGGCAATCAGGGTGTTGTCGGCCTGGCCGATGAAGAGACGACCATCGGCATAGGCCAGGCCACGGTTGACGGTGTCGCAGCACATCACCGGGATGACGCGGGAATCCTGGTCGGGCTCATAGCTCCAGACCACCCGGCCCTCGTCCTCCAGATCGAGGGCGAACACCTTGTTGGGGAAGGGCGTGTGGATATAGAGACGCCCATCGCCGACATACAGGGGGCCACCCTCATGGCCGCGCAGGACACCGGTGGAGAATTGCCAGACCGATCGCAACTCGTTGACATTGTCACGATTGATCTGGTCCAGTTCGCTGTAGCGATTGCCCTGATAGTTGCCCAGTTGCGTGGCCCAGTATTCAGGGTTCTGCTGCAGCTCGAGTTGATTCTGATTGGCGTGAGCCAAGGATGCGGCCATCAACCCGGCGGCCGTCATCACGTAACAGATCTCTCGCAGCATGGCGTTGTCTCCGTCGCTCTGAAAGGTGTGCCGCGGGGTCCGGCACATCTCGTTGTGCTTGTTATCCTGTTTCAGGCACTGACAGTGAAGGTCTAGCACAACTTTCGCCGGCGTCAGGGCGGTTGCGGGGATTTCGGCATTCACATCAGGTCAAAAGACTTTTGCGAACGGGCAACAATCCCGACATATCCCTGCACTGGCGGCATCATGGAGTCCCTCGCCCCGCCTGCCTCGCACAACGCAGCACAGAATTAGACCTTGGTAGCAAGGTAGAACTCGGGTGGCGTGCTTAACTGTAAGGGTGCAAGACCGATATCCACCCGTACGTGGAGGTAATCCCATGTGGACCAAGCCTGCCTATACCGATCTACGCCTGGGCTTCGAAGTGACGCTGTATATTTCCAACCGCTGATATACAAGGTGATGAAGTTCGAGACTGGCTGACACTCCACTCACGGGGGTGTCAGCCTTTCATTTTCCGGCAGCCCAGGAGAGACACATGCACGTACTGGTTCTGGGTGCCGCGGCAGGAGGCGGCTTCCCCCAGTGGAACTGCAACTGCCGACTCTGCCATGGCGTTCGGCAGGGCACCGTGGATGCCAGGGCACGCACCCAGTCGTCGATCGCCATCAGCAGCGACGGCGAGCAGTGGTTGTTGTGCAACGCCTCGCCTGACATCCGCGCCCAACTGGCCGCCAACCCCGAGCTGCATCCCAGGCGCGTACCACGCGACAGCGGCATCAGCGGCGTGCTGCTGGTGGACGGCCAGATCGACCATGCCACCGGCCTGCTGTCGCTGCGCGAGGGCTGCCCCTTCGATGTCTGGTGCACGCCCAATGTGCATCAGGACCTGAGCAGCGGTTTTCCCCTGTTTCGCATGCTCGAGCACTGGCAGGGCGGGCTGACCTGGCACCCCATCCCGGTCGATGGCACGCACCGGGAGGCCAGCTTCGAGATCCCGGCCTGCCCCGGCCTGACCTTCACCGCCGTGGCCCTGACCAGCAATGCCCCGCCCTACTCGCCCCGCCGTGGCGCACCGACCCCGGGCGACAACATCGGCCTGCTGGTCGAGGACCGGCGGCGCGGTACACGGCTGTTCTACGCACCGGGGCTCGGCGAGCTCGACGACGGGGTGCGCGCCTTGCTGACCCGGGCCGACTGCGTGCTGGTCGACGGCACCCTGTGGCATGACGACGAACTGATCGCCGCCGGCGTCGGCCAGTCCCGTGGCAGGGACATGGGTCACCTGGCGCTCGCGGGCGAAGGAGGCCTGCTCGCCGAACTGGATGTCCTGCCGGCGACGACGCGGCGGGTGCTGATCCATATCAACAATACCAACCCGATCCTCGACGAGGGGTCGGAGGAGCGCGCGACCCTGACCCGGGCCGGCATCGAGGTGGCCTTCGACGGCATGCGCCTGGAGGTGTGAACCCCCATGGGCGAGCGTCGTCTCAACCCATGAGGCGTGTTTCCGCTTCCCTGCGCGAATGACACTCAGAGAGGAACCCCGCATGACACGCATCGCGTCACCGCTGTCGAGTTCGCAGGGAGAGGCCATGAGCCCCCGGGCCTTCCGTGAGGCCCTGATGGCCAAGGGTGACTACTACCATATCCACCACCCCTACCAGGTCGACATGGCCGAGGGGCGCGCCACTCCCGAACAACTGCGCGGCTGGGTGGCCAACCGCTTCTATTACCAGGTCAACATCCCGCAGAAGGATGCCGCCCTGCTGGCCAACTGTCCCGACGCTGCCACCCGCCGCCGCTGGATCCAGCGCCTGCTCGACCACGACGGCCATGACCGGGACGGCGGTGGCATCGAGGCCTGGCTGACGCTGGGAGAGGCCGTGGGCCTGTCCCGCGACGAGCTCTGGTCCCAGGAGCATGTGCTGCCCGGCGTGCGCTTCGCCGTGGATGCCTATGTCAACTTCGTGCGTCGTGCCGACTGGCGCGAGGCGGCGATCTCCTCGCTCACCGAGCTGTTCGCCCCCGAGGCCCACCGCAGCCGCCTCGATACCTGGCCGAGGCATTACCCGTGGATCGACGAGGCCGGCTACGGCTACTTCCGCAAGCGCCTGAAGGAGGCCCGCCGCGATGTCGAACACGGCCTGGAGGTGGCGCTGGCGGTCTGCACCACCGCGGCCGCCCAACAGCGCGCCCTGGAGATCCTGCAGTTCAAGCTCGACGTGCTGTGGTCGATGCTCGATGCCATGAGCATGGCCTACCAGCTCGGCCGGCCGCCCTACCACACCGTCACCGACCAGCGCGTCTACCACCGGGGGCTGTCATGAACGGGACCACCGTCTACAGGCTGCGTCCCGGCTGGCGCCTGCAGTGGGAAGAGGCCCAGCAGCGCCATGTGCTGCTCTACCCCGAAGGCATGGTGCAGCTGAACGACAGTGCCGGCGCCATCCTCTCGCAGCTGGATGGTCAGCGCGACGTGGACACGGTGATCGCGACCCTCCAGGTGCAATACCCCGATGCCCCCGCCGCAGCGATCGAGCAGGACGTCCACGAGTTCCTGGCTGATGCCACCCGTCAAGGCTGGATTCACCATGACTGATCACACCGACACCCGCTCCGCCAACGGCCAGACCGGCGCACCACTGTGGCTGCTCGCCGAGCTGACCTACCGCTGTCCGCTGCAGTGCTCCTACTGCTCCAATCCGCTGGACTTCGCCGCCGTCAAGGAGGAGCTGACCACCGAGGAGTGGATCGACACCCTGACGCAGGCCCGCGCCATGGGGGCCGTCCAGCTGGGCTTCTCCGGCGGCGAACCGCTGGTCCGCCGGGACCTCGAGACCCTGGTCGCCGAGGCGCGACGGCTGGGCTTCTACAGCAACCTGATCACCTCGGGCCTGGGGCTGGACGAGCCGCGCATCGAGGCCCTGCAGGAGGCTGGGCTCGACCATATCCAGATCAGCCTCCAGGCCTCCGACCCCGATGTCGCCGCAGCGGTGGCCGGCTCATCCAGGGCCCACGAGAAGAAGCTGGCCATGGCGCGGGCCGTCAAGGCCGCCGGCTACCCCATGGTGCTCAATGTGGTGCTGCACCGCCACAACATCGACCGGCTCGATCGTATCATCGCCCTGTGTGACGACCTGGGTGCCGACGCCGTGGAACTCGCCAACTGCCAGCTCTACGGCTGGGCACACCTCAACCGGGCCGGCCTGCTGCCCAGTGCCGCCCAGCTCGAGGCCGCCGAGGCGACTACCGCGCGCTGGCGCCAACGCCTGGCGGAGCGGGGCCGGGACATGCGCCTGCTGTTCGTGGTACCCGACTACTACGCCGACCGGCCCAAGGCGTGCATGGGCGGCTGGGGCTCGATCTTCATGACCGTGGCGCCGGACGGTGCAGTGCTGCCCTGCCACAGTGCCCGCATGCTGCCGATGCGCTTTCCCCAGGTGCGCGAGCGCCCGCTGCGCGAAATCTGGTACGACAGCGAGGCCTTCAACCGCTATCGCGGCGACAGCTGGATGTCGGAGCCCTGCCGCAGCTGCGACGAGCGTCACCGGGACGTCGGGGGCTGCCGCTGTCAGGCCTACCTGCTCACCGGCGATCCCACCGCCACCGATCCGGTGTGCGACCTCTCGCCCGATCACCACCTGATCGAGGCCGCCCGTCGGGAGGCCGACAGCGATACCCGCTCGGCCAGCGAGCTGACGCCCCGCAACGTCCATGAATCGCGGGTCTTCTGCCGCGCATGAAGGGGCCGGTGCCGGTCGACTCGACGCGCCCCTCCTGGCCGTGCCCGGCCCTGTTGGCACCACGCCCTGCGTCGGTGCCGACAGCGTGACGCAATGTTGCCAGACGGCAACGCACTTATGCCGCTGCGGCACAATCCCCCCTTGTGACTCACCTAGACTGACATCACCGCCAGCTTGATCGTGACGACACCCGCAACAACAACCCTGGGGGAAGTCCAT
>NZ_JBMHFZ010000016.1:0-110113 GCF_049166755.1 Halomonas terrestris | reverse complement strand
GCGCTGACCCATGCCGGCCCCCTGACACCCTTCCTGGAGCCCGCCTGAGGGGCGGTCTCCATTTCATGCAACACAACACCCACCACGAGGATCCCCAGGTGAGTCAAACGATTGCGGTATTGAAAGGCGATGGTATCGGCCCCGAGATCATGGAGGCCACCCTGCGCGTACTGGACGCCCTCAACTGCGACCTGACCTACGAGTTTCATGATGCCGGCCTTGCCGCCCTGGACAAGCATGGCACCCTGGTACCTCCCGAGACGCTGGCGGCGATAGCGACACACTGCGTGGCCCTCAAGGGGCCGCTGACCACCCCGATCGGCAAGGGGTTCTCCTCCATCAATGTGCAGCTGCGCCGCCACTTCGACCTCTATGCCAACGTGAGGCCGGCGATCAGCTTTCCCGGCACCCGTTCACGCTACGATGACATCGACCTGATCACGGTGCGCGAGAACACCGAAGGCGCCTACCTCGCCGAAGGGCAGAGCCTCTCCGAGGATGGCGAGACCGCCCTGTCGAGCATCCGCGTGACTCGCAGTGGCTCCGAGCGCATCGTGCGCTATGCCTTCGAGCTGGCTCGCCAGAAAGGTCGCCAGAAGGTCACCGCGGTGCACAAGGCCAATATCATCAAGACCAGCTCTGGCTTGTTCCTGGAGGTTGCCCGAGAGGTGGCCAGGGACTATCCGGAGATCGAGTTCCAGGAGATGATCGTCGACAACGCCTGCATGCAGCTGGTGATGAACCCGAACCAGTTCGACGTCATCGTCACCACCAATCTGTTCGGCGACATCCTTTCCGACCTGTGTGCCGGCCTGGTCGGTGGTCTGGGCCTGGCCCCCGGGTCCAACATCGGCAGTGAGGTGGCCATCTTCGAGGCGGTGCACGGCTCGGCGCCGGACATAGCCGGCAAGAAGGTCGCCAACCCCTGTGCCCTGCTGCTGGCAGCGGCCGATATGCTCGACCATCTGGGAATGATGGAAAAGGGCGCGAAGATCCGGGGGGGCATCCGCGAGGTACTGGAGAATGACCGCGAGCAGGTCACACCGGACATGGGAGGAAGCGGTAATACCGACACTTTCGCTGATGCTTTGGTTAAAGTAGTTCGGAGGTAAACGTCTTAGAACGGGGCACTATTGCTGGAGCTGCCCCGGTTCAGTAAGCAAAAAAAAGATACAACACTCCCGGTTCTGCCCACATAGGACGGCACCGGGAGTGTTGCCGTGACATACATGCAGAGATATACCAGCTCCGCGAAGGATTTGCGTCCCTCACTGCCCACTACGATGTGATCGATAACGCGGATCTCCACCAGACCCAGCGCTTCTTTCAGTCACTCCGTGATACGTCTGTCGGCATCGCTGGGCTCAGGATCACTGCTGCAGCGTTACAGGCCAAAGTCTGTTTCACGACTTACCTCGGGTAGACACTGGTCAAGTCGATGATGCAGTCCATTCATACCTGACAAGGTCTGGCATCGCTTTTTCTCTGATGCTCACCACCAGCGTTCATGACGTCAGCAGTTCAAGGTGGTTTGCAATCACCGCCTGACTGGCGAACCCGAGGGGCTTACCCTCATCACAGATAAGCATAGCCGGCACATTACTCGTGCTCAGCATTCAAGGCACACCGATAAATTTCTTGACAACTACCGCTTTCAGAACCCTCCGAAGGACGGTCTTAAAGAGATCGGATAACGGAATCCCGTCGGCCAAGTAGATCGCCTCCCTCCATGATCTGATAGCCGATCAGAGAGACTCCAACGATGCCTGAGTGATCAAGGAAAAGTATCGCTGGATCCAGAAGTCGCCTCCGCCGCATCCCCCCCAGTGACTCATCACGAACTACCTCGAGATCATGCAGGAGACCGTCACCGCCAAGGCACTACTCAAGGCGATGGCCAAGGCCCTTACGAAGCTGGATCTCTAGCCTGACCAAAGCATGTCTGGAAGGTATGGACGGCCTGTTATAGGCGGCCCAATAACAACGCGCGCGCAGCAACCGTAAGAGATCAACGTCATTACGGTGACCTACCTTATAAGCAGCCCAGTGAAGAGCCTGCTCGATCAGGAAAAATCCACATGCTTTAACGATGAACCCATGAATCTGCACCCGGAGGAATTGCTGAAAAATCGCTATGGCTACCAGCAGAGGATAAATGCTAAAGCACATTTGATCATCTGGGACACTACAAATCAAAAAGGCGGCCCGCAGGCCGCCAAAGGGTCCAACCGCTTACAAGCTCTGGGGGTTAATCGCGCTTGCCGTCCACCAGCCGGCTGACGCCCAGCGGGTTGCCCTCCTTGAGGGCCTCGGGCAGCAATCCTTCGGGCAGGTTCTGATAGCACACCGGGCGCAGGAAGCGGTGGATCGCGGCACTGCCCACCGAGGTCGTGCGGCTGTCCGAGGTCGCCGGGAACGGGCCACCGTGGACCATGGCATGGCACACCTCGACGCCGGTGGGCCAGCCGTTGGCCAGCACACGACCGGCCTTGCGCTCGAGTACCGGTAACAGCGTCCGGGCGGCGTCCAGGTCGCCATCGTCCATCTGCAGCGTGGCGGTGAGCTGGCCCTCCAGGTGCTCGGCCACGGCGCGCATCTCCGCCAGGTCCCCGCACTCGATCACCAGCGAGGCGGCACCGAACACCTCGGCCTGCAGGGCCGCGTTGGCCAGGAAGTCGGCGCCGCTCGTGGCGAACAACGCGGTCTGGCACTGGTGAGGGCCCTCGCTGGCCGAGCCGCGAGCGATCTCGCGAGCCTCTCCGGCCAGCTGGCTCACGCCATCGTCGTAGGCGGCGTGGATGCCCGGGGTGAGCATGGTCTGGGCGGCGCTGCCCTTGACCGCTTCACCGGCGGCAGCGGTGAAGGCGTCCAGCGCCTCGCCCTTGATGGCGATCACCAGGCCCGGGTTGGTGCAGAACTGTCCGGCGCCCATGTTCAGCGAGCCGATGAAGCCCTCGGCGATCTCCTTGGCGCGTGCCTGGAGCGCCTCGGGCAGCAGGAACACCGGGTTGATGGAGCTCATCTCGGCGTAGACCGGGATCGGCTGGGGGCGGGCCTGGGCGGTAGCCATCAGCGCCAGGCCCCCGTTGCGCGAGCCGGTGAAGCCCACGGCCTGGATATGCGGATCGGCGACCAGCGCCTGGCCGATCTCCTTGCCCGAGCCGAACAGCAGCGAGAACACGCCTTCGGGAAGGCCACAGCTGGCCACGGCCTTCTGCACGGCGCGGCCGACCAGCTCGGAGGTGCCGGGGTGAGCAGAATGCGCCTTGACCACCACCGGACAGCCGGCGGCCAGCGCCGAGGCGGTATCGCCCCCCGCCACGCTGAACGCGAGCGGGAAGTTCGAGGCGCCGAACACCGCCACCGGGCCCAGGGCCACGTGGCGCTGGCGCAGGTCGACGCGGGGCATCGGCTGGCGATCCGGGAGAGCCGGGTCGATGCGCACGTCGAGCCACTCGCCGGCACGCACCACGGAGGCGAACAGGCGCAGCTGGCCGCAGGTGCGCCCGCGTTCACCCTCGATCCGTGCCTGAGGAAGGCCGGTCTCGGCCATGGCGCGCTCGACCAGCGCATCGCCCAGCGCCTCGATCTCGGTGGCGATGGTTTCCAGAAAGCTCGCCCGCTCCTCCAGCGAGGTCTCGCGGTAGGTGGTGAGGGCCTCCTCCGCGAGCTGGCAAGCTTCGGCCACCGCGTGGCGGTCCAGCCCCGGATACTCGGGGGCCAGCGCCTCCCCGGAGGCCGGGTCGATGGGGCGGATGACGGCCTGGTCGCCGGTGACGGCGCGCTGGCCGATCAGGGAAGTGCCTTGTGGGGTCATGCTGTCTCCCTTGGTTCGGTGGTTCAGCTTTCCTGGTACTGGGCGTACATGTTTCGTGACCGGTTGAGGTGCTGAAACATGGTCTCTCTTGCCGCCTCGGCATCGCGCGACAGAATTGCCTCGAGAATAAAGGCGTGTTCTTCCTGGACCCGCTCGAGGTAACGCGCCGCCGCGGCGGGATTGATGTCGATGCTCAGCAACTTGGCACGAGGAATGCTGCTGGGACTGAGCTGCTCGTAGAGCTGCGTGAAGGCCGGATTATGGGTGGCCTGGGTAATGGCATGGTGGAACTCGTAGTCCTCCACCCGTGCCTGGGATTTCTCGGCGCACGCCTTGAGAAAGGCCGCGTGCTTCTCCTCGAGCCGGCGACCGTCTACCTCATCGTGACGCAGCGCGGCCAGCTCCGCCGCAGCAGGCTCCAGGGCCAGGCGGAGCTCGAGGACATGCAGGATATCCTCCACCGTGGTCGGGTTGATGCGCTCTGCCGGTCGAGCCTCCACGGCCTGGGAACGCAGCACCGTAGTGCCCACGCCACGCCGTGTCGCCACTAGCCCCAGCGACTTGAGGTGGGTGATCGCCTCGCGGATGACCGTGCGGCTGACGCCGAAGGAATCACACAGCTGACTTTCCGTGGGGAGTTTCTCGCCTACCTTGGCCTTTCCCTCAAGAATCAGCGCCTCGAGTTGGTCGGCGACATGGGCGGAGAGACTTCCCTGCTTGGCCACCTTGTGCACGTCCAATCGCGCGATTTCTGGCGACATTTTCGTATCCTCTGCCATGGAAAAATGCCTTTGACCAAAAGTATGACTTTTAGTCTAGCAGCCTGGCAAACCCTAGCGCACCAGTGCCGGACGCTTTGGGTCGAATTCCCAGCCGGGAATCAGGTACTGCATCGCCATGGCGTCGTTGCGCTGCGTCACATCGAGGCCCTGGTAGAGGCGATGCGCCTCCATTAGCTTCTCCTCGTCCAGCTCGACACCCAGGCCTGGGGTCTTCGGCACGGTTAGCTTGCCGTCGCGGATCAGGAACGGCTCCTTGGTGATCCGCTGGCCGTCCTGCCAGATCCAGTGGGTATCGATGGCGGTGATCTCGCCAGGGCAGGCCGCGGCCACATGGGTCATCATGGCCAACGAGATGTCGAAGTGGTTGTTGCTGTGGGAGCCCCAGGTCATGCCCCACTCGTGGCACAGCTCGCCCACCGCCACGGCGCCCTGCATGGTCCAGAAGTGGCAGTCGGCCAGGGGGATGTCCACGGCATTGAGCTGTACGGCGTACTGCAGCTGCTTGAAGTCGGTGGCGATCATGTTGGTCGCCGTGGGCAGACCGGTGCGCTTCTTGAACTCGGCCATGGTCTCACGGCCCGAGTAGCTCTCCTCCTGTCCGCAGGGATCCTCGGCATAGCTCAGCAGGTGCTTGATCGGTTCCAGCACCCGCACCGCCTCGTCGAGTTTCCAGGCACCGTTGGGGTCGAGGGTTAAGCGGGCCTCCGGGAAGGCCTCGTGAAGCGCGCGGATGCAGTCGGCCTCCTGCTCACCGGGCAGCACGCCACCCTTGAGCTTGAAGTCCCTGAAGCCGTAGCGCTCATAGGCCGCCTTGGCCAGGTTGGCCACGGCATCGGGGGTCAGGGCCTCACGGCGGCGTACCTCGTCCCAAGCATCCTGTGGGTCGCTCGCCTGAGGATAGGGCAGGTCGGTCTTGGCCGGATCACCAAGCAGGAACAGATAGCCCAAGGCCTCGACCTCGTCTCGCTGACGACCGAACTGACCCAGCAGGTCGGCCACCGGCATGCCCAGTGCCTGACCATAGAGGTCGAACAGGGCGGATTCGATACCGGTGGTCACATGCACCGCCACCCGCAAGTCGAAGGTCTGGCGACCTCGCTCCTCGCGGCCGTTCTGAGCCAGCCGCAGGCGTACCTGGTTGAGGGTCTGCTTGATATCGTTGACCCGCGAGCCTTCCACCAGCTCACGGCACTGCTCCAGCCCCTTGAGGATGCCGGCGCTGGCCGGAATCTCGCCGACCCCCTGGTTGCCGGCATCATCCTCGAGGATCACCACGGAGCGGATGAACCAGGGCGCATGTCCACCGCTGAGGTTCAGCAGAAAACCATCGTATCCGGCCACGGGAACCACGCGCATGGTCTTTATCTTCGGGAGCATGACTCTTTTCCTCTGGAAAGTTTCGGTCAGATGACTAGGTTCGACTAAGCGACCTTGCCGCACCAATATTAGAAGGAAGCATTTATACCACCTGGCTTCGACGGTCTCTTGTGCGATTCTTCAAGCTCATCACGATGGAGAACACCACGGACGCCAGGATCAGTAGCCACAGCACCACGGCAATGGGGCTCTTGGTGAAGAAGATCGAGAGGGTGCCGAACGACTCGAGGCTCTTGACGAAGTAGACTTCCGCTTGACCGCCCAGGATGAACCCGATGATCAGCGGTGCCACTTCCAGGCCGATCTTCTGGATCAGGTAGCCGAGGATACCGAAGATCAGCAGGGTCCAGACATCGAACATGATGCCGTAATTGATCGCATAGGCGCCCACCACACACATCATAGTGATCAGCGGATAGAGGATATGCTTGGGCACCATCACTACCTTGGCGATGTGCTTGATGGCGAAGAACATCAGGAAGAATATCACGAAATTGGCAAAAACCAGCGCCGTCATCATGATGTACCAGGTATTGGCATTTTCGGGAATGAACAATGGTCCTACCTGAATGCCCTGGAGCGTGAAAGCGCCGATCAGCACAGCAGTGGTGGAATCACCGGGGATACCCAGAGAAAGCAGCGGAATCAGCGCACCGCCGGTCAAGGCGTTGTTGGCCGACTCCGAGGCCATGAGCCCCTGGGGCGCTCCCTTACCCATCTCCGAGGAATCCCGCGACAGGTTCTTCTCCTGAGTATAGGCGAGCACCGAGGCAGCACTCCCACCCACGCCGGGCAGCATGCCCACGAAGGTACCGATAAAGGACGAGCGCACCAGGTTGGTAAAACGTCCTTTGAAGATGGAGAACGCAAACGTTCCACCCTTGCCAAGTTTCAGCCGATCGCTGGTGAGGTCGCTTTTCACGCCTTTTTCGGCCTCGAGGAGAATGGTTGAGATACCAAATATACCTATCAGCACGGGCAGCAGAGAAAAGCCTTCATACAGGTAGGGCTCCATGAAATCGAACATCAACCGGGTCTTTCCGTTCCCGCCATCGGAGATGCTGTAGACACCCACCAGACTCAGCCAGATGCCGATCACGCCACTAAAGATACCCACCAGCATGTTGCTGGAGAGAGATGCGATGACAGACAGCGCTAGCAGGATGATCAGGAACTTCTCCACATAGGAAAACTTGATAGAGAAGTCCGCCAGCATGGGAGCGAACAGAAAAAGCACGGCAGCACTGATCAATCCACCAATAACGGAGGCAACGACACAAACTCTCAGGGCCTTCTCACCTTCGCCCTTCTGGGCCATGGGATAGCCATCGAAGGTCGTCGTGATCGAGGATGGCGTTCCCGGTATATTGAGCAGAACGGCCGGGACCATCCCTCCGGAGATCCCACCGACATACAGCCCCAGCAACAGCGCAAGGCCATTATGCAGGCCCAGAGCATAGGTCAGCGGCAAGCACACGGCCACGGCCATCGTGGCCGTCATGCCGGGGATCGCACCGAAGATGATGCCCACCAACGCGCCAAAGGCGGCTAGCAGAAAAAACGTGAAATCGAGAAGTGACAAGAATTCCATAGTGGCATCCACCTAGATCACGGCAGGGTGATTCTGAACAGCTTGGCCAGGACAAACCAGACCAGACTGGGGGCGACAACGGCATTGATCAGCACGATGACCACAGCTTTCTTCGTCCACTCATGCAGGTACATGAGAGCCATCAAGAAGACGAAGGGCATCGAGACGAACAAGAAACCATATCCCGTATAGGGGAACATATTCCCCACTACCGCCATGAGGTAAAAATACGCGACGATGAGGGCGAGGGTTCCGAAGAAACGAAAGCCATCCATGGATTCACCCACGATGGGCAGGGCACGCTCTCCTCGCTTCACCGCAGCCAAAAAGGGAATCACCTGGGTTACCAGGATAATGGCGAACAGCACCGCCAGGACCCAGTGAATGATTGTCGGGAAAACCAGGTGAGAGGTCTCGAAATCAATCGAGACACTGAGCAGACTGGACAGGCCTGATTCCATAGCGGCTCCGACGACGGGAAGGTAACCCTGCCCGTCCATTTTCTATGTCGATAAATGCCAGATAGCAGGAGCATCGGCGGCTTGTCACCGCCGATGCTCGAAGCGGTTACTGGATGTTTTCGATAATCGCTTCGTAACGCGACATCTTGTTCTTCAGATACTCAGAGGCTTCATCGGACGGTTTGAAATTCGGAATGAAGAAAGACTTCTTCTGAGTTTCCTGAATCTCGCCCTCGGCATAGATCTCTTCCAGAGCCTCATCAATCTGTTCGACGATGCCGGAATCCATCTCCTTGTTGTAGAGGAAGAAGAATTCCTTGTCGAAGGTGAAGTTTTCATCCTCGCCCATGGTGACGGTCACGTTGGGCTCGACATACTCCAGCAGCTGCTCGCGGCTGGTCTGTCCCATGCCTTCTTCCGGCGCCTGCTCGATGGTGCCCTGGCGAGCCGTCAGCCATACAAAGCGCATAGCCTTCTGATCGTCTTCAGGCAGGCGAGTGAACTGCTCGTTGGCCTGCACGGACCCATGGATCATGTCGACCTGGTCATCGTAGAGCTGCTGGTTCTTGTCCGCCTGGGACCCAGTGTTCACAGCGACCAGGTTGTCTTCCTGCCCCGGATGCTCGATGGCGATGGCGTTCTTCAAGGCACTGAAGCCGATCTCGGACACACCGCCCGGCTGGATCGCCACGCGCACCTCATCACCCTCACCGACTGCTGCGATGATCTCGTCAAGGTTCTCGTACGGCGAGTCCTTGGGTACCAAGTAGGCATTGCCCGGGTTAATCGCTACGGTCGGCCCGATGGTGTATTTCTCGAAAATGTTCTCGTAACCCTGAACGCCATAGAGGTAGCCCAGGTAGGACTGATCGTGGAAGATCATCAGGGTGTTACCGCGCGGATCGCGATCCAGCGTGCGGAAAGCGGAACTCGCACCGACGGCATCGACCTTCATGTTGAGGTCAAGCTTATTGGCCAGCTTGTCCACCACGATGCTGGAGTTCTGGTAGGTATCGCCCCCGGTAGACGTGGAGCCGATCACGACGCGGATATTGCCGCGCAACTGGCCTTCCTGGGCCATGGCGATGCCGGTGCCGAAGGTCATGGATGCCATGACGACAGCGGTGCCCAGTCCTGCCAGGGTCTTCTTGGATACGGTCATGCTTTCACCTCTTCGCTATTGTCGATTTATAGTTGCTTGGCAATGCCCACCAGCGTCTCGAGCTGCTGGCGCTCCTCGGATGAGGGCATGGTCAGGGGCGCGCGTACGCTGCCCGCCGGACGACCGATGATCTCGGCGCCGGCCTTGATCAGGCTGACGGCATAGCCCTTCTTCCGATCCCTGAGGTCCACGAAGGGAATGAAGAAGTCGTTGGTGATCTGCTTGACGACTTCGCTGTTGCCCTTGCGGAGTTCCTTGTAGAAGGTCACGGCCATGTCGGGCACGAAGTTGAACACGGCCGATGAGTAGGTGTTGACGCCGATGGACAGATAGGCCTCGGCGAAGATCTCGGCGGTCGGCACGCCGCCGATATAGACAAGCCGGTCGCCCACGGTCTTGACGATCTTGTTCAGGGCCTGGATGTCGCCCTTGCCGTCCTTGAGACCGACCAGGTTGGGGCAGGCCTCGGCCAGTGCCTTGACGGACCCGGCATCGAGGATCCCGTTGCCGCGGTTGTAATAGATGACATTGAGCGACGTGGACACACAGATCTGGCGGGCATATTCGACCAGTCCGTCCTGGGGGCATTCGGTCAGATAGGGTGGCATCAGCAGGATGCCGTCAGCACCGGACTCCTCAGCCGCCTGGGCGAAGGCCTTGCCGCTCTCGACGCTCAGCCCGGCACTGGCGATCACCGGCAGCTTGCCGTCCACCGTATCCACGGCCACGCGCACGATCTCGCGGAACTCGTCGAACGACAGGTTGAAGAACTCGCCGGTACCACCGGCCACGAAGACCGCGGAGATGTCGTGGCTGATGAACCACTCCAGCCGACGGCGATAACTCTCGGCGTCGAAACGGCCCTCCTGGTCGAAATCCGTGATGGGAAACGACAGCAGACCATCGCCGATGGCTTGCACCACTGCTTCTCTGGAAAACTTCACGCAACCGTCCTCATGCTTTCCGGGTCAGGGGCTCCCCGACCGCCTCGCGGGTGATCGACAACGGGTGTGTTGTCATACATCATACAACCGACAAACTAATCACCGACCGGTAGGCGGGCAAGCCCTAATGATCAAATTGCGACCAAAGTTTTAGGAAGCTCCCGACGTTGCCTCGTGCAAGGTCGCTTCTACAGGCTGGCTTACCCGCCATGAAGCAGTCGCTGCCGGCCAGATACTCATAAAGGGGGCAGACTGACCCCTGTTCGAAGCTCGCCCTCGCCGGGAAGCGGCCCCCTCCGCAAATAGCCACTCGACCCATCGCCTCAAAGGAACCTGAACCATGTAGAAGTGCATCCTGGCCTATGGCCGCCTGAACGATGAGCAACTGGCCCAGCTTGGCGAGGACTTCGAGGTCCAGGCCTTTCCGGGCCTGGCCTCCGCCGACGACCCGGCCTTCCGGGCCGCGCTACCCAGCGCCCACGGCCTCATCGGCGCCGGCCTGGCCATCTCGCCCGAGGTGCTCGACGCCGCGCCCCAGCTCGAAGCCATCGCCACCATCTCGGTATGCTACGACAACTACCCGGTCGAGGCGCTTACCCGTCGCGGCATCCTGCTGTGCAACACCCCCGACGTGCTCACCGAGACCACCGCCGACACCGGCTTCCTGCTGGTCATGGCCGCTGGGTGAACCCGACAAGGTGCAGGTGGTGGATCCGGATCCGCGTGATGGTGTGGCGGGGTCACTGGAGCTGCGCTGCAAGCTCGATCATGCGATCGGGTTCCCGTACTACAAGATCGAGGGGCTGGCGGCGATACTCGGTGAGCGTGGCGATGGCCTGCTGCTGTTCGGCGTGCGTGAACAGGGCAGAACCCATGACGACTTCGCCTATGTGTGCCGTTTGGTGGGAGCGCATTAAGAGATCAGTGACCAGGGCAATGTCGTGCTCATCGACGAGATACGAGAGTTTTACGCTTTCGACCCGAGGCACCATGAGGGCGTACGTTACGAATGCGGCCTCTCAAGCCTGGAGTATGATCCCTATCATGCCCGGCTCTATCTGTTGACCAGTTTCGAAACCGAGCTGGACGGTGTTCCCCATATCGGGGGTTACCTGTGGGTGATGGGGCTCGAAGATTTACCGGCGGGTCGACAACCCACGCTATTGACCACAGCAGGTTCTCTCGAAGGTGATGCGGAGTGTGGCGCTTGACGCACGGCTTCCGATGGTCGTGCCAATAGCTGGGTAGTCTGCGCATTCGCGTGTGATGGGCTCGCTTGACTCCTCATGCTTGTGTCGTAAGCTCAGACATGCAAGCCCCGCTGATGGCGGCCCGGTGGCCTCGACCGGCACCAACCGAGGCACCCCGGCACCCAGGCGTTTTGAGGGTGCGCCGCTTGGCGGTACGCCACCACCCAAGGCCTCGCGCATCCCGAGACGAGGCCGCCCGCCCGGGCTGGATGCAGTACGTCTTCCTCGGCACTGACGTGCCATCACCCACCAGGGGATTCACATCCCCGGTGGGGTAGGTGTGTCCCCTGTGTGCATTACCACAGGAGATCCACCATGAAATCCTTCGATATGTCGTCTCTGGCTCGTGACTACGGTTTTGTGGACAAGGTCCGCATCAGCGAGCGGGTCATGGATGACTGCATGTATGTCGCGGAGCACCTGGTCTCGGACTATGGGGCCAGCCCCATCGAACGATTCCAGCTGCTGCTGCAGCGCGTGGCCAGCCAGCTGTCCGGGTACCCAGAGGGGACTCAGGCGGTGCGGCTGACCCACCATCGCATCCCGCCCAGCGGGAACCCCCACCAGCCTCTGGCTCTTGAGCTCGAGGCCATCGTCGTGCAAGACGACCGTCAGCACGGTGACTACCTGCTGGTGGCTCGGCACGACGAGCTGAACCACGCGCTGCTCGCCGCGGCGTAACCCTTCCTCACTACCCACCCCGACCGGGACCACGTTCCCGGAGGGGCGCGGTCTCGGTCATGTCCAGGAGGTACTGGTCATGACACTTTCCTCTGCAGCTGCCTGCCCGGCAGATTCTCGCTACTCCTCTCCGAATGTGCCTCAGCTGTTCGTACGCGACAGCGACGGCAATTACCTGGCGGCCCCCGATGATCATGTCATTGATGTGGCGCGGCAGGTGGTGGAGCGCTCCGTTTCCAAGGGCGTGAAGCTCAATTCACCGACCCGGGTGCGTGAGTTCCTGTGGCTCAAGCTGGCCGGCTACGACCACGAGGTGTTTGGTGCCATCTTCCTGGACAGCCAGCACCGCGTGATTGAGTTCAGCGAGCTGTTCCACGGCACCCTGGATTCGGCCTCCGTCTATCCGCGGGAGGTGGTCAAGGCGGCGCTGCACCATAACGCCGGCGCAGTGATCTTCACCCACAACCACCCGAGCGGAGAACCCGACCCGAGCGATGCGGACCGACGCATCACCCAACGCCTCCAGGAGGCACTGGGTCTGATCGAAGTTCGCGTGCTCGACCACATCGTGGTGGGCGGCTCGGACTCGGTCTCCTTCGCGGAGCGGGGCTATCTCTGACACCTCGGGCTCTTGCCCGTGACCTCTTGGACGGGTGCCGGCACGGCCGGCCCCGTCCGCTCTTTTTGCATCCTGTCGAACAGGAGTCTGGTGATGATCAAGATCCCCGGGCGGCTCACCGTCCGCACCATTCATGGGCGAAACGGCCCCTTCAACGTAGGCCGGCTGGAGGCCTCGATCGGCGAGTTCGTCATCAAGGACCCTCAGCTGGACCAGTTCAGCGAAGGGGTATTTGAGGGCGAGTTTCTGCTGCTCGAGATTCGTCCGGCGAGCTACTTCACCGGAGGCCGGCTGGTCGTGGAGGTGCGTGCCAAGGTTGGCGAGATGCTGCTGACCGAGGACGGCATTCTGGTGACTCAGCATGGCCCGCGCTTCGACTCCGCAGAGATGGATCCGCTGGAGGAGGAGCCTGCACCTGCGCCGCCAGAGCCGACGGCTCCGAATGTGCCATCGTCTCAGGGTGAAGCCGGCGAGGCGCCAAGGCCTCAAGCCCCGGATACCCACGCCGGTGGCCAGGAGGCCAATCCCGACGCCGAGCTCTTCGGCCTGCTCTGGCCTCTGGGGCAGAGCGTCAAGCTCGATTCCACCGTGGATCGGGCGCTGTTCCGCCGTCAGGTGAGTCGACTGAAGGAATTGGGCTACCGATTCCAGGCGCCGACCCAGACCTGGCAAGCCGCTGCCTGAGGCAGCCACTTCCCACCGGGGCATCTCGATGCCCTGGGCTCGGGATGTCCCCATCGCTCTTCGCTAACCGATGGAGGCCACCATGCCCGAGCTCTATACCCTCGATGAGTGCCTGGACCTATACGCCGATGCGTTCTGCATTGGCCGGCAGCGTGAGTGCCTGTTTCTCTCTCTGTGGGGGCGGGATACGGCGCTGCAGGAGCTGCTGGCCAGGCTGACGCTGCCAGCGGCAGACAATGGCCTGGATACCCTGCATCTCTGCCAGGGCGACACTCGCCACCCCATGGTCTTTGGCGACATGGACCGCTACTCCCGGCGCTCCGCCCGGCTGCGCCAGACGCGCTTCGGCACCCTGGTGCACGTGTGGCTCTTCGACCAGCGGTGCATTACGCCGGATTGCGCCAACCTGCACAGCATCGCCCTGCTCGACGACGAGGAGGGCGCCTGCCCGGTTGATGACCAGCTGTGGCCTCTTGTGCGGGAGCTCAGCCCGCTGCCCCTACTGGATCACTGGCAGGCGCCGGTGATGACGCTGTTGCATGCCCAGCAGGCGGTACTGCCGGCCTCGTTTTCGCAGGGGCCGATTCAGGCCTGGGAGATCTCTCTCGATGAGAGCGACCTGGCCCCGCGCCTCAGTGGCATGATCCGCGCCGGCGTGCTCACCCCCGAGCCCTGAGCGCTCGCTCCACCCTGGTGCGGCCATTCTGGCCGCGCCTACCATACCCAACCGACAGGAGATGTCGCATGGCACTGATGTTTCAGCGCATTGCGCGCAACTTTGCCAGGAATGGCTATTTCCCCACGGATGAGGCGTCGCTCGAGCGGGTGCTTCAGGCGCTGACCCCGGCAAGCGCCGGACGGATGCGAGTGCTCGATCCCTGTGCGGGGGAGGGTGCTGCCATCGCCGAGCTTGCCCACCACCTGGGGCGCGAGCACGTTCAGGCCTGCGGCGTGGAGTATCACGCCAAGCGGGCCGCCTCGATGCATAGCCTGGTGGACAGGAGCTTGCAGGGCGACCTGATGGACACGGTGATCTCGCCGCGCAGCATGGGCTGCCTGTGGCTCAACCCGCCCTATGGCGACCTGCTGGCCGACCACGCCGGCTATGAGCTCTACCAGGGCAAGGGGCGTCGGCGGCTGGAGAAGCTGTTCTACCAGCGCACCATTGGCACCCTGCAGGTCGGGGGCGTGATGGTGCTGATCGTCCCCGACTACACCCTGGACAAGGAGCTGACCGGCTGGCTGGTCAATCACTTCACCGAGCTGCGGGTCTTCCGCGCCGCCGTGGATGACTTCCAGCAGGTCGTGATCCTGGGCCGCCGGGTGCGACGCCGTGAGGCGGAGCGCCGTCAAGAGGCCAAGGCCATGCGCGCCCAGCTACTGCGTGTGGGGAGCAAGGAGGTCACGCCCGAGGTGATTCCGGAGGTGTGGCCCTTCGAGCCCTACGTGGTGCCGGCGGCTCAGGGCGAGCTATGCCACTTCTATCGCGTTTCGCTCGATGCCGAGCAGCTGGCCGATGAAGTCGTGCGACTGCAGGGGCTCTGGCCCGAGGCGGGCAGCGTGTTCGGGAAGACCGGCCTGGCGCCGCGTCCTCCGGTACGCCGACTCTCCTCCTGGCATCTGGCCCTGTCGCTGGCGGCCGGGGCGATCTCCGGCGTGGTGACCGCGCCCAACGGCCGCTGCCTGGTGGTCAAGGGCAACACCCACAAGAATAAGGTCGCCAAGACCGAGTTCACCGAGCGGGAGGACGGCTCCATCACCGAGACCCGTGTGCTCACCGACCGCTTCGTGCCGGTGATCCGCGCCTGGGAGATGACGCCGGACTCTCCTCACTGTGGGCAGCTGCTGACCATCACCTCGACCACGGCGGCCAACGATGGCGAGCCGGGGGCGGGTAGCCCAGAGGCAGACGCAGAGCCAGGCGATACGCCTGCACCGCTCAACCGGGTCGCCGAGCGTGCCGCGAGGCCAGATCCACGCCGCTTCGATCTGGGGCGCGTGGTGATGACCCGGGCCGTCAACGAGTTGGTGGAGCGGGGCGAGGTCTCGCCCATGGCGCTGCTCCGACGACACGTCACCGGCGACTGGGGTGACGTGCCCGAGGAGGACCGTCAGAGCAACGAGCAGGCCCTGATTCACGGTGACAGGCTGCTCTCGTCCTACCGGATCGGTGAGTCGCTCACGGTCTGGATCATCACCGAGGCGGATCGCAGCGCCACCACGCTGCTGCTGCCAGAGGACTACTGACCGGCGCCCCTAGGTGCCATTCCCCACGGCGGGCCTTTCCAGCCCGCCAGGGGAGGGGAGTGTCCGCCGTTTTCTTATGTACAAGGAGACGGAAATGAACGACATCACTCAGCTGCCGGCGCCGGCCGGCATGGCGCAGTCTGGCGAGGTCTTCGGGCCTCAGGTGGACCTCAACGCCTTTGTGGAGGAGTTTGGTGATGGCCTGCTGGCCTCGCTCAATCGCTCCCATCCCCCGGTCTATGACGGCGAGGCCAACCCTCGTCGCCAGGCCGTCATGGCGGCCCTCAAGCGGGCGCCTTTCCCCGAGCAGGCCGAGGTGGTCCAGGCCATCTCGGCGCTGCTGCTCGATCGGCACGAGCCGGCGGGCATCATCAACGCCGAGATGGGCACCGGCAAGACCATGATGGCCATCGCCACCGCGGCGGTCTGTCACGGTGAAGGCTATCGGCGCTTCCTGGTGATCGCGCCGCCCCACCTGGTCTACAAGTGGCGGCGGGAGATACTGGAGACCGTCGATCAGGCTAGGGTCTGGGTGCTGAACGGCCCGGATACCCTGGTCAAGCTGCTCAAGCTCCGTGAGGCCCTGGGCCAGCCGTCCGATGGGCGGCCGGAGTTCTTCATCCTGGGGCGTGTGCGTATGCGCATGGGCTTCCACTGGCGTCCCGCCGCGGCGCGCAAGCGCGTGCCTGGCGGCGAGCTGGCGGCCTGCCCCCAGTGTGGCGGCACGGTGGTCGATAGCGACAACGAGATGGTATCGCTGTCGCAGTTTCTCCGTGAGGAGCGGCGCCACAAGTGCCGGCACTGTCACAGCCCTCTCTGGACGCTGATGCGGCCTCAGCGGGCGACGGGCAGCCTGCAACGCGACCTGGTGCTCAAGGCGCTGCGCAAGCTGCCCACCATCGGCAAGGTCTCCTCGGAGCACCTGGTGCAGCAGTTTGGTGAGGAGTTCCTGGCTATGCTGCTGGGCGACAACATCCACGAGTTCATCAACCTCATGGATGAGAATGGGGAGCTGGTGTTCTCCGACCGGCAGGCGGCCCGCATGGAGCGCGCCATGGCGACGATGGAGTTCGGCTTCGGTGAGGGCGGCTATCAGCCGACCGAGTTCATCAAGCGGCAGCTGCCGGATCATACCTTCGACCTGCTGATCGTGGACGAAGGGCATGAGTACAAGAACGCCGGGTCGGCCCAGGGCCAGGCCATGGGCGTGCTGGCAGCCAAGGCGCGCAAGTCGTTGCTGCTGACCGGCACCCTGATGGGCGGCTACGCTGACGACCTGTTCCACCTGCTGTTCCGCATCCTCACGCCGAAGATGCTCGAGGACGGTTATCGCCCCAACGGGCGCGGATCGATGGGCCCTGCGGCCATGTCGTTCTTACGTGACCACGGGGTGCTGAAGGACATCTACACCGAGCGCGATGGCGACTCGCACAAGACAGCGCGAGGCAAGAAGCTGTCGGTGCGCACCGTCAAGGCCCCGGGCTTCGGCCCCAAGGGGATCATGCGCTACGTGCTGCCCTTCACCGTCTTCCTCAAGCTCAAAGACATCGGTGGCAATGTGCTGCCGCCCTACGATGAAGACTTCATCGAGGTGCCGATGGACGACGAGCAGGCCTTTGCCTACCGGCGGCTCGAGGGTCAACTGACCGCCGAGCTCAGACAGGCGCTGGCACGCAAGGACACTACCCTGCTGGGCGTGGTGCTCAATGCGCTGCTGGCCTGGCCGGACTGCTGCTTCCGACCGGAGACGGTCAAGCATCCGCGCTCGGGCAGCCTGCTGGCGTTCGTGAAGAGCCTCTATGGCGAGCAGCAGCCGATGCCCAAGGAGCGCAAGCTGGTGGCGATCTGCCGGCGAGAGAAGGCTGAAGGTCGCAAGGTGCTGGTCTACACGACCTACACCGGCAAGCGCGATACCAGCAGCCGACTCAAGGCGATGCTCACCCAGGCCGGCTTCAAGGTCGCGGTGCTGCGCTCCAGCGTGGAGACCCAGCGGCGCGAGGACTGGATTGCCGATCAGGTCGACCGCGGTGTCGACGTGCTGATCACCAATCCGGACCTGGTGAAGACCGGGCTCGACCTGCTTGACTTCCCCACCATCGTTTTCATGCAGACGGGCTGGAACGTCTACACCCTGCAGCAGGCCGCCCGCCGCTCCTGGCGGATCGGCCAGCGGCAGCCGGTGAAGGTGCTCTACCTCGGCTATGCCGGATCGTCACAGATCGCCTGCCTGTCGCTGATGGCCAGGAAGATCGCCGTGGCGCAGAGCACGTCGGGCGACGTGCCTGAGTCGGGTCTGGATGCCCTCAACACGGACGGCGACTCCGTGGAGATGGCCTTGGCTAGGCAGCTGGTCACCTGAGCGATACCTCAACCCATGCCCCCTCTTCGGAGGGGGCTTTTCTTCAAGCTCACCGAACTGGCACTTTCGCGACTCATACTTTAGTTGTAATACAAAAGCTTCATAAAAATAAGAAATATCTCATTTAACCGATAGTGATTTTTCCAGTGCAATGACTTTCCTGATAAGTAAAATCACTCGCGCTTGGGTTGCATCCCATAGCTATTGCACCAGGGCAAGGAGTGCCCTGGGGTAAAGCCTTCTCATCGCATTTAACGTTTCTTCTGGTGCCCGTCAGGGACTACCGCTGTGATGCATGGATTGCATCCAGAGGAGCGAAATTTGCTGATCCTCAATTTTCTACGCGGGCGCCGTGGCTCGACTGACGCTGGTAGCGTGCAGGGTGACACCGATTGGGAAACCCCGCGCACCGGTGCAGAACTACTGGCGACACCATATCGCCAGCAGCTACTCAAGGCGATCCAGGAAAGCACCTCGCTGACACCGCCCGTGTTCGAGGCTTATGTTAAGGAACCGGTGCAGCGATACGCTGAGCGGGTACAGCTGCTGCCGGCCTCGGAATCTCACCACCATAGCTACCCGGGTGGGATGCTGGACCATGGCCTCGAGACCTGCGTGTTTGGCCTGAGGCTGCGTCGACAGCACCTGTTACCGCCAAAGGAATCGCCCGAAAGGCAGTCCTCTACCGGGGAGCTGTGGAGCGTGGCGGTCATCTATGCCTGCCTGCTGCACGATATCGCCAAGGTCATCGTCGACGTCGATATTCACCTGAAATCTGGTCGCAGGTGGTGCCTGTGGGAAGGCGTGATTCCCGATGAGTATCGTTTTCGGTATGTCAAAGGGCGCGACTACTTCCTGCACTCTGCTACCAATCTTCTCTTGTGTAAGGAGGTGGTCGGCAACTCTGGTCTCGAGTGGTTAAGAAGCCAGCCGGATTTGTTTGGTTTGGTGATGTATGCCGTGAGCGGCCACTCCGAGCGATCCGGCGTGGTCGGAGAGATCGTCAGTCAGGCAGATAGAGCCAGTGTTGCCAAATCGTTGGGCGGAAAAGTCTCCAATATTGAAAAAGCACCCAGGGACTCCCTGCAGAGCAAACTGAAAGGTGCCATTCGCCACATTGTCAAAGAGAAAATCAGTCTTAATGAAAAGGGGGCGCAGGGGTTTGTCACCTCAGAGGCGCTGTGGCTGGTCACCCCTCTTGTACCGCGTGAGATAAAGAGCTACTTGCTTTCCCATGGCATCGAGGGCGTGCCATCCAACGAGACTCGCCTCTACGATGAAATGCAGTCCCATGGACTGATTATGGAAAACCAGGAGGGGCGCTCGGTATGGAAGTGCCGAGTTGAACTGAATGAATGGAGTGCTGAACTCTCCATGATAAAAGTCCATAAATCACTCGTTTGGAGTGGCGAGGAGGTTGCTGAAGAGTTTCCTGGCAGTATTCAGGCCCTTGAGGGTAACCAGGATCAGAAAGAAGAGCCTTCAACAACACCTCCAGACGAAGTTCCTGCACCGCAATCACACGAATCTGATGAGGCAAAGTGCCTACCGGATGATCTGGAAGCATCCATCCTCGCTATCGCGGGAGGGGACAAAGAGGAGCCACCGGCTCCAGGTGAAAAGTCAGAGGGGAAGGGCAGGAAAGAAGAAATGGGCCCCGAGGCGGGCTCACCAGGGGAGGCTTTCCTGGAGTGGATAAGGAGTGGGCTGAGCTCTCACAAGATATTGATGAATGACTCGAAGGCCCTGGTGCATGCAGTAGATGGAAAGCTGTTGGTTGTGAGTCCCAAGGTGTTCAAGCGCTACTGTCAGGAGGTGAGTGGAGAAGAGAAAGGTTGGAAAGTGGTTCAGGACTCATTCCAGAAGCTGAAGCGGCACAAGAAGAACAAGGATGGCGGAAGTTTTCACAAGGTAAAGGTGGTCGGTCCAAACAAGAAGTCGAGCACCCTTTCTGGGTATCTTGTGGCTAAGGATGACCTGATAGAGGAGGGTAAGGAGGTTTTTGATAACCCCTTTATTGACCTGATTGAAGGGAAACCCGAAGAATGAAAACATTTACCTTTGACGACTTATTGCAATCCTATTTTTCTGAGCGCTGGCTGACGGAACGAAGCAGAACTTCATATTTTGTTCCTGTAAAGCTTTTTCGACGGTTCGTTGGTCAGGATAAGCTTCCTGAGGAAGTGACTCGTGATGATGTCAGACAATGGAGGGACTTCTGCTTCTCTGAGACGGGGAGAAACCTTGCACATTCGAGCTGGAACAACTACTGCCGGCATAACAGAATCCTCTTCAAACATGCGATAGATCATGCCCTGATCCCTATCTCCTCGAATCCGTTTGCTAAAATGGAGGTGAGCTCCCCGAAGAAGCGGAAAAAGACCCTGAGCAAGCGCCAGGTTGAGATGGCCAGGGAAGCGATTGACCTGCACAAGAAGATAGAGTGCTACCGGAACACTCCATCGGTGCTGCATCCTGTCTGGTTCTGGGAGGTGGTGTTTGAAACGTTCTACCATACGGGCATTCGCCTCACCCAGCTACTGCTGATGAAGCCCGAGGATATCGACTTGAAAGGGCGAGTGCTTACCGCCACTTGGCAGGGGGCCAAGAACAATCGCGAGCACTTTGTTCCGATCTCCAATGCCCTTTATCCACACCTGGAGAACCTGGTGAATTCGGCTAAGATGGTGGGGGTCAAGCGTGGTGAGCAGATTTTCAACGTCAACCGATTCAGCGTTCGGCACCGAATGGAGATGATGGACTCCTGGCAGGTGGAGAGCTTCTATCAGAAGCTTTCCCAGATTTGCGGCTATCAGATGAGCCCGCACCGATTCCGTCATACGTTAGGCACTGAGCTGATGAAGGACCCAGACCGCAACCTGCACATCGTCAAGGCGCTGCTTGGCCACAGCAACATCAGCACGACGCTTGAGTACGTCGAGGTCGACATCGGCAGCTTGCGCAGCGCCCTCGAGGGGCGTGTTTAGGCTCAGCGGCGCTCGAGCGCAAATCTGACCATGACCCACCTGCGGTGCCAGGGGCTGGCTTTAATGCCCCGGCACCGCTTTTGCCGTCCTCATGGGGCTTTCCCCTCGGCTGCTGGCCCGCCTCCTACCATCGTCTGAATTAGACTGCCCTCATACAGGTTGACAGCTGGACCCCTGTGCTCTTCAATAGCTACTTGATGATGCCGTGTGATGCTGATGATGGAGCCTGCCCTCAGGCCGCCTCTGTAAGCATTCCACGAAGTTTTTTCCACGCAGTAACGTGTTGATTTTTTGATATTTTTTGGTGCTGTGACTTGTAATCAGTAGGTCCCGGGTTCGACTCCTGGTGCCGGCACCATCAAGACGTCGGGACAATCAACGAGTTGCAGCATAGAGAGGCCGCCCATCGAGGCGGCTTTTTCGTCTTCCGGCATCTTCCCGAACCGCTGCCATCGAGGGGGCGACGGTGATCGGTCGTCTATTCGGCCCCCAGGGCGGCGTATCCGGTTTCGGTGAGCTCGAGTTGCCGAGGGGCGTCATGGGACCGGTCGCGCTTCACCTCGATCAGCCCCCTGGCTTCCAGGTCGTCGATGTCATCCAGTACTTCCCGCAGCAGGCTGTCCTCGCCCGGGTGGCCGAAGGGGGAGGCCAGCACCCCGCCGTGCTGAAGGATGCGGGCGAGGAGTTCAAGCTGGTGGCCGTTCAGGTCGGCGCTCATGTCCGGCTCCTTGTCGTCGGTCAGGCCCACAGTATGGTGGAAGCGCGGCCGGGGAGTACATCCCTGCAGGCCTTGAAACCCTGTCGAAGCGTCACCACATCACCGAGCGCGGCTTTCTGCGGGAGCCCGACGCGGCTGTCCCGCCGTCGTAGCGAGTGCTAACTGAGACTGATCACGGATACACAGGAGGTGATTGGATGTCAGTGCAGACATCGTACAAGCAGGCGCCGAAACAGGCAGATTTCCACGTCATCGGCGACTCCCCCGAGCCGACCAGCCAGGTGAGGAGTGCGCCACGCCACGGGCAGGACTCCTATCCCACCCGACTCTCCGCACCGCTGGACATGCCCTGGCTCAGCCGCCGCGAGGCGGTGGTCAAGGGGCATGCCGAGGACGGCCCCCTGAGCCAGGCGCAGCTCGATGCGTTCGAGCGCCAGGGCTTCCTGTTCGAGCCCGGCTTCATCAGCGGCGACGAGCTCGCCGAGCTGCGTCGGGAGCTGAAGGCGTTGCTGGCCCGCGAGGACTTCCGCGGCCGTGACTTCAGCATCACCGAGCCGCAGGGCCGGGAGATCCGCTCGCTGTTCGCGGTGCACTTCCTCTCCCGGGTCTTCAAGCGGCTGGCCCACGACGAGCGGCTGATGGGGCGCGTCCGCCAGATCCTCGGCGGGGAGGCCTATGTGCACCAGTCGCGGATCAACTACAAGCCCGGCTTCGAGGGCAAGGGCTTCAACTGGCATTCGGATTTCGAGACCTGGCACGCCGAGGACGGCATGCCGGCCATGCATGCCGTGAGCGCCTCCATCGTGCTCACCGACAACCATCACTTCAACGGCCCGCTGATGCTGATCCCCGGCTCCCACAAGGTCTTCGTGCCTTGCCTGGGCGAGACACCGGATGACCATCACAAGCAGTCACTCAAGACCCAGGAGATCGGGGTGCCGAGCCGCGAGTCGCTGGCCAGGCTGGTCGAGCGTCATGGCATCGAGGCGCCCACCGGGGCCGCCGGCGGGCTGCTGCTGTTCGACTGCAACACCCTGCACGGCTCCAACGCCAACATGTCACCGGACCCGCGCAGCAACGTGTTCTTCGTCTACAATCGTCGCGACAACCGCTGCGTGGCGCCCTTTGCGGCACACCGCCGCCGGCCGGGCTTCCTGGCCCATGCGCCGGACGAGGAGTGGTCGCCGCAGGCCTGAGGCAATCTGTCCGGCCCCGAGAGTGGACCCGCGCCGCAGGTGGGGTAGACTGTGACGCCTGTCGCTGAGAAGCGGCACGCATAACGAGAAGGAGAAGACCCGCCATGCGCTTTGTTCCACGTTTTACCGATGGCCAGGAATTTCCCCATGCGCTGGGCAAGATCGTCTGCGTTGGCCGCAACTATGCCGATCATGCCAAGGAGCTGGACAACCCGGTGCCCAGCGAGCCGTTGCTGTTCATCAAGCCGGCAACCAGTGCGGTGGCCCTCGAGGAGCCGCTGGACGCCCCGTTTTCCCGGGGTGAGGTGCACTACGAGACCGAGCTGGCACTGCTGATCGGCGAGGAGCTCTCCCATGCCACCGTGGACGAAGCCGAGCGGGCGGTGGTCGGCATCGGGCTGGCGCTGGACCTGACCCTGCGCGACATCCAGACGCGCCTGAAGGAGAAGGGGCACCCCTGGGAGATCGCCAAGGCCTTCGATGGCGCCTGTCCGCTGTCGGCCTTCCTGCCGCTCACCCAGGTGCCCAACTGGAGCGCCCTGACCTTTTCCATGGAGATCGACGGGGAGCTGCGCCAGCATGGCGAGGGGGCGGACATGCTCTTCCCGGTGGCGACGCTGGTGGCGGAAATGAGCCGCCACTTCACCCTGCAGCCGGGCGACGTGGTGCTGACCGGGACCCCGGCCGGTGTGGGGCCGCTGCCTCGTGGCGCCGAGCTTCGCTTCACCCTGACCGGCGGCCTGGAGGTGACCACCCGCGTGGTCGATGATTGAGCAGGCGCGAGATGCATGGCAAGACGCCCCCATCGGCGAGGCCGTGGGGGCGTCTTCGTGCCGCCTTCGCGTGCCGACCTATTCCAGGTAGGTATAGCCCTCGAGCCCCGCGGAGAGGTCATCGAGGAAATGCTGCTGCTCGGTCTCGCTCAGGCCGCTGGCCGCGAGCTGCTCGGCCAGGCGGTCACGCAGGACCCGGGCATCGAAGTTCACGTAGCCCAGCACATCGGCGACCCGGTCTCCCTGCTGGATCTGGCTGATGGACCAGTCGCCGCTTGCGTCCAGGGCGGCGTCCACGGAGTCGGTATCGCCGAACAGGTTGTGCAGGTCGCCGAGGATCTCCTGGTAGGCGCCGACCATGAAGAAGCCCAGCAGCTTCTCCTCCCCCTCCTGCCACTCCGGCAACGGCAGGGTGGTTTCGACCCCCTGGCCATCCACGTAGCCATCGATGCGCCCGTCGCTGTCGCAGGTGATGTCCTGGACCACCCCGCGACGCTCCGGCTCGCGATCGAGGCCGGTCAGCGGCAGTACCGGGAAGATCTGCTGGATGCCCCAGACGTCGGGCACCGACTGGAACAGCGAGAAATTGACGAAGAGCTTGTCGGCGAGCTTCTCGGCCAGCTCGTCGGCGATCTCGCGATGGACGCGGTTGCGGGTGTCGAGCCGCTCGCGTAGCAGGGCACAGGCAGCGAAGTAGACGCCCTCGCCCTCGGCTCGCGCCTCGATGTCGGCCATGCCGATGACGAAGCGCTCGTGGAGTTCGCCCATGGCATGCACCAGGTCGTGCCAGGCCTCCACCAGCCCCCGGGGCTCGGGTGAGGCGCTCAGCAGGTCGTGAACCCGCCACAGCTCGTCCACCTGAGGATCACCCTCGACACGGCGCTCGGGGGGCTGGTCGCTGACTCGCTCCTCGCCGATCACGTTGGTGATCAGCACCGCGTGGTGGGCGGTGAGCGCACGGCCCGACTCGCTGATCAGGTGTGGCGGGGCCAGGTCCAGCTCCTGGCAGGCCTGGTTGAAGGCGTAGACCACGTTGCGGGCGTACTCCAGCATGGAGTAGTTGGCGGAGCAGAAGCTGCGCGACCGCGTGCCCTCGTAGTCGACGCCCAGGCCGCCGCCCACGTCCACGGTGTCCACGGGGGCGCCGAGTGTCACCAGGCTCTGGTAGAACCGGGCGCACTCGCGCAGGCCACGCTGGATATCCCGGATATTGGCGATCTGCGAGCCGAGGTGGAAGTGCACCAACTGCAGGCTGGCCAGGGCGTCGGCCGCACGCAGTTGCTCCACGACTTCGAGGATCTGGCTGGCGGTGAGGCCGAACTTGGACTTCTCGCCCCCGGTGTTCTGCCAGCGGCCGCGTCCCACCGAGGCCAGGCGCGCCCGCACCCCGATGCGCGGCTTGACGCCGATGCGCTCGGCCTCCTCGAGGATCAGCGGCAGCTCCGAGAGCTTCTCCACCACCAGGTAGACCCGGTGCCCCAGCTTCTCGCCCATCAGTGCGAGACGCACGTACTCGCGGTCCTTGTAGCCGTTGCAGACGATCAGCGAGGAGCCGTCGCCGGACAGCGCCAGCACCGCGAGCAGTTCCGGCTTGCTCCCGGCCTCGAGGCCCACCCGGCCGCGGCCACGCTCCTGGGTGGCGAGGATCTCTTCCACCACCCGGCGCTGCTGGTTGACCTTGATCGGGTAGACGGCGGTATAGCCGCCCTCGAAGGCCTCCTCCGCCATGGCCGTGTCGAAGGCGGCACACAGCTGTTCGACCCGGTCGTGGAGGATGTCCGTGAAGCGCACCAGTACCGGCAGGCGCAGGCCGGCACGCTTCAGCTCGGCGACCAGGTCGTCGAGGGGCAGGGCGGGGCCATCGGCCTCGCTACCCAGGGGCCGCACCAGGGCGTGGCCGGTATCGTCGACGTCGAAGTAGCCGCTGCCCCACTGGTCGATGTTCCAGGTGCGACGGGCGCGCAGCGCCGGGCCGCCGGTACTGCCGATGGCCCGGCTCATGCCTCCACCTCCGGAAACGGCAGGGGGCCATGCTCGAGGCGCGCCAGCAGGATGGTACGGAACTGCTCGGGGTCATGGGGGGTGAGGTCGTGGGCCGGCGGGTCCACATAGACCACCAGCAGTCGCGAAAGCCAGTAGCGCAGGGCGGTCATGCGCAGCATCATCGGCCAGGCGTCGCGCTCCATGGCCGTCAGCGGCCGGCGTGCCAGGTAGGCGCTCATGATGGCATCGTGGCGGTCGGCATCCAGCTTGCCGTCCGGCTCGGTGGCCCAGTCGTTGATGACGATGGCCAGGTCGAACAGCAGGTCGCCGGTGCAGCCGTTGTAGAAGTCGATGATGCCACCCAGGCGGTCGCCCTCGAACAGGGTGTTGTCGCGGAACAGGTCGCCGTGCAGGGCGCCCTGGGGGAGCTCGGGGGCGTCTCCGAAGAAGCCCTGATAGATCTCCACCTCGTCCTTCATCAGGGTCTGGTCTTCCGGTGACAGGTAGACCAGCACCTTGTGGTGCATGGGCAGCAGCCAGTGCAGGTCGCGCGGGTTGGGCCGGTGGCCGGGAAAATGCTGTGATACCAGGTGCATCCGGCCCAGGACATCGCCCAGGGCACGGCACTGGGCCAGGTTGGGGGCCCTGGGGTGCTTCCCGGGCATGCGCGGGAACAGCAGCGTCGGCTTGCCGGACAGGCTGTGCAGCGCCACGCCGTCGCGGTCATGCAGTGGACCGGGTACCGGAAGACGGTGCTCGTCCAGATAGTCGAGCAGTTCGACGAAGAACGGCAGCTCCTCGTGCTCGCCCTGCTCGAACAGGGTCAGCACCAGCTCGCGCCGGTCGGTGGTGACGAAGAAGGTGCTGTTCTCGGTGCCGGCGGCTACGCCTTCCAGGGAGACCAGCGAGCCGGCATCGAACTGTGCCAGGAAGTCCGCGACCTGGGTCTCGGTAAGCGGTGTGAATACGGCCATGTGTCTCTCACCCGGGTTGCCAAGCCGCCTATTGTAGCGACTTGGCAGTGTGATGCACGTGCCGGAATCTGCCGGTTTTGGCAGGGTGCGAGGCTTCTCCGGCGACAGCGTCCAATCTCCGACCTGTCCCCGGCACCTCGCGATGGCGCAGGACAGGGAGGGCAGTCAGAACGTCCGCAGGATCCACTGCGGCACGGCGATGCGGTCGCCCTCCTGACGCTCGAAGTTGCCGTCGCCGTCGTGGTCCACGAGGTAGTAGGAGGGGCCGCGGGTGGGGCGGATCTCGATGGCGTAGAGTTCGCCGTTGACCCGGTATTCGCGGATGGTGCGGTCCTCCTCCTGGCGGATGGTGATATCCGGCTCCACGTCGGTGGACGACTGGGCCATGGCCGTCGGGCCGACGAGTCCGAGAGAAAGGCCCAGCAGCAGGATGGGGAGGGAGTGTCGCAGTGGCTTCATGGTGACCTCCAGGACCGCTCATGGCAGGGGGGTGGCGATACCCCCAGTGTAAGACGTCGCCGATCCATCGCCTATCGCCCGCGGCAAAAGGATCGCGCAATGCGTATCATGGCTGATCAGGATCACGCTTTCCTTGCACAGACTCAATGGATGCCGATACATGGCCGATACGCCCATCGTTCTCGTCGACGGTTCTTCCTATCTCTACCGCGCCTTCCACGCCCTGCCGCCGCTGACCACCTCCAGTGGCCAGCCCACCGGTGCCATCAAGGGCGTGCTCAACATGCTCAAGCGGCTGATCAAGGACTACCCGGACAGCCCCATGGCGGTGGTCTTCGACGCCAAGGGCAAGACCTTCCGCGACGAGCTGTTCGAACAGTACAAGGCCCATCGCCCACCGATGCCCGACGACCTGCGCTCCCAGGTGGAACCCCTGCACGCCTGCGTGAAGGCACTGGGCCTGCCGCTGCTGTGCATCGAGGGGGTGGAGGCCGACGACGTCATCGGCACCCTGGCCCGCCAGGCCACCGAGGCCGGCCGTGACGCGGTGATCTCCACCGGCGACAAGGACATGGCCCAGCTGGTCAACGAACACATCACCCTCGTCAACACCATGAAGGACGAGACCCTGGATGTCGACGGCGTGAAGGAGAAGTTCGGCCTGCCGCCGGAGCTGATCATCGACTTCCTGGCGCTGATGGGCGACAAGGTCGACAACATTCCCGGGGTGCCCGGCGTGGGCGAGAAGACCGCGCTGGGTCTGCTGCAGGGGATGCAGGGCGGGCTGGAGACCCTCTACGCCGACCTGGAGAAGGTCAAGGAGCTCGGCTTCCGGGGCGCCAAGACGCTGCCGAAGAAGCTCGAGGAGCATCGCGACCAGGCGTTTCTCTCGTATCAATTGGCCACCATCAAGACCGATTGCGAGCTGCCCGTGGGCCTCGATGACCTGGCTATCGCCCACCCCGATCGCGAGGCCCTGCTCGAGCTCTACCGCGAGCTGGAGTTCAAGGCCTGGCTCTCGGAGCTGCTCGAGGGCCAGGACGAGGGTGTCGACGACATCGAGGGCGGCAAGCCCACTCCCGGCGCGGCAGGTGACACCGGCAGGGGTGCCGCGCGTGAGGATCGTGTCCTCCTCGAGCAGGGCGAGCTCGATGCCTGGCTCGGGCGCCTGAAGGAGGCCGATACCTTCTGTTTCGACCTGGAGACCACCAGCCTCGACTACATGGAGGCGGAGATCGTCGGCGTGGGCCTGGCGCTCGAGCCGGGCGAGGCGGCGTACATCCCGCTGGCCCATGATTACCTGGATGCCCCGGCTCAGCTCGATCGACAGGCCGTGCTCGAGGCCCTCGAGCCGCTGTGGCAGGACCCGGACAAGACCAAGGTCGGCCAGAACCTCAAGTACGACATCTCGGTGCTGGCCAACCACGACATCACCGTGGCCGGGCCCCTGGAGGACACGATGCTCGAGTCCTATGTGCTCGACTCCACGGCGACCCGCCACGACATGGATTCGCTGGCGCTGAAGTACCTGGGCGAGAAGACCATCTCCTTCGAGGAGATCGCCGGGAAGGGGACCAAGCAGCTCACCTTCAACCAGATCGCCCTGGAGCAGGCCGCCCCCTACGCCTGCGAGGACGTGGACATCACCCTGCGGCTGCATCGCGAGCTGCGCCCGCGCATCGAGGCCGAGGGCCGGCTCGCCGAGGTACTCGAGGAGATCGAGCTGCCGCTGATTCCGGTGCTCTCGCGCATGGAGCGCAGCGGGGTGGCGCTGGACCCCGAGCGGCTGCATGCCCAGAGCCGCGAACTCGAGACCCGCATCCGCGAGCTGGAGGCCCGCGCCCACGAGCTGGCCGGGCGCGAGTTCAACCTGGGCTCGCCCAAGCAGCTCGGCCAGATCCTCTTCGAGGAGCAGAAGATCCCGGTGATCAAGAAGACCCCCAAGGGGGCACCCTCCACCGCCGAGGCCGTGCTCGAGGAGCTGGCGCTGGACTACCCGCTGCCCAAGGTGATCATGGAGCACCGCGGCCTGGCCAAGCTCAAGTCCACCTACACCGACAAGCTGCCGCGGCTGGTGAACAAGGCCACCGGGCGGCTGCACACCAGCTACCATCAGGCGGTCACCGCCACCGGGCGGCTCTCCTCCAGCGACCCCAACCTGCAGAACATCCCGATCAGGACCGAGGAGGGGCGCAAGATCCGCCAGGCCTTCATCGCCCGGCCCGGCTACCGCATCGTCGCCGCCGACTACTCCCAGATCGAGCTGCGCATCATGGCGCACCTCTCCGGGGACAAGGGGCTGCTCGATGCCTTCGCCGAGGGCCGCGACATCCACGCCGCGACTGCCGCCGAGGTATTCGGCGTGCCGCTGGAGAAGGTCTCGAGCGACCAGCGACGCAGCGCCAAGGCGATCAACTTCGGCCTGATCTACGGCATGAGCGCCTGGGGCCTGGGCCGGCAGCTGCATATCGAGCGCAACCAGGCCCAGACCTACATCGACCGCTACTTCGACCGCTACCCGGGCGTGGCGCGCTACATGGAGCGCATCCGCGCCCAGGCCGCCGACGACGGCTATGTGGAGACCGTGTTCGGCCGACGCCTCTACCTGCCGGAGATTCACTCCCAGAATCGCGCCCGCCGCCAGGGGGCCGAACGCACGGCGATCAACGCCCCCATGCAGGGTACCGCGGCGGACATCATCAAGCGGGCGATGATCGACGTCGACGCCTGGCTTGCCGGCGAGGCCTTCGATGCGGTGATGGTGATGCAGGTCCACGACGAGCTGGTCTTCGAGGTGCGCGACAAGCAGGTCGATGCCTTCATCGAGCAGGTGAAGGGGCGCATGCAGGCCGCCGCGGAGCTCAGCGTGCCGCTGATCGTCGAGGCCGAGAGCGGGGCAAACTGGGACGAGGCCCACTAGGCGAAGGGCGAGCTGCTACTGTGCCTCGGCGCCCCCACCTATCTTCGCTCGTGACGCAGCTCCCACCTTCGCCAACCATAGAGTTGAACAAAAAACGCCACCGCGGCTGCGGTGGCGTTTCGGGGTGGGGCGGGGGCCGGAAGGCTCAGCGCCAGCCGGCGCGATCGAAGATGCGAATCGCTTCGGGGTTGTTCTCGCCCAGGATGCTGATGTTGAGGTCGTCCTTCTTGAAGTCGCCCCAGGACTCCAGCACCGGGTTCTTCTTCACGCCCTCGACCGCCGGGAACTCGTAGTTGCCGTTGGCAAAGATCTCCTGGGCGGTATCGGAGGCCAGGAACTCCAGGAAGCGTACGGCGTTGTCGCGGTTCGGCGCGCCCGCGACCACGCCGGCCCCGCCGACGTTGATGTGGGTGCCACGATCGTCCTGGTTGGGGAAGATCACGCCGACCCGCCGGGCGGCCTCACGATCGGCCTCGCTGTCCGAGTGCAGCAGGCGAACATAGTAGTAGTGGTTGGCCAGCGCGAGGTCACACTCGCCGCTGGCAACGCCCCGGATCTGGTCGGTGTCGCCGCCTTCGGGGTCGCGTGCCAGGTTGTTGACCACGCCCTGGGCCCAGGCTTCGGCTCCCTCGGCCCCGTGGTGCTCGATCAGGGATGCCATCAGGGACTGGTTGTAGATATTGTTGGAGGAGCGGATGCAGACCCGGCCCTCGAGCTCGGGATCGGACAGGTTCTCGTAGCTGGCGACCCGGCTCGGATCGAAGTCCTCGCGATCATAGAATATGACCCGTGCCCGCTGGCTGAAGCCGAACCACAGCCCCTCCGGGTGGCGCATGGACGACGGCAGGCGCTCGTCGAGCACGGCTGACTCGACGCCCTGGAAGATACCGTCCTGCTCGGCGCGCCAGAGGTTGCCGGCGTCCACGGTGATCATCACGTCGGCAGGGCTGGCCACGCCCTCGCGCTTGATACGCTCGATCAGCTGGGCGGAGTCGCCTTCCAGGAGGTTGACCTCGATGCCGGTCTCCTCGGTGAAGGCCTGATAGAGCGTCTCGTCGGAGTCGTAGTGGCGTGCCGAATAGACATTGAGCGAATCGGCGGTTGCCCCAGTGGCGAAGGCGGAGCTGGCCAGGGCAACGGCCAGCGGGGCGGCAAAACGAACAGGCTTCATCATCGGGACCTCGTGTGCCTCGGGAATAAGAATGATAATGCGTTGCATTAACTCGTGGCCATTGAACCCTCTCCCCCGAGAGCCGTCAAGCCCGGGGGCGCCGGATTCTTGCGCTGGCGCAGGGAACGATCGAAATGCGAGTCTCTTTCAAACGCATTAACACTTGGGATCGGTTATGATAGGGCCATGTTGTCCGGCACGATGTCGAGAACGCCCATGAAGCACAATCTCATGCAAGCCTCCGGGACCCGTGAACTGGCGCTGTCGATGGCAGGGATCCACCATGCCTTCGGCAAGCGCGACGTGGTCAAGGGAGTCGACCTGGAAGTGGCCCCGGGCGAGGTAGTCTGCCTGCTGGGGCCGTCCGGCTGCGGCAAGACCACCCTGCTGCGGATCGCGGCCGGCCTGGAGTCCCTGCAGCACGGGCAAGTGGTCCTGGACGGGCAGGCGGTGGCTCGGCCTGGCAGGAGCACCCTGCCCCCCGAGAAACGCAGCGTCGGCCTGGCCTTCCAGGACTCGGCACTGTTTCCCCACCTTTCGGTGCTGGAGAACGTCACCTTCGGCCTCAAGCGCCTGCCCGGCCGCGAGCGACGCCGTCGGGCCCTGGTGCTGCTCGAGCAGTTGGGCATGGCGGCCCACGCCGAGAGCTATCCGCACATGCTGTCGGGCGGTCAGCAGCAGCGCGTGGCCCTGGCCCGGGCGCTGGCGCCGGAGCCGCAGCTGATGCTGCTCGACGAGCCCTTCTCCAGCCTCGATGCGCGCCTTCGCGACCAGATCCGTGACGACACCCTGCACGTGCTGAAGAAGGTGGGTGCCGCCACGCTGCTGGTGACACACGATCCGGAAGAAGCGATGTTCATGGCCGACCGGATCGCGCTGATGTGCGATGGCCGAATCATCCAGATGGGCACGCCACGCGAGCTCTACTGCACCCCCAATGACCCCTTCGTGGTGTCGTTCTTCGGCGAGGTCAATGAGCTCTCGGGTGTGGTTCGTGACGGCATCGTCAGGACGCCGGTGGGCAAGGTCGAGGCCGGCTGGCTGGCCGATGGCTGCGAGGCGAGGGTGATGGTGCGCCCGGAAGCCCTGCAGGTCTCGGCGCTGGATGCGCCGCAGGAGTCACACCAGTACAGTCATGTCGTCATGGCCAAGCTGCTGGGGCGCAGCAGCCTGCTGCACATCTGCGCCCATGGGGCCGACGGTGAAGAGGCGCACGTCCACGCCCGCATGCCCGGCGTCTTCCTGCCCGCCGAGGGGCAGCCGGTGACGTTGCGGCTGGACCCCTCCCAGGTATTCGTCTTTCCCTCACTTGCCGCTGCCGGGACGCGAGCGCCGCATGGCCAGGCTGAGCAGGATCACCGGGATTATGCCTACGGCGACGATGGCCAGTGAGGCCGTGGAGGCCTCGGCGAGCCTCTCGTCGGCCGCCAGGCTGTGAGCCCTCACCGCCAGGGTGTCGAAGTTGAAGGGGCGCAGGATGATGGTGGCCGGCAGCTCCTTCATCACGTCCACGAACACCAGGATACAGGCCGCCAGCAGGCTGCCCCGCATGATCGGGGTATGCACGCGCCTGAGCGTGCCGGTGGCCGTCTGCCCCAGGGTACGCGCGGCGGCATCCATGCTCGGCGTGACCTTGCCCAGGCTTGCCTCCACGGCGTTGAACGACACGGCCAGGAAGCGGACAACGTAGGCGTAGATCAGGATGAACGCCGAGCCGCTGAAGATCAGGCCGATGACCTCGCCGCGATGCTCCAGTAGCCAGGTATTGATGGCATTGTCGAGCCAGGCGAAGGGGATCAGGATGCCTACCGCCACCACCGAGCCCGGAATCGCATAGCCCATCGCCGAGATGCGGGCGGCGGTGCTGGTCAATCGCGTGTCGTTGAGGCGCACCCCGTAGCTCAGGACGACGGCCAGGGCCACCGCGACCAGCGAGGCGACGGTGGCCAGCACCAGGCTGTTGCGGGCGTACCCGACAAAGCGTGTACCGAACAGGGCGTCGCCCTGCTCGATCGCCAGCTGGGTGAGGATGCCGCTGGGAATCAGGAACCCCCCCAGGATCGGCAGCAGGCAGGCCAGGAAGGCGCCCACTGCTCGCCAGCCTCCCAGGCGGAACTCGGGCAGCTGCTGATAACGGCTGGAGGTGTGGAAGTAGCGCCGCTTGCCTCGCGACCAGCGCTCCAGCAGCACCAGGGCGATGACGAAGGCCAGCAGGCAGGCCGCCAGCTGGGCGGCGGCGACCTGCTCCCCGAGCCCGAACCAGGTGCGATAGATGCCGGTGGTGAAGGTGTCCACGCCGAAGTACTGGACCGCGCCGAACTCGTTGAGCGTCTCCATCAGGACCAGCGACACGCCGCCGATCAGCGCCGGCCGTGCCAGGGGAATCGCCACGCTGCCGAACAGCCGCCAGGGGCCCCGCCCCAGTGAACGGCCCACGTCGAGCATGCAGACCGACTGCTCCATGAAGGAGGCACGGGCCAGCAGATAGACGTAGGGATAGAGCACCAGGGTGATCAGCGTCGCGGCGCCGCCCAGGGAGCGGATGGCGGGGAACCAGTAGTCGCCGTGGCTCCAGCCGAAGAGCTCGCGCAACCCGCTCTGCAGCGGGCCGGAGAACTGCAGGAAGTCGGTGTAGGCATAGGCGATCACATAGGTGGGCACGGCCAGCGGCAGCAGCAGGGCCCACTCGAACAGCCGGCGCCCGGGGAAGCGACACATCACCACCAGCCAGGCGGTGCCGGTCCCGATCACCAGGGTCCCGATCCCCACCGTGATGACCAGGAAAAGGGTGTTGGCCAGGTAGCGCGGCAGGACGGTGCTGGCCAGGTGCTGCCAGACGCCCTCGGTGGGCATGACGATGTGCGCCATGATGGAGAGGATCGGCAGCGCCACGATCAGGGCGATCCCGAGCAGGAGTATCGTCCAGGGGGTCAGGTGGGGGATCAGCCGGCGCTTCGTGGCGGGCAGGCCGCCACTGCTGGATCTAGACAAGCGGGTGACTCCTTGCAGAGCAGTTGCAAATGAGTTGCGTTGACGGTGGGGAATAGTATCAGGTGCGTCGTTCGGCTGCAGCCGCGTTCGGCTGACGGGCGTCAATACGAGAGCACCCGCCATGCAGGCATGGCGGGCGCTCTGTCGTGCGGGTGAGGGGTGCGGCTCAGTAGCCGAGCAGCATCGAGGGCAGGCCGGTGATCAGCGCCGGGAAGAAGGCCATCAGCAGGCAGGCCAGCACGATCAGCGCCACGAACGGGATCACCGCCTTGTAGAGGTCGACGATCTCGACCCCCTTGGGTGCCACCCCCTTCAGGTAGAAGAGCGCATAGCCGAACGGCGGGGTCAGGAAGGAGGTCTGCAGGACCACCGCCACCATCACCACGAACCACAGCACGTCGATACCCATCTCCTGGACGATCGGCAGCATGATCGGGAAGCTCAGCAGCACGATGCCGGTCCAGTCCAGGAACATCCCCAGGATGAAGACCAGGAACAGCATCAGGATCAGCGCGCCGGTGGTGCCGCCGGGCATGGCCAGCACCAGCTCGCTGATCACCGTCATGCCGCCGCCGCGGGAGAACACCCCGGTGAAGGCGGTGGCGCCGACCAGCACCAGCATCACCATGGTGGTGGTCTTGCTGGCCTCGAGCAGGGTGCGGTAGCAGGTCCGGGGCTTGCGGTCGCCGAAGATCAGGAACAGCAGGAAGGCGATGGTGACGCCGATGGCCGAGGCCTCGGTGGCGGTGGCGATGCCGGTGAACAGCGCGCCGAGCACGCCGAGGATCAGCGACATGGGCGGCAGCACGTACTTGGCCAGCATGACCAGCAGCTCGCCGGTGCTGGTCTCGGCGCGCTCCTCGACGGGCACCCGCGGGCCGTAGCTCGGCTTGACCAGGCAGATCACCAGCACGTAGAGGGCGTACATGGCGCCCAGCATCAGCCCCGGCACCAGGGCGCCGGCGAACAGCGCACCCACCGAGACCGGCGAGTAGCTGGCCATCAGGATCAGCATGATGCTCGGCGGGATCAGGATGCCCAGGCAGCCGCTGGCCATGATCACCCCGGTGCTGAGCTCCTTGTTGTAGCCGTACTTGAGCATCGGGGCGAGCGCGATCATGCCCATCACCGCGATCGAGGCGCCGACGATGCCGGTGGTGGCGGCGAGCAGCACCGAGACGATGACCACGGTGAGGGCCAGGCCGCCGCGCAGCCGCGCCAGCAGCAGGCGCATCGCCTCGAACATCTTCTCGGTGACCCCCGAGTCGTTGAGGAAGCGCGCCATCAGGATGAACAGCGGGATGGCCACCAGTACGTAGTTGTCCATGGCATTGCCATAGATGTTGTTGATGATGGTGCCGAGCACGCGCTCGCCGGGGCCCAGCCAGGCGCCGATGACGGCCACGCCGCCCAGCACGAAGGCCAGCGGGTGGCCCATGAACAGGCCGACCAGCAGGCTGGCGAACATGAACAGGGTGAGCATTTCCGGACTCAGGTTCATGCCGTTTCCTCCCGCAGTTGCTGGATGGCGCGGATGACGATGGCGATGGCCTGGAGCAGGATGGCCACGGCGGCGATGACGATCACGGCCTTCACCGGGTAGACGGGGATGGAGACCATGCCGTAGGTGGTCTCGCCACGGCTGAAGGAGCGCATGAAGAAGCTCCAGCCGAAGGTGAGCAGCATCCAGATGAAGGGGACGAAGAAGATCAGGTAGCCCAGTATCTCGAGGAGGGCCTGCCGGCGGCGCGAGAGCAGGCGCTTGAGCACGTCGACCTCGACATGGGCGTGGTGGCGCAGGCCGTAGGCGGCCAGCAGCATGAAGTGGGCGCCGAACAGCATCTTGGTGACATCGAAGGCCCAGTCGCTGGGGCGCCCGAAGAGGAAGCGCATGCCGATGTCATAGATCACGATCAGGGTGATCACGGCGATCAGGGGGGCGAGCAGGCGACCGAAGCCCTCGTTGAGCGTGTCGATCGCCTTGGCAATGGCATTCATTGTCCGGATTCCCGAGAGGTTGAGAGGATGCACAACGCAACGGTGGTTGACGGCGAGCCAGCTCGCCGTCAACCACCGGTTCAAGGTGCCTACCGGTCATGCCGGGAGGTCTCGCCTGCGCTTACAGACAGGCTTCGATCTCCTCCAGCGACGGCAAGTTGTCCATGGTGCGGCTCATGTTGTAGGGCACCGAGATATCGCGCCAGTTGGCGTAATGCTCCAGGTAGCTGATCATGGAATGATAGACCTTGGCGTGCATCGGGTCCTCGCAGGCTCCCTGGAGGATCACGTCATTGGTGATGTCCTGGATGCGCGCCAGGTCCTCCTCGGAGAGCTGGTTGATCACGGTGCCGTCCTCCAGGAACTTGATGGTACCCTCGGTGGATTCCCGCTCGGACCAGGCCAGCGACCAGGCCAGGGTGGCGTCGGCGGCGATCTTCAGCTTCTCCTGGGTCTCCTCGGAGAGGGCATCCCAGGCATCCTTGTTGATCATCACGCCGAACACGCTGGCGGACTGGTGCCAGCCGGGTACCGACCAGTAGTCGGCGACCTCGGAGAAGCCGGCGTTGTAGTCGACGCCCGGGGTGGAGAACTCGGCACCGTCGACCACGCCACGCTCGATGGCCTGGTAGATCTCGCCGCCGGCCAGGGTGACCTGGGAGCCGCCGAGCTGCTCGAGCACTCGACCCTGGTCACGACCGGAGAGGCGCACACGCTTGCCTTCCAGGTCGGCGAGGCTCTCGATGGGCGTGCCGCCGCGGAAGCCGGACTCGTTGTTGGTGACGCCGTAGGGCAGATAGATCATGTTGTAGTCGCCGTAGACCTCCTGGTAGAGGTCGAAACCGCCCCACTGCTGGATCCAGTTGATGTAGTCGACGGCGTTGAACAGGCTGGTGGTGGTGGCCAGAGGCGAGAAGGCCGGGCTGCGGCCGGCCCAGTAGCCGGGCCAGTCGCCGGCGGCCTCGATGCTGCCGGTCTCGGTGGCGTCGAACACCTCGGTGCCGGGCATCAGGGTGCCGCCGGCACGGAACTCGATCTGCAGTTCGTCGCCGGCCAGCTTGTTGACCAGGTCGGCCCAGTGGCGGTCGATCTCGATCAGGTCCAGGCTGTCGGGCCAGGTGGTGGTCATGGTCCAGCGTTCCTGGGCCTGGGCGGTGGAGGCGAGGGTCGCGAGGGCGACGCCCGCTGCCAGCCCGGTAAGGGTGAACTTGGTCATCTTCTTCATTGAGGTGCTCCCTTGTGGGTTGTTCTGCTTGTCGAGAAGTCGATGGTAAACGGCCGTCAGGTTCCGGTGGCGCCCTCTGCGGTGGGCCTGACCGGCCGGGCAACTCGGCAACAGGAATCAAGCTAGCATGGGTCGACGGAAATGTTCGACCTGGGCCGTGGCCGCCTCGGTGATTCGTGGAAGCCCCGGCGGACCTCGAGGATCTGGCGCGTAACCCATTGTAAATCAGGGTGTTGAAACGATTGTATGACAATGATGTTGCAGTGCCGAAATGATCGGCAACGTTGAAAGGCCGCTCGCCATTAGACCAAAGTTGACCCACCGAGGGAGCCCTGGATGATCCCCGACCGCCTCGCCTCCCTGGAGGAGACTCGTCAGCAGTTGGGTCAGCGCCGCTGGCGCGGCCTGGTCTGGCTGACCGGCGCGGCCGACGCTTGCCGTCGCGAGGCCCTGGCCCTGTGGCAGGCCAGGACCTGGCCACAGCCGCTGTGGGTGTCCGCGGAGCATCCCGAGGGCATCGAGGCATCGAGCTGGTTGCCGGCGTCCAAGGCCCGCATGCGGCTGGGGGGCGAACAGGACCTGGTGGTGGTCGATGCCGTGTCGGCCTCGAGCGGCTTCGACCCCGAGGCCTTCGGGGCGCTTTCCGGCACCCTGCGGGCCGGCGGCCTGCTGGTGCTGATGACCCCTGCCGACTGGGGTGCCGGCCCCGATGCCGACTACCGCCGCCTGGCCGAACACCCCTGGCGGGTCGAGCAGCTCACTGCCCACTACCTGGTGCGTCTCACCCGGCTGCTGCATGCCGATGAGCGGGTGATTCGCTGGCGGGCGGGGGAGGCGCCGCGGCGCTTGCGCCTGCCCGAGGCGCCGGCGGCAGGGTTGGCCACTGCCGTCGGGGATGCCGACTGCCTGACCCTCGACCAGGCCGAGGCGGTGACGCGGCTCACCCGGCTGCGCCGGCGTCGCCCGCTGGTGCTCACCGCCGATCGCGGCCGTGGCAAGACGGCGGCCCTGGGGATCGCCTGTGCACGGCTGCTGGCGTCGGGTGAGCCGCGGATCCTGGTCACGGCACCGCGCCCGGCGGCTGTGGCGGCGCTGTTCGAGCGCCTGGAGGCGCTCTGCCCCGGGGGCGGGCGTCATGGGCAGGATTTCGTTCTCGACACCGGAAGGGTCGCGTTCCTGGCGCCGGACGAGCTCACGGCGCTGGTCCGGCGTGGCGAGGTGGGAGGGGCCGGCCAGTGGCTGCTGGTGGACGAGGCGGCGGCGATTCCCGCCACCCTGCTCGGCGAGTGGCTCGAGGCCTTCCCGCGGATCGCCTTCGCCACCACGGTGCACGGCTACGAGGGCTCGGGGCGCGGCTTCGCCCTGCGCTTTTGCCAGCGCCTCGAGCGCCGCACCCCCGAGTGGCAGCCCTGCCACCTGAGCACTCCCATCCGCTGGGCTGCCGGGGACCCGCTGGAGGCCCTGGTCACACGTCTCCTGCTGCTCGATGCCGAGCCCGGCGAGGCCAGGGAAGCCCCGTTGACGATGCGGCGTGTCCGGCGTGCCGAGCTGGCCGAGGACGAGCCGCGACTGAGTACGCTCTTCGGGCTGCTGGTGCAGGCCCACTACCGCACCACCCCTGCCGACCTGCGTCGCCTGCTGGACGGGCCCGGGGTGGGCATCGTCACCCTCGAGGCGGGGGAGAGCCCCCAGGCGGTGCTGGTCACCACCGACGAGGGCGGCTTCGATGCCGGGCTGGCCGAGCGAGTCGCCCGCGGGGAGCGACGGCCGAGGGGGCACCTGATGGCCCAGTCACTGGCTGCCCACGCCGGCTGTCGTGAGGCACTCGAAGGACGGCTGCGGCGCGTGCTGCGGATCGCCGTGCACCCCGACCGGCGCCGTCGAGGGCTCGGTCGGCGACTGCTCGAGGCCGAGCGGGAGCGTGCCCTCCATGAACCCGTCGACCTGCTGGGGGCAAGCTTCGGTGCCGAACCGGCGCTGGTGGCCTTCTGGCAGGCGCAGGGCCTGCGCACCGTGCGGCTTGGACTGACCCGTGAGACCGCCACCGGTGAACATGCCCTGATGATGGTGGCGCCGGTCAGTGACAGGGGCGAGCGGCTGGCCGCCGAGCTCCAGGCACGCTTCCAGCGTCAGCTGCCGGGACTGCTGGCCTTCGAGCTCGCGGGGCTCGAGCCCGAGGTGGCGGCTGCCCTGCTGGCCGAGGGTGAGGGCCCGGTACCGTCCCCGGGCGATCTGCGCGATATCGACGATGTGGCCTTCGGCCATCGCGAGCCGGCACTGGCGCGCCCTGCGCTGCAGGGCCTGGTGCGTCATGCCCTCGCCTCGGGCCTGGCGCCCGACGACGACGATCTGCGACTGCTGGTCGCCTGGGCCTTTCAGGGGGCCGGCATGGCGCGGCTGGCGAGAGGGTTGAAGCTCTCCGGGCAGCGGCAGGCCACCGCTCGGTTGCGCCAGGCGGTGGCGGCCCTGCGCGCGCGCCTCGACTGAGGCTTTCCATGCCGCGGGCCGGTGGGTAAGGTAGGCCGGTTAACGTCGATGAAGAACCCCCATGAACGCACATCTCGAGCAACTCTCGCCGCAGCCGCTCTGGCGTCACTTCCGCACCCTGTGCAACACGCCGCGGCCCTCCGGTCACGAGGCGGCCCTGGTCGCTCTCCTCGAGGAGTGGGCCGAGACACACGGTCTCGCCCATGACCGCGACGCCTTCGGTAACCTGCGCATTCGCAAGGCCGCCACTCCCGGCCACGAGCAGGCTTCCGGAGTGATCCTGCAGGGGCATCTGGACATGGTGGCCCAGGCCAATGCCGGCCATCCCCACGACTTCACCCGCGACCCGATCGACACCCATGTGGCCGACGGCTGGCTGCACGCCCGCCATACCACCCTGGGCGCCGACAACGGCCTGGGCGTGGCGGCGGCGCTGGCGATCCTCGAGGACGAGAGCCTGGTGCATGGCCCGCTGGAGGCGCTGTTCACCCTGGAGGAGGAGTCCGGCATGGGGGGCGCCCTGAACCTGGCCGAGGGCTGGCTGGAGGGGCGGGTGCTGCTGAACCTGGACTCCGAGGACCGCGGCCAGGTGTTCATCGGCTGTGCCGGTGGCGCCGATGTGGTGGTCGAGGCCCAGTTGCCCACCGCTGCCCTGGCCGACGACGAGGCCGCCGTGCGCCTGTCGCTGACCGGCCTGGTGGGCGGTCACTCCGGGATCGACATCCACAGGGGGCGCGGCAACGCCAACCGCCTGCTGGTGCGGGTGCTGCGCACCCTGGAGGGCTTCGATGCGCGCCTCATCGACTACCACGGCGGCACCCTGCGCAACGCCCTGCCGCGGGAGGCCTTCGCCACCCTGGCGTTGCCGGCCGATGAGCTCGAGCACGCTCGCGAGCGCTTGGTGATGCTCGAGGCCGAGATGCGTGCCGAGCTGACGGGGGTGGACGAAGGGCTGGCGCTGGGACTCGAGCCGCTGGACGAGCGGCCCGCCGAGGCCCTCACCCCCCACGCCAGCCGCATGCTGATCGGCGCGCTGCATGTGGCGCCCTGCGGAATCGAGCGCATGAGCGCCGAGGTACCCGGTGTGGTGGAGACGTCCAGCAACCTGGGCGTGGTCAGCCTCGACAACGGTCGCTTCCAGCTCTGCGCCCTGGTGCGCTCCCTGCGCGACAGCGCCACCGCGGACCTGTCGGATCGCTTCCGGGCGCTGTTCGACCTGATCGGGGCCCGCACCCGGGTCGAGAACGCCTACCCGGGCTGGGCACCGGTACCGGAGAGTCCACTGCTGGACCGTTTCCGTCGCCTGCATCAGGCACGCCTGGGCTACGCCCCCGAGGCGCTGGTGATCCATGCCGGGCTCGAGTGCGGCATTCTCGGCGGCAAGTACCCGGGGCTGGAGATGATCTCCTTCGGTCCGCTGATCCGTGGTGCCCACTCTCCCGACGAGCGGGTGGAGCTGGCCTCCGTCGAGGAGTTCTGGGGCCTGCTGCGAGCCCTGGTCGAAGACCTGGCGCGGTCTGATGCCGCCTGACTCCGCTCCGGGGAAGGCACCGCCGCCGGCACCGCCTCAGTGGTTGACCTGGATGCGCAGCAGCGGGTAACCATCCACCGAGACCAGCGGGATATCGGTATGACCGCGGTAGTGGCGCTCCCGATAGTGGCGGTGACGGGGCGGTGCCGAATAGTAGTGGTGCTCGACCACCCGCGGCGGCCCCGAGCGGTGCCTGCGCTTCGGCTTGTGCCAATGCTTGCGGTGATGCCTGCCGCGGTCGGCACGATAGCCGTGCTGGTGATAGTCGTGCTGGTGATAGTCGTGCTGGTGATAGTCGTGCTGGTGATAGTCGTGCTGGTGATAGTGGTGATGCACCTGTGGGCCGTAGCCGCCGTGGCGAGGACGGTCGGCGGTTGCCGGCAGGCTCATGGCCAGGGTCAGGGCCGCGAGCGTGGCGGCCAGCAAGCATCTTTTCATGGGGGTGTCCTCCGTGGACGTGGCGTTTGGCGACTCACCCCTCAGGTCCCTGTCTCGAGTATAACTGCCCGGGGAAGAAGCCTCGAACGGTGTTCACTGATATGGCAGCCCTTTTCCGATTCTCTACACATTCGAGGATGCGATGATCGAGCAACTTCAAGGGGCCGGTTCCGGCTGGCCGGTGGCGGTGGCGCTGGGGGCGCTGCTGGCCGGGGCTCTCGGCCTGGTGCTGATCTGGCGTCGGCGCCTGGCCGGGGCCCTGGCGCGTCTGACCGAGCTGGAGACGGCACGCTCGTCGGCAGAGGCCGATGCCCGGCGCCTCGAGCAGGAGCTGGCCCACAGCGATGCCCAGCTCGATGCCAGCCGCGAACGGCTCGAGGCCACCGAGGCGGCACTGGCCGCGGCGCGGGAGCAGCTGGCCGAACGCCGCGAGCGGTGCGCGCGGCTCGAGACAGAGCGGGAACAGCTGGTCGCCCGTCACCGCGAGCAGCTGGCGCTGCTCGAAGAGGCGCGGGCCGGGCTCAAGGAGGAGTTCCAGCAGCTTGCCGGGCGCATCTTCGAGGATCGCCAGCGGGCCTTCAGCGCCCAGAGCCGTGACAGCCTGGAGGCGCTGCTGCGCCCCTTCCGCGAGCAGGTCGACCAGTTCCGCCGCCGGGTCGAGGAGCTGCATGGCCAGGAGCAGCGCGAGCGCGGCTCGCTCAAGGCCCAGCTCGAGCAGCTGGCGGGACTCAACGCTCGCCTGGGCGACGAGGCCGGTGAGCTGGCCCGGGCGCTCAAGGGCGATCGCAAGATGCAGGGCAACTGGGGCGAACTGATGCTCGAGACCGTGCTCGAACGCAGCGGCCTGCGCCGCGACATCGAGTATCGCCGTGAGGTCTCGCTGCACGGGGATCAGGGGCGCCAGCGTCCCGATGCGGTGATCTACCTGCCCGAGGAGCGTCACCTGATCATCGACGCCAAGGTGTCGCTGACCGCCTGGACGCGGGCGGTCAATGCCGACGACGAGGCCGAGCGGGAGGCGGCGCTGAAGGCACACCTGCAGTCGCTGCGCGACCATGTCCGCGGCCTGGCGGCCAAGGCCTACCCCGACCTGCCGGGGCTCAACTCGCCGGATCTGGTGTTCCTCTTCGTGCCGGTGGAGCCCGCCTTTGCCGCCGCCTTCGAGCGCGATCCCGACCTCTTCCAGGATGCCTTCGCCCGACAGGTGGTTCTGGTCACCCCCACCACCCTGCTGGCCAGCCTGCGGACCGTGGCCGGCCTGTGGAGCCTGGAGCGCCAGAACGACAACGCGCGGCTGATCGGCGAGCGTGCCGAGCGGCTGCTGGCCAAGTTGAGCGGCTTCGTCGAGAGCCTGGAGGATGTGGGCCGTCACCTGGAGCGGGCCCGCGAGAGCCATCGTCAGGCGATGGGGCGTCTCTCCACCGGGCAGGGCAGCCTGGTGGCCCAGGCCGGGGAGCTGCAGCGGCTGGGGGTGCGCATGAAGAAACCGCTGCCGGAGCAGCTGCGGCGTGCCGCGGCGGAGGACGTCGAGGACGAGACAGGCCGACCAGGCGATCGGTAACGACACCGCCGCCCGGATGGGCGGCGGCGTGCGGTTGGTAACTGCGGGGGAGTCGGGGCTTCCGTGGCGATCAGCCGAGGTAGGCGCCCAGCATCCAGACGGTCTTCTCCTGCTCGCGGATATAGTCGCCGGCCTGGGCGGCGGTGCCCTCGTCGTCGGCGTCGGAGGCCAGCGAGAGGAGTTCGCGCTGCAGCTCGATCAGGGTCTGGTAGCCTTGCAGGACGCCACGCACGCAGGCCTCGCCGTCGTGGACGTTCTTGTCCTCGGCGATTTTCGCCATTTCCACGTAGTCGCTGTAGGCGTGCACCGGCTGGTGGCCCAGGGTCAGGATGCGTTCGGCGACCTCGTCGACCTTGGCCAGCAGGTCGGTGTAGAGCTCCTCGAACTTCTCGTGGAGCTGGAAGAACTGGCGGCCCTTCACGTTCCAGTGATAGCCACGCACGTTCATGTAGAAGATCTGATAGTTGGCGAGCAGCTCGTTGAGCTTCTCGGCCAGCTGGCTGGCGCTGGCCTCGTGCAGGCCGATGGTGTTGGTGTTGCTCATGCGGATGCCTCCTTGATCGCGATGCGCGTAGTGTAGGTCGCCGGCATGGCGATGGATAAGCGAATTCTGGCCATTGCCTCCATAGTGCCACTGCATGAGATGCAGGCTGGGGCACAGGATTTCAAGGACCGGTCATGGCCGCGGGGCGGCGAGCAGCAACCGGGCGAGGCTCTCGGCCCGGTCCGCCAGCAGCTCGGGGCAGCGTTCCAGGGCTTCCTCGAGTGCCATGGGGCCGTCGGCCAGGGCGAAGGCGGCGGTGACCCCCTCGTCGAAGGCCGCCTGCCAGCCCGGCGCCAGCCGCCCGGCGAACACCACCACCGGAACCCGCTTGCGCCGCGCCGCCCGCGACACGCCCACCGGGGTCTTGCCGGCCAGGCTCTGGCCGTCGAGCTGGCCTTCGCCGGTGATCACCAGGTCGGCCTCCTCGAGCAGGGCATCGAAGCCGGCCTGGGCCATGACCAGCTCGATACCTGGGCGCAGCTCGGCGCCGAGGAAGGCGCGGGCGGCGAAACCCATGCCGCCGGCGGCGCCGGCTCCCGCCAGGTCACGGTGATCCTCGCCCAGCGCCTCGGCGGCGAGATCGGCGAAGCGTGCCAGCGCCGTATCCAGGCGCTCGACATCGGCAGGCGTGGCTCCCTTCTGGGGGCCGAACACGGCGCTGGCGCCCCGGTCGCCCAGCAGCGGGTTGTCCACATCCACCGCGGTATCCACGGCCAGCCCACCCAGGCGAGGGTCCAGCCCGGAGAGGTCGAGCCACTCGAGGTCAGCCAGTGCCGCGCCACCCGGAGGGAGCGGCAGGCCTCGGGCATCGAGCAGCCGGGCGCCAAGGGCGGCGAGCATGCCGGCGCCGCCATCGTTGGTGGCGCTGCCGCCGAGGGTCAGCAGCAGGCGCTCGGCACCGGCATCCAGGGCGGCGAGGAGCAGCTCGCCGACGCCGAAGGTGGTGCTGTGCAGGGCGGTGCGCTCGTTCGGGGTCAGCTGCTGCAGGCCGCTCGCCTCGGCCAGCTCCACATAGGCGGTGCGAGTGACGGGGTGCCAGCCCCACGCCGCCCGGGTCGGACGGCCCAGGGCATCGTGGACCTCGGCCGAACGCCGCTCGGCGCCGGTGGCGGCGATCAGCGCGTCCAGGCTGCCTTCTCCACCGTCGGCCAGCGGGCATTCGATGGTGGTGATGTCGCTGCCGATACGGCGTATGCCGAGGGCGATGGCGTGGGCGGCCGCATCGGCAGGCAGGGCATCCTTGAAACTATCCGGGCAGATCAGGATCTTCATGGGGCGGGCTCGTGTCACGGGAATCTCGATCCAGCTTAACGGGCGCCGGCGTCTGGCTGAAGTCCCGTCGCGTTTTCACTCTGCCGGTTCCGCGCGTACACTGCCCTGCATCCAGGAACTGGAGACTGCCCATGCGCCTCTGGCTGTTGCCCTTCTTGCTGGTGTTGGCCGGCTGCCAGGCCAGCCCCTCCACCCTCCCCGTGGCCGAGCCGCGGCCGGCAGCCGAGTGTCGCTGGCCGGTCGATGACGCGTCTCCCGAGTCCCTGCTGCGCCGGGCCGTGTCGGCACTCGAGGCGGAGGGCTTCCTGGTTCGCCATACCACCCTGTCGCTGGGACTGGTCAGTGCCGAGCGCACCCGGATACTGCCCGGTCACGGTGATTTCGACGATCCCTGGGAGCGCCACGGCATCTTCGGCAGCTATGCCCTGGGCGGTGGTCGTGGTGGCGTGGTCAGCGGCGTGATGATCGGTTTCGGCAGCGGGGGCAGTCTGACCCGGGATGCGACCGAGCTGGAGCGGGTCTCGCTGGTCGCGGGGCCCGAGGAGGTTCGCGTCTCCCGTGACATCCAGCTGTTCGACTGGCGCGGCGATCTGCGCCGGTCGCGCAGTGCCAGCAGTGCCGACTTCTGTCGTCGGCTGCGCAGCGCCATCGAGGCCATGCCGACGGGAGAGGTACCATGACGTCGAGACTGTTCGCGGTGCTGGCCACCACGCTCTGGCTGGCGGGCTGCGCCACGCCGACGCCCGCGCCCGAACCCCGGGAGCTGGGCTTCGCGGCATCGCCGGAGGCCACCCTGGAGGAGGCCATCGCCGTGCTGATGGACCGTGGCTATGTCATTCGCCATGCCGATGGCGAGCTGGGCCGTGTGGAGGCGGTACTGGCCCGCTGGCCCGGCTACCGGGTGGCACTGCAGGTCAGCGGGCAGGGCGACGACAGCCACGTCAGTGTCTCGGCCAGCCGCGGAGGACGCCCGATGCCACCGCATACCCTCGACCCCTTGCTGGTGGAGCTGCAGGATCGGCTGGGGCTCCTGCCCTGACGTGCCCTGTACCCCACCCACTTTCGATTCGACATGACATGAAGGCACTCTCACCCATGATCCCTGCTGCTGTCCGGTCGCGCCTCACCGGTGTGGCCCTGTTGACCATCGGCCTGGGCCTGCCGGCGCTGGGTCAGGCCCACCCCCATGGCTGGATCGACCTGCGCATGCGGCTGATATTCGACGACGACGGGCGCCTGGAAGCGCTCTACCAGTCCTGGCGCATGGACCCCTTCTACAGCCTGGTGGTGCTCGAGGAACTCGGCAGGGCCGCAGGCGAGGAGGGGCTCGAATCGGGCCTCGACCAGCTGGGCATGGAGATCCGCGACAACCTGACCCCGCAGGGCTACTTTACCGAACTGCGCCTGGACGGCGAGCCGGTGCCACTGGGCGAGGTCAGCGAGTACACGGTGATGGAGCGCGGCGGGCGGGTCGAGTTCGTCTTCCTGCTGCCGCTGGCCGAGCCGTTGCCGGTGGCCGGGGAGACGCTGCGCTACCAGGTGTTCGACCCGACCTACTACATCGAGATGGTGCACGAGGATGACGACGGGACGCCCCTCGATGACGCCCTGGTGGTGAGCGGCCGGGAGTGTGTGACCAGCATCATCCCCGCCGACCCGGACCCCGAGCGAATCCGGGAGGCGGCGATGCTGGATGTCACCGACGAGGCCGAGCCGGGGCTCGGTCGCCACTTCGCCGAGACCGGGGAGGTGACATGCGGCTGACCTGGAGACCCCTGCTGCTGGCGGGGTTGCTGTTGCTGGCCTTCCTGCTCTATCCACTCTTCCAGGATGGCTTCCAGTCGCTGACCCTGCAGCTGGTGGCCTGGCAGCGCGACTTCCACCGTGCCCTGACCCTGGCCATCACCGAGTTGTCGGGGACTCCCTCGCCGGCCACCTGGATGACCCTGCTGGGCATCAGCTTCGGCTACGGGGTCTTTCATGCCGCCGGCCCCGGTCACGGCAAGGCGGTGCTCACCACCTACCTGCTTTCCCAGGGCGGTGCCGTGCGGCGTGCCCTGGCGCTCTCCTTCGCCGCCTCCCTGTTGCAGGGGCTGGTGGCCATCGCCCTGGTCGTGGTGCTGGTCCATGGGCTGGGCTGGCTGACCCGCCAGGCGATGGGCAGTGTGGCCTGGGTGGAGCAGGCGAGCTTCGTGATGGTGGCGCTGCTGGGTGCCTGGCTCTGCCTGCGTGCCATCCGGCAGTTGCGCCGCCCCCTGACGGTGGCAGCGGGGCAGCACCAGGAGCCTGGGCACGGGCACGATCACCACCATTGCTGCGGGGGGCACCACCATGTGGATCCGCAGCAGGCGAGCGACTGGCGCACCGCCCTGGCCACGGTGGTGGCCATCGGTATTCGCCCCTGCAGCGGTGGCGTGCTGCTGCTGGGCGCCGCGACCCTGCTGGGGCAGTTCCCGGTGGGGGTGGCGGCGGTGCTGGTGATGTCGCTGGGGACGGCGCTGACGGTGTCGGGGCTGGCGCTGGCCAGCGTGGTGGCGCGGGGCTGGGCCGAGCGCCGACTGGCCCGCCAGAGCAGTGCCCGGCGGGCCGGACGCCTGCTGAACTGGGCGGCCTTGGGGGGCGGCCTGGCCATCGTCGTGCTGGGAGTGTCGCTGGCGGTGACCGGTGTCAGCCAGCCGGCGAACGCGCCGCTGCTGGGCGAGCCGCCGGCGCGAGGGGGCGACGAGGGGGCGACTCGCCACCCCCTGGGGGGCTGATCAGTCGAGCTCCAGTCCCTCGACCTGCGCCAGCAGTTGATCGCGCATGGTGGCCAGGGCATCCAGGTCATAGGGCTCGGGCTCGCCCTGACCCCACACCGGCCCCGGCCAGGCGGCATCGCCATGGCGGCGGATGACCACATGGACATGCAGCTGGGCGACCACGTTGCCGAGACTGGCGATGTTGAGCTTGTCGCCCCCGAGGCTCTCCTTGAGGGCCCGCCCGATCCGGGATGCTTCCCGCCACAGCTGCTGCTGCTCGGCATCCTCGAGCTCGAACACCTCGCTGATGCCGCGGCGGCGCGGGACCAGGACCAGCCAGGGAAAGCGGGCATCGTTCATCAGCCGCAGCTGGCATAGCGGCAGCTCGGTCACGGGGTAACTGTCTTCCACCAGGCGGGCATCCGGCTCGAAGTCTGACACTTGCGGGCTCCTTATCACGGGACTCTCCTGATAGGCATCATGGCACAGTCGTCGGCCCGCGGCGCCACGATTTCCCCTCGCCGAGCGGGCCGGCTATGCTGGACGGCGCTTTCGATTCGACGAGGAAGGGAATCCCGCATGACGCTTCTCGAGGGGCTGGCCCTGCTGGTGATCGGTGCCGTGGCTGGCTTCATCAACGTGCTCTCGGCGGGTGGCTCCATGCTGACCCTGCCGCTGCTGATGTTTCTCGGCCTCCCGCCCCAGGTCGCCAACGGTACCAACCGGGTCTCCATCGTGCTGCAGAGCGTCTCGGCGGTGGCCAGCTTCCTGCGCGCGGGAGCGCGCCACGTGGGGTTGAGCCTGCGGCTCTCGGTGCCGGCGGTGGCAGGCTCGCTGCTCGGGGCCTGGTTGGCGCTGAGGGTCAGCGATGCCCTGTTCGAGACCCTGCTGATCGTCGTGATGGCTGGCGCGGCGGTGCTGATGCTGCTCCCCCAGCCACGCCTGGACACCCGACCGCTGACCGCCGATCGCCTCACCCCGGCGGTCTATCTGGCGATGTTCGCCATCGGGCTCTACGGCGGTTTCATCCAGGTGGGGGTGGGGATCCTGTTCATCGTGGTGCTCTACCGCATGCTCAGGATCGACCTGGGCCAGGTGAATGCCTTCAAGGTGCTGATCATCCTGGTCTATACCCTCCCCGCCCTGGCGATGTTCCTCTATCACGACCAGGTGCGCTGGGGCTACGGCCTGGTGCTGGCGGCGGGCAGCATGTGTGGCGCCTGGCTGGGGGTGAAGGTGAATGTCAGCCCCCGCGGGGCCCTGTGGGTCAAGTGGCTGACCATTGCGGTGATCGCGGCGATCATCCTGCGACTGTTGCTCGGCTGATGGCGCCTTTCCTTCCCGCCAGACGGTGCTAGAGTGAAAGCGTACGGGGTCGTATGGCAGGCCTCTCATGGAGCAAGGAGTCCGATATGAAACGCATGCTGGCCGTTCTCATGCTGTCACTGTTCACCCTCTCGCTGCTGTCCGGCTGCAACACCATGCGTGGGGCGGGGGAGGATATCGAACGAGGAGGTGAGGCGATCCAGCGGCAGGCGGAATGATCCCGCTGGTGTTACACACGGCGATGGGGTGGCTGCTAGGCTGATAGTGGCGGCAAGGAATGGACGACGAATGTGTTAAGGAGAACATGCCATGAAGAATGCCATTGCCATGAGCTTCACCCTGCTGCTGATCGCCGGCGTACTGGCGGGCTGCAATACCCTCGAGGGCGCCGGCCAGGACGTCGAGCGTGGTGGGGAAGCCGTCCAGGATGCCGCCAGCTGATCAGTCGTTGGCGTCACTTACGCATCGAGCGGGCATGCCGACCGGTATGCCCGCTCGCTTGCGCCGGTCGGCGCTTCCTCTTCGCATCATCCGCCATGGAGGCGCCGTGATGATCCTTCCCTTGAAGCCTCTCCTGTCGATTGCCGGCCCCTTGCTGCTGGCAGGTTGTACCGCCATGACGCAGTCGAATGCACCGCGCGAACCGGCGCCGGAACCGCCCCGGGTCAGTGAAGGCGGGGATGCCTGCGGGGCCAGGCATGTCCAGGATCGGGTGGGTCGCCAGTACGACGAGACCCTGGGGCAGTCCATCCATGAGGAGAGCGGCGCCGGGGCGTTTCGCGTGCTGCGCCCCGGGGAGGCCCATACCCTCGAGTACCGCGCCGACCGCCTCAACGTGCGGCTGGACGAGGACGGGGTGATCACCGCTATCGGTTGCGGCTGAGGCGCCTCATTCGACGCCGTGCTCGGCCTGGGTGCGGCGCTCCTCCTCCTCGGCCTGCTTGCGCAGCTTCTTGCGCAGGGCGGCCTTCTCGAAGCGCAGCTTCTGCAGCGGTGTCGCGAGTGTCAGCGGCGGCACCCGGGCCGGGTTGCCGTCGCCGTCCACTGCCACCATGGTCAGGTAGCAACTGTTGGTGTGGCGGATCAGCTTCTGCTGGATGTCCTCGGCCACCACCTTGATGCCGACCTCCATGGAGGAGCGGCCGACATGGTTCACGCAGGCCAGGAAGGTGACCAGCTCGCCGACATGGATCGGCTGCTTGAACAGCACCTGGTCCACCGAGAGCGTCACCACATAGTGGCCGGAGTAGCGGCTGGCACAGGCATAGGCCACCTCGTCGAGTTTCTTGAGGATGGCGCCGCCATGCACCTTGCCGCTGAAGTTGGCCATGTCGGGTGTCATCAGCACGGTCATGATCAGTTCGTGCTGACCGGGCAGGTTCGGGGTGTCCATGCGGGGGCTCCTTGTCGTTTGCCCGGGCTCAGGGGGCGTCGGAATCGTGGTTCTGGCGGCGCTGCGGGCCGTGTGGCGGCTGCCAGGGCCAGTGCCCCTCGACCTCCACGTGCAGGGTGAAGCCGAGGAAGGCACGGATCAGCACCACGGCGGCGAGGGTGGCGATCTGTTCCCCGCTGTTGACGACGATGACCGTCTTGATCAGGTCGCCGGCAATCAGGAAGTCCAGCCCGAGGAGGATCGCGCGGCCGATACCGTGACGATACTCCAGATAGGCGTGCCGGCTGTCATAGAAGTTGTGGTGCCTGACGAATCGCCAGGTCGCGATGGCAAAGCCTGTCACGATGATCAGGACGCCCAGGGATTCGAGGATCAGGGTGATGGTCGTGATCAGCGAGAGAAAGTATGCCATGGCGTCGACGCCCCGTGCCGGCGGTGGAGGATGAGGCGCCCCCCGGCAACTGGCAGGGGGCGCAAGAGGGTCGAGGGCGGATCAGAACCAGGTCAGGCCCACGGCGATGATGATGCCGGTGATGAGCAGCTGGACCAGGCAGAAGCCCATGATGTCCTTGGCCTTGAGTCCGGCGATGGCGAGCACCGGCAGGGCCCAGAAGGGCTGCAGCAGGTTGGTCCAGGCATCGCCCCAGGCCACGGCCATGGCCACCCGGGAGATGTCGACGCCGAGGGCCTCGGCGGCAGGCAGCATCACCGGGGCCTGCACGGCCCACTGGCCGCCACCGGAAGGCACGAAGAGGTTGACGATGCCGGCACTGATGAACGACCAGAACGGCAGCGACGCCTCGGTCGCGAACGAGATCAACGACTCGGACATGGTCTCGGCCAGGCCCGACTGGATCATGATGGCCATGATGCCGGCATAGAAGGGAAACTGGATGACGATGCCGGCGCCGCCCTTGATCGCCTCGTGGAGGCTTTCCAGCAGGCTGCGGGGCGTGCGGTGCAGCACGATGGCCAGGAACAGGAACATGAAATTGACGACGTTGAGGTTCAGCCCGCCACCCCGCAGGACGAAATGGTCGAGCAGGAAGATCACCCCCGGAATGCCCACCAGCCAGGCCAGGGTGACGCTGTTTTCCAGCCGCTCGGCGGGGCGGGTGATGCGTACCCGGGTCGCCTCGTCGTCCTCTTCCAGCAGTTTCGGGTCGACATAGACGCTCTCCTTGTCATCGGGGAGCATCAGGCGGTTGACCAGCGGAATGGAGATGAACAGGCAAGCCACGAGGGCCAGGTTGAAGAAGGCGAAGATGGTCGAGCCGGTGCCGATCACGCCGATCTGGTCGGCGGTGAAGTGGCCCTCGGTGGCGATGGTCAGCGGGATCGAGCCGGCGAGTCCCCCGTGCCACACCACGAAGCCGGAGTAGGCGCTGGCCACCAGCAGGCGGTAATCGACCCTCACCAGGCGTGCCAGCTCCTTGGCGAACAGGGCTCCCACCACCAGGCCGAAGCCCCAGTTGATCCAGCTGGCGGCCAGCGATACCAGGGTGACCAGGATGATGGCACCACCGGCGTTCCTGGCCAGGCTGGCGAGCTTCTGCAGCAGGCGCTTGATGGGCGGGGAGCTGGCCAGCATGAAGCCCGTCACCAGCACCAGCAGCATCTGCATGGAGAAGGTCAGCAGGTTCCAGAAACCGTCGCCCCAGAAGCGCATCACCGCCAGTGGCGTCTGGCGCTCCACGGCGATGGCCGCGGCGGCGGCGATGATGGTCAGCAGCAGCACGAAGATATAGGGATCGGGAAGGTAGCGCTCGACCAGCTTGACGGCCGGCCTCGACAGAAACTTGAGCATGGCGGTGTCGCTTCTTCTGTTGTGTGGGAGGCGTCTCAGGAAAAGTAGCGCAATCTCAGAAAGTTGCGATATTGGCCGGGTCAACGTTGCCGGCAATGCAACCTCTTGTCAAAAGTGGGCCGAGGCGGGTCAGGCGCGGTCGTGCCAGCGGGTGCGCCGGTAGTGCCGATAGTAGGCCGCCAGCACCGCCGAGCGCACCAGGGCGAAGCCCAGGAAGGCGAGCCACAGGCCATGGTTCTCGAAGTCCGGGCTCCCCAGCCACTGGGTCAGCCACCAGATCGGCAGGTAGGCGGCCAGGCCGGCAAAGATGCTGTTGCGCATTTCGCGGATCGCCGTGGCCCCGATGAAGACACCGTCGAACAGGTAGCTCCAGACGGCGATCAGCGGCATCGCCACCATCCAGGGCAGGTAGGTGCCGGCGGTCTGGCGTACCTCCGGCAGGCCGGTGAGCAGGGCGATCAGCCACTCGCCGCCCAGGGCGAAGGCCAGCGAGGCCGCGGCGGCGGTGAGCAGCGAGAACCCGGCCGCGCTCTTCACGGCCTGCCCGAACTCGTCCCAGCGGCGGCGGCCCACGGCGCGCCCGGTGATGGCCTCGGCGGCATGGGCGAAGCCATCCAGGGCGTAGCTGGTCAGCATGATGAACTGCAGCAGCACGGCATTGGCGGCCAGCACGGTGTCGCCCTGAACGGCGCCCCGGGAGGTGAAGAAGGCCATGGCGAACAGCAGCCCCAGGGTGCGCACGAAGAGGTTGGCGTTGACCGAGAACAGCTCGGCATAGGCGGTTAGCCTGAGCAGCCGTTCGCGCAGGAAGCGACCCTCCAGCCACCTGAGCTGGCGCGACACCAGCCACAGGCCGAAGGCCAGGGCGGTGTAGTCGGCGATCACCGTGGCCCAGGCCACGCCATCGCTGGTCATGCCCAGGCCCACCACGAAGAGCAGGTCCAGGGCGATGTTGACGCCGTTGGTCAGCACCAGGATCGCCAGGGTCACCCGGGAATTCTGCTGGCCCAGGAACCAGCCGAGGATGGCGTAGTTGGCCAGCACCGCCGGCGCCGAGAGGATGCGGATCTGGGCATACTCGGCGGCCAGGGCCGTGGCCACCTCGCTGCCGTCGAGCAGCCACAGGCCCAGCGCGATCAGCGGGCGGGAGAGAAGGATCAGCATCGCGCCGATGCCGGCCGCCAGCAGCAGCGACTGGCCCAGCAGGTTGCGCACCTCGCTGTCGTTCTCGCGGCCCACCGCCTGGGAGGTCAGCCCGGTGGTGCCCATGCGCAGGAAGCCGAAGCCCCAGTAGAGGAAGCTGAACAGGGTGGCGCCCAGGGTCACCGCGGCCAGGTAGCGGGAGTCCGGCAGGTGGCCGACCACGGCGGTATCCACCAGCCCCAGAAGGGGCACGGTGATATTGGAGAGGATGATCGGCCAGGCCAGCGCCCAGATGCGTTGGCGGGCGGCCCCGGGACGCCTGGCCTCGGAGAGTGATGACACGGCGACTTCCGCTGTCGGTCAAACCGTGCAGCATGGCGGGAGAGGCGCCGCAACGCAACCGCCCCGCGCGAGGGCGGGGCGGCTGGAGGGCAATGGTTGGCCTAGAAGCGGTAGCCGATGCTGGCGGAGATCATGTCGATCGTGAAGTCCTCGCCGCTCTCGCTGATATCGTAGCGCTCGAGCTCGGCGCGCATCATGATCTGGTCCACGACATACTCGGCGCCGATCCCGTAGAAGGGGTCGGTGCCGTCCTCGCCATAGCTGGCCGAAGCAGACATTCCCATGAAGCTGGCGCTTTCCTTTAGGTCCGCATCCCAAGCAACCATACCGAGCTTGCCGTAGACGCTGAAGCCACTCTGGATCGGCAGCTTGCCCACTAGTGCTGCAGTAAAACCATCTACACTCAACTTAGCATTCCCAGAAAAATCTGTAGCTGTCGAACTGGCAGTGAAACTCCCGAAGTCGACATAACCTGCCTCGACGGCGAAGTAGGGGTTGAACTGGTAGCCGGCAAACAGCTTGTAGCTGACATCGGTATCATCAGAGCTGACATTGGGAAAACCCAAGTCTCGGTAGAAGCCCTCAATGTCGAAATCCAGCTTCGCATGCCCGATGCCGGCCCCGAGATAGGGCCCCTCGTCGGGCACTCCTGGATAGCTCTGGGCGAAGGCGGGGGTGGCGACCAGGGTGGCCAGGGCGGCGGTGGCGATCAGACGCTTCATCATGCGCTCCTTTGCATGCATGGGAGGGCCGGGGCCCGTCGGGTGGGCAGCTGCGGAAAGACGGCTGCCCTTGATGTAAACTCATGTGACAAACTGTAGTCTTATCTAGACTATAAGTTAAGCGCATTTAGTGCCATGGCTGATTGCGGTCATGGGAACAGCGGATCACAAGGACTGCAGGGAGCGGGGGAATGATCACGACACGCAAGATTCTGGTGGCTGCCGTGCTGGCGCTGGTCACCATCCTGGGCAGCACGCCGGCGATGTCACAGTCGCAGCAGCGCCTGGAGGCGCAACCCAGTGGCGGGGCCATGGTGGCGGATGCGCTGGTTGCCCGGCCGCTGCTGGTCGCGGCAACCCTGGGCGGTACGGCGGTGTTCCTGGTGTCGCTGCCGTTCACCGCCCTGGGGGGTGGGGTGGACACCGCGGCAGAGACCCTGATCAAGACGCCCGCCGAGGCCGCCTTTCGGCGATGCCTGGGCTGCACGGTCAGCCGGCGCGCCGACGAGCTGTAGCTCGGCGCCAGGATAGCGTGGCCACACACACCGGCGCCCCGCTCGATGAGCGGGGCGCCGGTGTCGTCGCGTCCTGACCAGGGGTGGGCAGGAGAGCGTCAGGCCGCGGTGATGATGTGGTACTTCTCCATCAGCGCGTCGCGGCTCTCCTTGTGGTCCGGGTCCAGCGGGATACAGTCCACCGGGCAGACCTGCTGGCACTGGGGCTCGTCGTAGTGGCCGACGCACTCGGTGCACAGGTTGGGGTCGATGACGTAGATCTCCTCACCCGGGGAGATGGCGCCATTGGGGCATTCGGGTTCGCAGACGTCACAGTTGATGCACTCGTCGGTGATCATCAGGGCCATGGGGATACCTCACGCAGGGGCAGCACTCGGGCGGAAGTGCTTTTCCGAGTATTCCAGTCAGGCATTGTAATGGCTGCTCAACGTTTCGGCGACCCTGGGATGAACCAGCTTGGTGACATCACCGCCGAGCTTGGCGATCTCGCGCACGATGGTGGAGGAAATGTAGGAGTTCTCCACCGCCGGGGTGAGGAAGACGCTTTCCAGCTCCGGGACCTGGGCACGGTACATGTTGGCCAGCTGCAGCTCGTACTCGAAATCCGATACCGCACGCAGTCCGCGCAGGATGATGCGCGCCTGCTGCTCGGCCATCATGTCGGTCAGCAGGCCATCGAAGCCGATCACCTCGACGCCGTCGAGCCCGGCGAGTACTTCCCGGGCCAGGGCGATCCGGGTGTCGAGTTCCAGTACCGGCCCCTTGCCGGGACTGGCCGAGATGGCCACCACCACCTTGTCGAAGAGCCGCGAGGCGCGTTCGATCAGGTCGTAGTGGCCGTTGGTGATGGGATCGAAGGTGCCGGGATAGACGGCGATATTCATCTCTGTCAGTCCTCGAGTCGACCGAAGGGGTTGTCCACTGCCAGCGAGACCGGGCGGGCATAGCCGGGAATCTGGATCTGCCGGTCGCTGACCTCGAGCTCCGGCCCCTCCAGCACCCCTTCCCCGAAGCGGTAGCGGGCCTGGAAGTGGCCTTTGTCGGCCTGGCTCAGGTAAGCGGCGGCAGCCTCACGGGTGGCCTCGCGGCGGTCCTGCCAGGCGGCCACGGCGGTCTCGCCATGGCGCTGCACCAGCAGCCGTTCGGTCACCGCCGGCGAGAGCACCACCCCGGTGGCGTTGTTGCCGCCGAAGCCCTTGGCATTGATGAAGGCGGCGTCGGCCCGGAACGCGACCGGGGTCCGCGAGAACGAGAGCCGGTCGGCGTAGACGTCATGGGCCACTTCGTCGAGGGTGGGGATGCCCGGCAGCAGTCCATGGGCGAAGCTGCCCAGGGCACTGGCGAGCTGGTCGCCGGCGGCGCTGCCCTGGGAGTGGCCGACGAAGGCCTTGACCGCCACCACCGGCCAGGCCTCGATGCCGTAGGCGTGGGCGACCATGTCGAAGACATGGGACTCGGTGACCCGATTCTTGGGGGTGCTGGTGCCGTGGGCGTGGAGAAAGGTGCGCTCGCGCAGTGCCGGCTCGCCGAGCATGTCGCGTACCAGCGATGCCGCCTTGCCCAGGGTGATGTAGTTGCCGATCCCCGGGGCCGAGATGGAGCGCTTCCAGCCGTCGGCGTTGACGTACACTGCCGGAACGCTGCCGAGGATCTCGGCACCGCTCTCCAGGGCCAGGGCGTCATCCATCAGCATGATGAACTGGCTGGACTCGGCGATGGTGAAGCCGCAGTTGCGGGCGAAGGGGCGGCAGGCCTTCTGGTAGTCGGCATCGGTGAGCAGCTCCAGGGCGTCCAGGGCCCTGAGGCTGTCGTCGTCGGCCAGGGCGCCCATGGCGCGGAAGCCCTCGATGATCTCCGGGGTGACCGGAGCATCGGCGGTGCCGACCATGACCACCCGGCGGCGGCCGGCCTGGATGTCGTCCACGCCGATTCGCAGGTTGTAGAGGAAGCTGGCGCAGGCGCCCAGCACCGCGCCGGTACCGCCCACGCTGCCCAGCACGTAGGCATTGAGGAAATCGGCGGGCATCTGGCCGTAGCCCAGCGGCATCTGCTTGGAAGTGGCGCGGTTGCCCGAGACGAAGCTCTTGAGCAGGCCGCCCCAGCCCTCGTCATCGAGCTGGCCGATGGAGTTGCCGGCGTAGACGGCGACCTCGTCGGGGTCGAGGCGGTCGCGCAGGCTCTCCCACTCCAGGCCGCTGTCGCCCAGGCAGTCGCTGGCGGCGAAGATCGCCATGGAGAGGCCGCGGGGATGGTGCACGCTGCGGTAGAACTGGCTCGGCTCGAAGCCGCTGGGTAGCTGGCCGGCGGCCCGCACCTGGGCCTGGCGGGTCTCCGGCAGCATCACATCCATCTGGCCGGCGGGCACGATGACTTCCAGGGTCTGGCGGTCCAGTTCGCGTACCTGCCAGGTGGGCGGCAGGTCCGCCGGCAGCTGGCGACGGCGGATGCGGAAGGTCAGTGGTGACTCCAGGGCGAGGCTGGCCCGGCGGTGGGCGGGCAGGCCTTCGTCGCCGAAGCGAGGATCCTCGATGCGCCGCACCAGCGTATGGTCGAGCACCCGCTGACGGGTCTGCTCGACGATGGCGGAGGCCTCGAGGGCATGGCCCTCGGCGTCCTTCCAGCCGCCATCGTCCTGGCCGCTGGCCAGACGCATCATCGCCGCCAGACCCAGCAGGGTCCGGGCCTGGTCGTCGTCGGGCAGGGCGCCAAGCACGGTGCGGCGAAACGCCTGGTGGCCCGAGGTCCTGCCGGCGGGATTCACGCCGCCCATGCCGACGATCACCGGTAAATGTGACAAGCCGGATTCCTCGTTGTGCTGTTGATGATCTGCGAGTCGGTTGTTGGTATCAGGCCATGGATCATAGCACCCGGCCTGCCGCGGCGTCATGCGGCTGCCGAGGGCATCGGGGGGTGGTTCGGGATCTGTCGTGATGAAACATCCGTTTGAAATCCGCGCCGTCATGTGTCAGGATGAAACGGCTGTTTGAGTCATATGAGTTGGTCGTGGGCGCGCCTCTTCGAGGCGCGCCATTTTTTTCCCGGGCCTGGCATCGGCGTCGCGCCTGGCGGGCTGCTAGAATGGCGCTCCGCCAATCGCCCCGGGTCGCCGTCATGCAAGCCTCCTCCCGTGCCATCGTCTCCAACCAGCCAGGCCCCCATCAGGACCTGGCGCGGCGCGTGGCGCGCGGCCTCGAGCACCCGCTGCGCAAGCCGGTGGCCGACCATACCCGGGTGGCCTTCGAGTCTGCCGCCCGCTGGCTCGCCGCTCGCGCCGACCGGCCGCTGATCCTCGATGCCGGCTGCGGCGTGGGGCTCTCGACCCGCCGCCTGGCCGCGCGCTTTCCCGACCATGCGGTGATCGGTATCGATCGCAGCGCCGATCGCCTCTCCCGGGATCACGGCGCCCTGCCCGACAACGCCCTGCTGGTGCGTGCCGACCTGGTGGATTTCTGGCGTCTGGCACTGGCGGCAGGCTGGCAACCGGTGCGTCACTACCTGCTCTACCCCAATCCCTACCCCAAGGCGGCGCATCTCAAGATGCGCTGGCACGGCCACCCGGTGTTCTCGGTGCTCCTGGCACTCGGCGGGCGGCTCGAGCTGCGCTCCAACTGGCGGCTCTATGTCGAGGAGTTCGCCCTGGCACTGGCCCAGGCCACCGGCGTGGTGGCGGAGGTGGAACGCCACCTCCCCGGCGAGGCGTTCCTGACCCCATTCGAGGCGAAGTACCACGCCAGTGGCCAGGCCCTCTGGCGGCTGATGGTGGACCTGCCCTACGCTCCCGATCTTGTCCCTGCCCTCCGAGGAGATGCCTGATGCCCTTCGTCTACCTGGCCCTGGCCATCGTCGCCGAGGTGGTCGGCACCACTGCCCTCAAGGCCACGGACGGCTTCACCCGGCTGTGGCCCAGCGTCGTCGTGGCGGTGAGCTATCTGCTGGCCTTCTACCTGCTGTCGCTGGTGCTGCGCAGTATTCCGGTGGGCATCGCCTATGCGATCTGGGCGGGCCTGGGAATCGTGCTGGTCGCCGCGGTGGGCGTGGTGGTCTATGGCCAGCGCCCCGACCTGCCCGCGTTGCTGGGCCTCGGCATGATCGTTGGCGGGGTGGTGGTGATTCAGGTTTTCTCCTCGGTGTCGGCCCATTAATCTGGGCCTCGATATCGACGGCTTTCGCCGCTCCACTGCTCGCACCATGAGGATCTGGCCGCCATGCCGACACGACTGCTATCGACCCTCCTGCTCTGCCTGCTGCTGACGCCGCTGGTGCAGGCCGGCGGGTTCGCACGCCTGGCCGAGCTCGGCGAGCGGGGCTTCCTGATCGGTGCCGAGGCCCGACTGCTGGACAGCCGTGAGGTGCTCGGCGCCATCGAGCCGGAGCGCCAGCTCTCGCCGGCCTCCGTGACCAAGGCCTACCTGGCCGCCGCGGCACTCGATCGCTGGGGCCCCCAGTACCGTTTCACGACGCGTCTGGTCAGTGATGCCGAGCTCGACGACGACGGGGTCCTGCGAGGGGACCTGGTGCTCGACGGCGGCGGCGACCCGGCACTCTCCACCGAGGACCTGTGGCGGCTCACCCAGCGGCTGCACCAGCGCGGCGTGCGGGAGGTCGATGGCAGGCTGGTGATCAGCCAGTGGCGCTTCGGGCCGGTGGAGTGCATCACCACCGACCGCTGCGAGGCCCAGGCGCGGGTGGCCAATGCCTACAGTGCGCTGCTTTCCTCGGCGGGAGTCAACTACGGCAGCTGGTGCGTCAGCGTGGCGCCAGGCGCCGCCGCCGGCGAGCCGGCGCGGATCACCAGCTGCGACAGTCAGGCAATGATCGTCGACATCGATAACCGGGTCGAGACGAAGCCCGACGACAGCGGCACCGAACTCAACGCCGAGCGCGTGACCCGGGAGGGACGCGACGTGATGGTGGTGAGGGGCCAGATCTCCACCAATGCCAGGCCACGCGAGGTCTATCGCGCCAGTTCCGACCCGGCACTGCAGACGGCGCGGACCTTGCTGGCGATGCTGACACAGGCGGGTATCGAGGTCCGTGAAGGCGCCACCACCAGCATCGCCGAACCTCCCGCGACGGTACGGCGTCTCGCCGAGGTGGAGGGGATGCCATTGCAGGAGCTGCTGCTGCGCACCATGAACCACTCCAACAACTTCATGGCCGACCAGCTCGCCCTCAACCTGGTCGAGACCCCCCGGGCCGATCTGCTCCTGGGGGGGCAGGCCATCGAGCAGTTCGTGGCCGGGATCCCCGACCACGGCCCCCTGCTCCTGCGCAGCGGCAGCGGGCTGACGCCCGAGAACCGGACCTCGGCCAAGGGGGTGAATACCCTGATGGAGAGCATGTTCCACCGCCCCGCGCTCTTCCCCAGCTTCGTGGCCAGCTTCCAGTCGCCGGGCAACGGGGTGATGCGCTTCATCCGTCGCGGCTCAACGACCTTCCAGCACCATGTCATGCTCAAGACCGGCACCCTCAACCAGCCGGTGGCGGTGCGCTCGCTGGGGGGCTACTTCCGCACCCGCAGCGGTCGCTGGGGGGTGTTCAGCGTGATGGTCAACGGCACCTCGTCCACGCCGTGGCTCAACTGGGCCCAGGTGCTGGACCCGCTGGCCGAGGATCTCGAGCGGATGATCAACGAGAACTGACAGGGACGTCGTCATGAAACCTGGACACACCGGCTGGCGCCACCTCATCAGTGCCACCGACTATTCCCTCAGGGGGCTGCGTGCCGCCTTCCGCCACGAGACCGCCTTCCGCCAGGAGGTGCTCGTCTTCGTGCTGGTGCTGCCGCTGGCCTGGTGGATCGGCCAGGGGCCGGTGGAGTGGATCCTGCTGGTCGGCAGCTGCCTGCTGGTGCTGATCGTGGAGCTCATCAACAGCGCCATCGAGAGCGTGGTGGATCGCATCGGCCCCGAGCGCCATGAGCTCTCGGGGCGCGCCAAGGACATCGGCTCCGCCGCGGTGATGCTGGCGCTGTTCCTGGCCGGGCTTACCTGGGTCCTGCTCGCCTGGCAGAAGTTCCTGGGCTGATTCGCCGCGCCGGGTGCCGCTGGCGCCTGGCCTTCGCTATGCTGGGGGCATTCGCCAATCCGGATGCGAGATGCCCATGGCCCTTTCCGACGACTTCCTTCCGCTGTTCGACATTCCCGAGCCCCTCAAGGCGCCGCTGCGTCATGTGCATCGGCGCCTGGCCGAGGCCCTGGAGCAGGCCGACAACCTGGCCGGGATGGCCGGGCGGGAGTCGCCGCTGGAGGACTGGCAGGGGCTCTCGACAGCGCGGCGAGAGCAGCTGGCGCGGGTGCTGGCCGTCTCGGATTTCGTCGCCGAGACCCTGGTGCGCTATCCGGAGTGGCTGCTGCACCTGGATGCCAGCGGCGAGCTCGAGGTCGCCCCCGACGCCGAGACCCTGCGCGACTGGCTCGACGAGCGGCTGGAGGAGGCCGAGGACGAGGCCGCCATGCAGTCCGCCATCCGGCGCTTCCGGCGCGCGCGGATGACCGGCATCGTGTGGCGTGACCTCACCCGCCCCGAGGGCATCGACATGTGGGCCACGGCGGCGGCGGTGTCGCGGCTGGCCGAGACCTGCCTGGAGGGGGCGCTCAGCTGGCTGGAGCGCTTCCTGGAGCCGCGCTGGGGGCGTCCGGCACCACGCCGCGACGGCAGCGAGCAGCGCCTGGTGGTGCTGGGCATGGGCAAGCTCGGTGCCGGCGAGCTCAACCTCTCCTCCGATATCGACCTGATCTTCGCCTTCCCCGAGAAGGGCGAGACCGAGGGTGGACGCAAGTCACTGGAGCACCAGGAGTATTTCACCAAGCTGGGGCAGCGGCTGATCAGCGCCCTGGACGCGGTGACCGCCGACGGCTTCGCCTTCCGGGTCGACATGCGCCTGCGCCCGCTGGGTGACGGCGGCCCCCTGGTGGGCGGCTTCTCGTCGCTGGCCGGCTATTACCAGGACCAGGGCCGCGAGTGGGAGCGCTACGCCATGCTCAAGGCGCGCCCCGTGGCCGGCGACCTCGGTGCCGGTGCCGAGCTGCTGGCGAGCCTGCGGCCCTTCGTCTATCGCCGCTATCTCGACTTCGGTGCCATCGAGTCGCTGCGTGAGCTGAAGGGGATGATCAACCGCGAGGTTCGCCGCAAGGGCATGGAGGGCAACATCAAGCTCGGCCCCGGCGGCATCCGCGAGGTGGAGTTCGTGGTGCAGGCCTTCCAGCTGATCCGCGGGGGGCGCGACACCGAGCTGCAGGTCACCTCGCTGAAGACGGCGCTGGAGCGGCTGCCCGAGCTCGGCCTGCTGCCCCTCGAGGTGGTCGAGGAGCTCACCCCCGACTATGTCTTCCTGCGCGACCTAGAGCATGTGCTGCAGGCCCTGGAGGACCGCCAGACCCAGAGCCTGCCCGACGACGACCTGGACCGCGAACGGGTGGCCCTGGCCCTGGACATGGAGGATTGGCCCGCGGTCATGGCGCGCCTCGACGAGGTGAGGGCGCGGGTACGGAGGCACTTCGATGCGGTGATCGCCGAGCCCGAGGAGGAGGTCGAGGAGGGCGACGCCGCCCAGGAGGAGGGCATCCCCCTGGAGAGCTGGCGCGCCCTGTGGCGCGGCGAGCTCGACGACGATGAGGTCGCCGAGCTGCTGGAGGAGGCCGGGTTCGACGACCCCGCGGCGGCGGCGCGGCGGCTGCACGGGCTCTACCAGTCGCGCCAGGTGCAGGGCATGCAGCGCATCGGCTATGAGCGGCTGGAGGCGCTGATGCCGCTGCTGATGGATGCCGTGGTACAGAGCGAGGCGCCGGACACGGCGCTGGAGCGCGTGCTGCCGCTGGTGGAGTCGGTGCTGCGGCGCACCGCCTACCTGGCGCTGCTGCGCGAGAACCCCGATGCCCTGGGCCACCTGATGTCGCTCTGCTCGGCCAGCCCCTGGATCGCCGAGCAGCTGGCCCGCTACCCGATCCTGCTCGACGAGCTGCTCACCCCGGAGACCCTCTACACGCCGGCCGACAAGGCACGACTCTCCGACGAGCTGCGCCAGGCGCTGGGGCGGATTCCCGAGGAGGACGAGGAGGCCCAGCTGGAGGCGTTGCGGGTGTTCAAGCACGCCCAGGTGCTGCACGTGGCGGCCTCCGATATCGCCGGCACCCGCCACCTGATGAAGGTCAGCGACTACCTGACCTTCATCGCCGAGGTGATCCTCGAGGCGGTGCTGGCCATGGCCTGGAAGCACCTGACCCGCAAGCACGGCTTTCCGGAGTGTGCCGAGGGCGGTCGTGCCGGCCACGAGCCGGAGTTCCTGGTGGTCGGCTACGGCAAGCTGGGCGGCATCGAGCTCGGCTACGGCTCGGACCTGGACCTGGTGTTCATCCATGACGGCGCCGCCCGCGGGAGCACCGACGGCAAGCGCCCGCTGGACAATCCGGTCTTCTTCACCCGGCTGGGCCAGCGCATCATCCACCTGCTCACCGCGGTGACCCCCGCCGGCAGCCTCTACGAGGTGGACATGCGGCTGCGTCCCTCGGGCAACTCGGGGCTGCTGGTCAGCTCCCTGGACGCCTTCGCCGACTACCAGCGCCGCGATGCCTGGACCTGGGAGCACCAGGCGCTGGTGCGCGCCCGGGTGGTGGCGGGTCACGAGCGGCTGGCGACCCGCTTCGCGGCGATCCGCGCCGAGATCCTGGGGCGCGAGCGCGAGCTTCCGGCGCTGCGTGACGAGGTGGTGAAGATGCGCCAGAAGATGCGCGACCACCTGGGCGGCAAGAGCGGCGAGGGCGAGTTCGACCTCAAGCACGACCCCGGCGGCATGGTCGATATCGAGTTCCTCTGCCAGTTTGCCGTGCTCTCCATGGGCCACGAGACGCCCGAACTGCTGGAGTGGAGCGACAACATGCGTCTCCTCGAGACCCTGGAGGCCACCGGCCGCCTGCCCGCCGAGGAGTGCCGGCGCCTGCGCGAGGCCTACCTGGCCCTGCGCAGCGCCGCCCACCGCGCCTCGCTGACCCGCGAGCCCGCCCGTGGCCGCACGGAGGACTTCGAGGCCCATCGCCAGGCGGTCATCGCGGCCTGGGAGCGGCTGCTGGAGCCGACACGGGACGCTTCGCCCAAACACTGATGGAGACACCCGAGCGCATGAACAAGGTACTGGTACTGCACGGCCCCAACCTCAACCTGCTGGGCACCCGCCAGCCCGAGATCTACGGCCACGAGACCCTCGAGGACATCAACAACGCCCTCTACGAGCAGGCGGCGCTGGGAGGCTGGGAGATCACCTGCCGGCAGAGCAACCACGAGGGCGAGCTGATCGACTGGATCCAGGCGGCGCGCCTGGACGGCACCGCCGCCATCATCATCAACCCCGCGGCCTATACCCATACCTCGGTGGCGATCCTCGATGCCCTCAACGCCTTCGAGGGCAGGGTGATCGAGGTACACCTCTCCAACGTCCACAAGCGGGAAAGCTTCCGTCACCGCTCCTATGTCTCGCTGCGTGCCGACGGCGTGATCGCCGGCCTCGGCAGCCAGGGCTACCATGCCGCCCTGGACGCCGTGATCGAGGCGTCCGGTTCGAGCTGAACCGCTCTCTCCCCCTTGCTCTTTCGCGGGCCCACCAACGGCGGGCCCGCGGACCGACGTGCCCGACCGGGGCACTGACAAGTCGGGAATCTTGGCTACCCTGAGAGCCAGTGCGCGTGAAAGTCCGTCACCGGGAGGAGGGGATTGTCATGGAGGAGCCGGATACTGCCGCACCGGAGGTCCGCAGGAAGCAGGAGTTCAGGCTGTTCCTGTTCATCGCTGTCCTGTTGTTCCCGATCCTGGCGATTGCCGTGGTCGGTGGCTACGGTTTTGCCGTCTGGATGTACCAGCTCTTCGTCGGTCCGCCCGGCCCGCCGGCCTGATCGGAGGGTGGCATGCAGGCTCCAGACAACAACAACAACCCCGACACCCGCCCCCTCGACAGCAACGGTTCCGTCCCCAGGGGCAGTCGCCGCGAGTTCTTCCGCACGCTGAGCGGGCGTGGACCCGTCCGCCGGCCTCCGTGGTCCGGCGAGGATTTCACCGAGCAGTGCATTCGCTGTGATGCCTGCATCGAGGCCTGCCCGGAGGGCGTGCTGCATCACGGTGGCGGCGGCTACCCCGAGCTGTGCCTCGATGAACGGGCCTGCACCCTCTGTGGTGCCTGTGTCGAGGCCTGTGACGCCCCTGTCTTCGACCTGCAGCGCCCCGCCTTTCCCTGGCATGCCAGGGTCGAGTCGAACTGCCTGGCCCTGGCCCGGATTCACTGCCAGAGCTGCCAGGATGCCTGCGAGTGGGGCGCCATCCGCTTTCCCCCGGAAGCGGGCCGCCCCCCGCGCCCCCGGGTGGATACCCAGGCCTGTACCGGCTGCGGTGCCTGCCAGGTCCAGTGCCCGAACCACGCCATCGTCATGGCAAGCCAGGAGGTGGCCCATGCCGACTGACGCCCTGCATATCGCCAGTTTTCTGGTCCATGTCCAGCCAGCACATCGCGACGAGATCACCGAATGGCTGGCCACCGAGCCCGGCTGTGAACTCAGGGCTGAGGACCCGGCCGGGAAGCTGGTGGTGGTCATGGAAAGTCGCCGGGAAGCCCGGATCCTCGAGGTGATCGACTCGCTCCAGTCACATCCTGCCGTGCTCGGTGCGGCACTGGTGTATCACCAACTGCTCGACCCGGATACCGCCGATGAACCGGAAGAGGCCCCGATACCATGAAGCTGACCCGTCGTGAATTCGCCAAGGCCAATGCGGCAGCCGTCGCCGCGGCCACCGCCGGCATGACCATGCCCGCCGGCGCCAGCAACCTGATCACCAATGCCGAGCTGACAAGGCTGAACTGGAACAAGGCGCCCTGCCGCTTCTGCGGGGTGGGTTGCAGCGTGATGGTGGCGACCCAGAACGACCGCATCGTCGCCACCCACGGCGATATCCATTCGGAGGTCAACCGCGGGCTCAACTGCGTCAAGGGCTACTTCCTGTCGAAGATCCTCTACGGCGAGGATCGGCTGCGCCAGCCCCTGCTGCGCAAGCGCAACGGCGTCTTCGACAAGCGGGGGGACTTCGAGCCGGTTTCCTGGGACGAGGCCCTGGATCTGATGGCCGAGAAGTTCAAGGCCGCCATCCGCGACCACGGCCCCGAGAGCGTGGCCATGTTCGGTTCCGGCCAGTGGACCATCTGGGAGGGCTATGCGGCGAGCAAGCTGTTCAAGGCCGGTTTCCGCTCCAACAACATCGACCCCAATGCCCGCCACTGCATGGCCTCGGCGGTGTTCGGCTTCATGCGCAGCTTCGGCTCCGATGAGCCCATGGGCGTCTACGACGACATCGAGCACGCCGACGCCTTCGTGCTGTGGGGCTCCAACATGGCCGAGATGCATCCGGTGCTCTGGACGCGGGTCACCGACCGCCGGCTCTCCTACCCGGATACCCGGGTGGCGGTGCTCTCCACGTACGAGCACCGCAGCTTCGACCTGGCCGACATTCCCATGGTGATGAGGCCCCATGCCGATGTGGTCATCCTCAACTACATCGCCAACCACATCATCCAGACAGGACGGGTCGACCGGGCGTTCGTCGACGACCACGTGGGGTTCGCCCGAGCCACCACCGATATCGGCTATGGCCTGCGGGACGAGGATCCGCGCCAGCAGGCGGCCGCCAACGCCGACAACGCGAACAGCTGGTCCGAGATGCGTTTCGAGGAGTTCGCCGAGCATGTCGCGCCCTTCACCCTGGAGCGGGCGGCGCGGGAGTCCGGCGTGGCCGAGAGCCGCCTCGAGGAGATGGCCGAACTCTATGCCGACCCCGGCACCCGGGTGATGACCTTCTGGACCATGGGCGTCAACCAGCACACTCGCGGCGTCTGGGTGAACAACCTGATCTACAACCTGCACCTGCTCACCGGAAAGATATCCGAGCCCGGCAACAGTCCCTTCTCGCTGACCGGCCAGCCCTCGGCCTGCGGCACCGCCCGGGAGGTGGGCACCTTCGCCCATCGCCTGCCCGCCGATCGCGTGGTCACCAATCCGGAACATCGTCGTGATGCGGAGCGTATCTGGAAGCTGCCCGAGGGGACCATCCCGGAGAAGGTCGGCTTCCATGCGGTGGAGCAGAGCCGGCGGCTGAAGGATGGCGACCTCAAGGTCTACTGGACCCAGGTGACCAACAACATCCAGGCCGGGCCCAACACCATGCAGGAGACCCTGCCGGGCTGGCGCAACCCCGAGGCCTTCGTCATCGTCTCCGACATCTACCCCACGGTGTCGGCCCAGTCGGCCGACCTGATCCTGCCGGCAGCGGGATGGGTAGAGAAGGAGGGGGCCTTCGGCAACTCCGAGCGCCGTACCCAGTTCTTCCATCAGCTGGTCAACGCCCCCGGCGAGGCTCGCTCCGACCTGTGGCAACTGGTGGAGTTCTCCAAGCGCATCCGCGTCGACGAGGTATGGCCGCGGGAACTGCTCGAGCGGGCCCCGGAGCTGCGCGACAAGACGCTCTTCGAGCTGCTGTTCGCCAACGGCCAGGTGGACCGCTTCCCGCTTTCCGACATGGAGGAGGGCTACGCCAACCAGGAGGCCGAGGATTTCGGCTTCTATCTGCAGAAGGGGCTGTTCGAGGAGTACGCCCGCTTCGGTCGCGGCAAGGGCAAGGACCTCGACGACTTCGATGTCTACCACCGGACCCGTGGCAAGCGCTGGCCGGTGGTCGATGGCGAGGAGACCCTGTGGCGCTACCGCGAGGGGTACGACCCCTACGTGGAAGCGGGGAAGGGGGTGCAGTTCTACGCCAAGCCCGATGACCGGGCGCTGATCTTCGCCGTCCCCGACGAGCCGCCGGCCGAGGCACCGGACGAGGAATACCCCTTCTGGCTGTGTACCGGCCGCGTGCTGGAGCACTGGCACACGGGCTCCATGACTCGACGGGTCGAGGAACTGCACCGGGCGGTTCCCGAGGCGCTGCTCTACATGCACCCCGAGGACGCCCGTGAACAGGGCATGCGGCGCGGCAGCGAAGTGAAGGTGGTCAGCCGGCGCGGCGAGCTGCATCTCAGGGTCGAGACCCGGGGGCGGGTCAAGCCGCCGCGGGGGCTGGTCTATGTGCCCTTCTTCGATGCCAATCGACTGATCAACAAGGTCGTGCTGGACGCCACCGATCCGATCTCCAAGCAGACGGACTTCAAGAAGTGTGCGGTGCGGCTGGAACTGGTCAGCCTGGCCTGAGGCGAGATGCAAGGAGAAACGCGATGAAATGGCTCACTATCCTCGGTCTCTCGTCGGCGCTCGTCCTCGCCGGCCTGGTGGTGGCCGAAGAGCACCGGGACGCCCCGGCACCCGACGGCCTGCGCCCTGGCGGCACGGTCAGCCAGACCCTGCCGGCTCCTCCCATGGCCGGGCAGTCGCGGGAACCCGGAAGGGAGGTCCTCAACTATCCGGAGCAGCCCCCGGTGATTCCCCACGACATCCGCGACTACCAGGTGGACCGGCGCAGCAATCGCTGCCTGACCTGCCATAGCCGCAGCGAGGCCGTGGAGGCCGGGGCACCGATGGTCAGCGTTACCCACTTCATGGACCGCGACAAGCAGGTGCTGGCGGCGGTGTCACCGGATCGCTACTTCTGTACCCAGTGCCATGTGCCCCAGACGAATGCGGTACCGATCGTCGGCAACAGCTTCCTCACCGTGGACGAAGTACTGGGCGAGATGGCCAGGGAGCGTGAGGGGGACGAACCATGAGACGCTGGCTGGCACGCTACTGGCAGATCCTCACCCGTCCCAGCCTGCATTTCAGCCTGGGGTTCCTGACCCTGGGCGGCTTCATCGCCGGGGTGCTGTTCTGGGGCGGTTTCAATACCGCGGTCGAGGCCACCAACACCCAGCAGTTCTGCGTCTCCTGCCACGAGATGGAGCGCAACCCCCTGCGCGAGATGCAGGGCACGATCCACTACAGCAACCGTTCGGGCGTCAGGGCACAGTGTGCCGACTGCCATGTGCCCCATGACTGGACCCACAAGATGGCACGCAAGATGGAGGCCTCCAAGGAGGTATGGGGCTGGATCTTCGGCACCATCGACACCGAGGAGAAGTTCGAGGCCAAGCGTCGCGAGCTCGCCGAGCGGGAGTGGGCGCGGCTGCGCGCCAACGACTCCCTGGAGTGCCGCAATTGCCACGAGTTCGAGCACATGGACTTCACCGAGCAGAGCGCCCGCGCCGCCCAGGCCCACTCCACGAGCCTGGCCAGCGGCGAGGCGACCTGCATCGACTGTCACCAGGGCATCGCCCACGAGCTGCCCGACATGGGGCCGGACTTCCAGGCCGGCAGCCGGGGGTTGCCGGGCGTCGACTCCTGGGTGGCGCACCTGGAGCGGGATGACTAGGGGGCACTGCTGTGTGCCTCGTGGCCGATGGGGTCAAGTGCGGCCAGGGAATCTCGCCTGCATGACGTGCCGGGAGCGATGAATGGGCTCGGCTTCAGGCGCGGCGCGTCGCCAGGAAGATGCCGGCGCCGATGATCAGTACGGCTCCCAGGTAGGTCTCGAGCAACGGGATATCGCCGAAGACCAGATAGCCCGAGACGGTGGCCCAGACGATCTGCAGGTAGAGAAAGGGCGAGACCAGCGAGGCGGGGGCACAGCGCATGGCCAGGATCAGGCCCAGCTGGCTGATCGCGCCCAGGGTGCCGACCAGCAGGAAGAGGGGGATGTCGCCGGTGGCGATGGGCGTCCAGAAGAAGGGAACGATCACCGAGCTGGCCAGGGCGCCGGCAAGGCCGGCGTAGAACAGCGACGCCAGCGGGTGGTCGTTGCGGCCGAAGCGTCGCGTGGCGAGTTGATAGAGCGCGAAGCAGAAGGCCATGCCGAAGGGCAGCAGGGCCGCGGGCTGGGCACGCCAGTCGACCGGGCCCACGGCGATCACCACCCCGATGAAGCCGGTGGCGACCGCGGCGCCGCGGGCCGGGGTCACCGTCTCCTTGAGCAGCGGGATGGCCAGCAGGGTCACCAGCAGCGGCGCGCTGAAATTGATGACGTAGACCTGCAGCAGCGGCAGCTCGCGAAAGGCCAGGAAGGCGAAGGTGCTGGCCCCCAGCAGCAGCAAGCCACGCACGAACTGACCGGGAAGCGACTCGATGGAGGCCAGGATTTCCCGGCAGCGCGGCCAGCCGAGCATGAGCAGGTAGCCCCCCAGGACCAGCATATGCCCGGCATAGCGGGCCCACACCACCTGCACGGGCGAGTAGGTCTGGGTGAGCCACTTGACCCCGGTATCGAGCAGGGTAAAGAGCAACCCGGCCCCCAGCATGAAGGCGATGCCCAGCAGGGGGCGGTCAGCCCTGGGGATGCGTGTTGTCGTGATGGACGGCGGCATGGCGCTCGACGATTGCGATGTGGAAGCTTGATACTAGCAGGCTAACGGGTCGCACGGGTGCCTGCCGGCAGGTCGCACTCCAGCGTGGTGTCGTCCATGTCGGGCTTCGCTCGGATATCGACAACGCCAATGCCGGAAACCCGTCCCGGCGTGCGGGCCGTTCTTACCCGCTGATGGTGGTTGTGATCTGCCGGGCCTTCTCCTGCAGCAGCGGCAGGTACTCCTTCATGAGGGTGTCGAGATTTACGCGGGCGGCGTTGGTGCTGATGTTGATGGCCCCCAGCAGCTTGCCGTTGGCGTCGAAGGCCGGCACGGCGATGGAGCGCAGGCCGGAGTCGAGCTCCTGGTCGGCGACGGCGTAGCCCTGCTGGCGCACCTCGAGGATGCACTTCCTGAGCTCGGCCTTGTCGGTGATGGTCTTGTCGGTATGCTTCTCCAGCACCACACGCTCGAGCCAGGCGTCGAGTTCGTCATCCGGCAGCTGGGCCAGCAGCATGCGGCCCATGGAGGTGTGGGCCGCCGGCAGGCGGGTGCCCACCGAGAGGGTGATGGCCATGAGGCGGTGGCGCGAGGCGGAGCGGGCCACGTAGGTGACCTCGTCGCCGTCCAGCACGCCCAGCGACGACGACTCGCCGCACTCGGTGGTGATATCTTCCAGCAACTGCTGGATCACGTTGCGGTAGTTGTTGGCGGAGAGGAAGGCGTAGCCGAGCTGCAGTACCTTGGGGGCCAGTTCGAAGTGGCGCTGCTGCTTGCGCACGTAGCCCAGGGCATGCAGGGTCAGCAGGAAACGTCGTGCCCGGGCACGGTTCATGCCGGTGCGCGTGGCGACCTCGCTGAGCGTCATGCGCGGGTGGGCCTCGTCGAAGGCCAGGATCACCTCCAGGCCGCTGGCCAGTGCGGTGACGAAGTCACGATCGTCCGGACGCAGTGCCTCGTCCTGCATTGCCGTTTCCATCCCTCGTTATCCCTGGTCGTGTTGCCGAAATGCCGCCGGCTAATCTAGCATACTTGTTCGAAATGCGAACACTTGTACGACCATTGGTGGAGCCTGACCCCGTCGATCGAGGCCCCACGATATCATCGGAGAGACCGCCATGCCTGCCGCCCTGATCCAGCACCCCTTCATGAGCCAGCAGGCGCTGGCCGAGTGCAATGTCGAGGCCATGGTCGACGCCATGCTGGCCTTCGAGCTGGCCCTGGCCGAGGTCCAGGAGGCCCGCGGTGCCGTGCCGGAGGGGGCGAGTGCGCGGATGCGCGATAGCCTCGGGACGCACGCCTTCGATCTCGATGCCATCGCCAGCGGTATCGCCAGCGGCGGCAATGCCGCCATCCCCTTCGTCAAGCAGGGGCGCGCGGCCTTGCCGGAGGAGCTCAAGCGCTGCTGGCACCAGGGCGCCACCAGCCAGGATGTGGTCGATTCGGCGCTGATGCTTCTCCTCAAGCCTCGCCTGGAGGCCCTGGATGCGCTGTTGTTGCGCTGCCGTTCCGCCGCCCTGTGCCTGATGCAATCCCATGACGAGACCGCGATGGTGGGACGGACCCTGATGCAGCAGGCCCTGCCCATCACCTTCGGCGTCAAGGTGGCCCACTGGGCCATCGGCCTGGAGCAGGCGCGCCGTCGCCTGGCCGGGGTCACGCTGCCGGTGCAGTTCGGCGGCGCCGTGGGGGTGCACTCTGGCCTGGAAGGGCCTGGCAGGGACGACCTGGGGCTCGACTTCATGGATGCCCTGGCCGAGCGGCTCGGCCTGATGGCGCCGGTACTGCCCTGGCATACCGATCGTCAACCGATCCATGCCCTGGCCACGGCGCTGGATGCCGTGGCCGGCGCCGCCGAGAAGCTGGCCCTGGACGTGGCCCTGCTGACCCAGACCGAGGTCGGCGAGGTCGCCGAGCCGACGGCACCGGGCATGGGGGAGTCCTCGTCGATGCCCCACAAGCGCAACCCGGTACGCTGTGCACTGATCCGCGGGGCTGCCCGCCAGGTGCACGGCCACACCACGGTGCTGCTCAATGCCGCCGCCCAGCCGCTGGAGCGAGGGCTGGGGGAGTGGCATGCCGAGTGGGCGCCGCTGGTCGACAGCGCCCTGCTGCTGGAAGGCGCGCTGGAGCAGGCCGCCGTGCTTCTCGAGGGGCTGGAGGTGCACCCCGAGGCCATGCAGCGCAACCTGGCGGCGACGGGCGGCGGCATCATGGCCGAGCCGGTCTCGCGGCTGCTGGCCCCGGTGGTGGGCCAGGATGCCGCCAAGCGCATCAGCGCCGAGGCCGCCGAGACGGCACGCCTGACCGGCCGCCCCTACGCCGAGGTCCTGGCGGGGCACGAGGAGGTGAGAGGTCGCGTCGAGCGTGCCGACCTCGAGCGGGCCAGTGATCCGACCTTATACCTTGGTAGTAGCCGAGCCCAGGTCCAGCGCGCCATCGCCTGGCTGGAGGGCCGGTAATCGACTGAAATATAAGAATTTTACCCAGCATGATCGCGAGGGGAGGCCAGGCCTCCTCTTTTTCGTGTTCGCTCGGCGGGATTTGACGAGCGAAGACGACGGGCGTAATTTGTTCGCATCACAAATCAAAGTTCGCTATTCGAACTTATCGAGAGAGCCACCGCCAGGAGGAGATCCCATGGCCGAGTTCCTGAGCCTGCATGACGCGGTCGCGCGCTACGTCGAGGACGGCGCCACCGTGGCCATGGAGGGCTTCACCCACCTGATTCCCTTCGCCGCGGGTCACGAGGTGATTCGCCAGGGCAAGCGCGACCTGACCCTGATCCGCATGACCCCCGACCTGGTGTACGACCAGTTGATCGGCGCGGGCTGCGCGAAGAAGGTGATCTTCTCCTGGGGCGGCAACCCCGGGGTGGGCTCGCTGCACCGCCTGCGCGACGCCGTGGAGAAGGGCTGGCCCCGCAGGATCGAGATCCTCGAGCACAGCCATGCCGCCATGGCCTGCGCCTTCGAGGCCGGGGCCGCCGGGCTGCCGCTCGCCGTGCTGCGCGGCTACGTGGGCAGCGAACTGCCCAACGTCAACGACCAGATCAAGTTCATCGAGTGCCCCTTCACCGGCGAGCGCCTGGCGGCGGTGCCCTCGGTGCGCCCGGACGTCTCCATCGTCCACGCCCAGAAGGCCGACCGGAAGGGTAACGTTCTGGTGGAGGGCATCGTCGGCGTGCAGAAGGAGGCCGTGCTGGCGGCAACGCAGAGCATCGTCACCGTGGAGGAGATCGTCGACGACCTGACCACTCAGGCCGACTACCATCCCAACGCCTGCATCATCCCGGGCTGGGCCATCAGCGCCATCGCCGTGGCCGAGAAGGGCTCGCTGCCCTCCTATGCCCACGGCTACTACCCGCGCAACAACGCCTTCTACAAGGAGTGGGATGCCATCGCCCGGGATCGCGACGCCTTCACGGCCTGGATCGAAGAGAACGTCATGAATGCAGGGGGGAACGCCTGATGAGCCTCGATTACACCTCCGCGGAGATGATGACCGTCACCGCCGCCCGCGCCCTGGAAAACGGCATGACCTGCTTCGTCGGCATCGGCCTGCCCTCCGAGGCCGCCAACCTGGCGCGCCTGACCCATGCCCCCGACGTGGTGCTGATCTACGAATCCGGCACCCTGCAGACCAGGCCCGACGTGCTGCCGCTCTCCATCGGCGACGGCGAGTTGTGCGAGTCGGCGCTGACCACCGTCGCGGTGCCGGAGATGTTCCGCTACTGGCTGCAGGGCGGCAAGATCAGCGTGGGCTTCCTGGGCACCGCCCAGATCGACCGTTTCGCCAACCTCAACACCACCCTCATCGGCGACTACCATGATCCCAGGGTGCGCCTGCCGGGCGGCGGCGGGGCGCCGGAGATCGCCACCTGTGCCGGCGAGGTGTTCATCACCCTGAAGCACTCCCGGCGTGCCTTCGTCAAGGACGTGGACTTCGTCACCACCCTGGGCTTCGGCCGCGACGGCAAGGGCCGTGACGGCGTGCCCAACATCGGCAAGGGGCCCTCTCGCGTCATCACCGACCTGTGCGTGATGAAGCCCGACCCCGAGAGCAAGGAGCTCGTCGTGGTCTCCCTGCATCCGGGTGTGACCCGCGAGGACGTGATCGAGGCCACGGGCTGGGAGATCCGCTTCGCCGAGGCGCTCGAGAGCACCCCGGAGCCTTCCGAGCGCGAGCTCGAGATCCTGCGCGAGCTGAAGGACAGAACGGCACGTGCCCACGCCGGCGAATAAGGAGAGCCTGATGACCGACGTATTCCTGTGTCACCCGCGGCGCAGCGCCGTGGGCCGCTTCGGCGGCACGCTTTCCGGCGTGCGCCCCGACGATCTCGCCGCCAGCATCTTCAAGGCGGTGCTGGCCGAGGCCCCGAACCTCGATCCGGCGGCCATCGAGGATGTCTTCATGGGCTGCGCCAACCAGGCCGGCGAGGACAATCGCAGCGTGGCGCGCATGTCGGCGCTGCTCGCCGGCCTGCCCACCTCCGTGCCCGGCACCACACTGAACCGCCTGTGCGGCTCCGGCATGGACGCGGTGGGCACCGCCTTCCGCGCCATCAAGGCCGGCGAGATGGACCTGGCCCTGGCCGGCGGCGTGGAGTCCATGTCCCGGGCCCCCTACGTGATGGGCAAGGCCGACAGCGCCTTCTCCCGCGCCCAGAAGATCGAGGACACCACCATCGGCTGGCGCTTCGTCAACCCACTGATGAAGAAGGCCTACGGCGTCGACTCCATGCCGGAGACCGCCGAGAACGTCGCCGAGCAGTTCAAGATCGCCCGGGAGGACCAGGACGCCTTCGCCCTGCGTTCCCAGCAGAAGGCCGCCGCCGCCCAGCAGGCCGGCCGCTTCGCCCTGGAGATCACCGCCATCGAGATCCCGCGGCGCAAGCAGGAGCCGCTGCTCTTCGACCGGGACGAGCACCCGCGGGAGACGACGCTCGAGAAGCTCTCCGGCCTGCCGACGCCCTTCCGCGAGGGCGGCAGCGTCACCGCCGGCAACGCCTCCGGGGTCAACGACGGCGCCGCTGCCATGCTGGTGGCCAGCGCCGCGGCGGTGGAGCAGCACGGCCTGACGCCCATGGCCAGGATCCTCGGCATGGCCACCGCCGGCGTCGAGCCGCGGATCATGGGCTATGGCCCGGTGCCCGCGGTGAACAGGCTGCTCGAGCGCACCGGCGTGTCCCTCGACGAGATCGACGTGATCGAACTCAACGAGGCCTTCGCCGCCCAGGCCCTGGCCTGCATGCGTGACCTGGGCCTCAAGGATGACGACCCCCGGGTCAACCCCAACGGCGGTGCCATCGCGCTGGGCCACCCGCTGGGCATGTCCGGCGCGCGCCTGCTGCTCACCGCCGCCCATGAGCTGCAGAAGAGCGGCAAGCGCTACGCCCTGTGCACCATGTGCGTGGGCGTGGGGCAGGGCATCGCAACGCTGATCGAGCGGGCATAAGCGCCCGCGTTACCGGCCTCGTGACGCATCCATGACCGCCGAACGAGTCCTTGAGCTTTGTCCGAAAAGTCGTCGAGCGATGGTCAGACAAAGCGCAGGCATTACGCGAGGTTCCCATGTCAAATCCCTGCATTATCTGCGTTGCCATCACCGGCAGCCTGCCACGCAAAGAGAACAACCCGGCGGTTCCGATCACCATCGAGGAACAGGTCGAGAGCACCCAGGCGGCCTTCGAGGCCGGGGCGACCATTGCGCACTGCCATGTGCGCAATGACGACCAGACCCCGACCTCGGATCCCGAGAAGTTCGCCCGCCTGCTCGAAGGGCTGCGCAAGCACTGCCCGGGGATGATCGTCCAGCTCTCCACCGGCGGCCGCTCGGGAGCCGACCGTGAGCGTGGCGGCATGCTGCCGCTGAAGCCCGACATGGCCAGCCTGTCGGTGGGCTCCAACAACTTCCCCACGCGCGTCTACGAGAATGCCCCGGACCTGGTGGACTGGCTCGCCTCCGAGATGCTGAACCATGACATCAAGCCCGAGATCGAGGCCTTCGACCTGTCGCATATCCATCAGGCGGTGAACCTGATGAAGCAGGGCAAGATCAAGGCGCCGCTGTACGTCCAGTTCGTGATGGGCGTGAAGAACGCCATGCCGGCCGACAAGCCGACCTTCGACTTCTACATCGAGACCCTCGAGCGACTGGCGCCGGGTTCCCAGTGGTGCGGGGCCGGGGTCGGCGCCAACCAGCTGGTGCTCAACGAGTGGTCGATCGCCGCCGGGGGCCACACCCGCACCGGTCTCGAGGACAATGTCCGCTGGGACAAGGAGCGCCTGGCCCCCTCGAATGCCGCCCTGGTCGAGCGAGTGGCGGCGCTTTGCGAGAAGCACGAGCGCCCGGTGGCTACCTGGCAGCAGGCTCGCGAGATCCTGGGACTCAAGGCTGTCTGACGACTCGCCATCGGGGCCACTGACGGACGGTGCGAACCGCCGTCGAGGGGACAACACTGAATTTTCACGTTAGGCGTCAGGAGAGACTTCCATGGCATTTCTGAACATCAACGGCCGCAGCGTCGCCTACCGCCTGCTCGGCGCCGAGGCCAATCCCCTGGTGATGCTGGCCCATCCGCTGGGCATGACCCAGGCGGTGTGGGACGGCCTGCTGCCGGCGCTGCTGCCACGCTACCGGGTGCTGACCTGGGACCTGCCCGGCCACGGCGCCAGCCAGGCCTGGGGCGAGGGGGCGATCACCCCGGCCGACCTGGCGAGCGAGGCCCTGGCCCTGGCGGACCACGCCGGCGCCGGCCGCTTCCACTTCGTCGGCACCTCCATCGGTGGCGTGGTGGGCCAGCAGTTGGTCAGCGAGCGCGGCGAGCGGCTGCTCTCCGCCACCCTGACCAACACCGGGGCGGTGATCGGTACCGAAGAGCTCTGGACCACCCGCGCCGGCCGCGTGCGCCAGGAGGGCCTGGCGGCGATGTCCGAGGAGATCGTGCCGCGCTGGTTCGCCCCGGCCCGCTTCGAGGCCGAGCCGGCCCTGAAGGCGGGCTGGTGCACCCAGATGGGCCGCGGCGACGATGACTCCTACGCCAAGCTCTGCGAGATGCTGGGCAGCCACGCCTTCACCGGCAAGCTGGCCGGGAAGGGCGTCAAGGTGCAGCTCTTCGGCGGCAGCGAGGACCTGGCCACCCCGCCCGAGACGCTGGAGGCCCTGGCGGCCGAGTGCGACGGCGCGCCCCTCGAGATCCTCGCGGGCGTCGGCCACGTGCCCTCCGTGGAGGTGCCGGGCCTGTTCGCCGAGAAGCTGCTGGCGGTGATGGCGGTGGACCTGGGCGACGTGGCCGCCAAGGGCGTGGACTACGCCACCGGCCTCGAGACCCGCAAGCAGGTGCTGGGCGAGGCACACGTGGCCCGCTCCACCGAGAACGCCACCAGTCTGGACGCCCCCTTCCAGGAGATGATCACCCGCCTGGCCTGGGGCGAGCTGTGGAGCAACGACGACCTGACCCGTCGCGAGCGCAGCATGATCACCACCGGCATCCTGGCCGCCCTGGGCCGCGAGGAGCTGACGCTGCACCTCAAGACCGCCAGGCGCATCGGCCTCACCGAGGCGGAGCTGCGCCAGGTGCTGATGCACGTGGCGATCTACGGCGGCGTGCCGGCGGCCAACCATGCCTTTGCCCTGGCCAAGCAGCTGGGCTGGGGCGGGGAACAGGCCTAAGTCGACGCCAGCGATCCCCCAGGAGCCTTGCTGAAAAATCAGCAGGCTGGAAAGTGTTCGGGCGATGAGCTGCCGGCGCTGGGAGGCTCTAGGGGGTCAGACCCCGGCGGGGTCGAATCCGCTCGCCATGTGCACGATGACAAGCCTGGCAATTTGGCTGGGGTCTGACCCCCTGGGGGCGGGCCTCGGTGCCTTAATTCGACGAATATGCCGTCATCATCGAGAAATTCGTGGGGAACCCCATGGAGCCAGGCCTCGGTACCGTTGAGGGGCGATCCGCTTGGACCTTTTGTTAGGGTGCTAACAAGGTGTCTCCCATGGCATCCTGACGAACCGGCCACCGGGCCGGTTCGTCATTCTGTGGGTCGGGAAGTATTACGGAGGCAGGCATGAGCCAGGACGCGGCAACCATGGAATCTTCGGGGCGGCTGCGCCAGGCCCTGCTGGCCTATGGCCTGCTGTGGTGCCTGGGGCTCTACCTGCGCCTGACGGTGCTGGTGGTGCCGCCGCTGATTCCCCAGCTCAAGGCGGTGCTGGGGTTCACCAGCGGCGAGGTGGCCATCGCCACCAGCCTGCCGCTGGTCACCCTGGCCGTGGGCGGGCTGGCGGCCGGCTGGCTGCTGGCCCGGGTCGGGGTGCTCTCCAGCATGCTGCTGGGGCTGGCGGTGATGGCGGGGGGCAGCGCCCTGCGCAGCCTGCCGGAGGGCTTCCTGGCGATGATGGCGGCCACCGTGATCATGGGCGTGGGCATCGCCTTCATGCAGGCGGCCATGCCGGTGCTGGCCAAGCTCTGGTCGCCGGGGCGGATCGGCCGGGCCTCGGCGGTCTACACCAATGGCCTGCTGGTGGGCGAGCTGCTGGCCGCCGGGGCCACCGGCCCCCTGGTGGCGGGCTGGCTGGGCGCCCAGTGGCAGTGGGCCTTCGCCCTCTGGGTGGCGCCGGTGCCGCTGCTGATGCTGGCACTGGCCGCGGGCAGTCGCCGGCTGCCGGCCACCGGGCGGGGCTCCTCCAGCGCCGAGCTGGTGCTGCCGGATCGCCATGATGCCCGCATGTGGCGGCTGGTGACGCTGCTCGGCGCCGCCGCGGCGCTCTACTTCACCGGCAACGTCTTCCTGCCGCCCCTGCTCGAGGAGAGCGACCGCCTGGCGCTGCTGGCACCCAGCCTGACGGCGCTCAACGGCGCCCAGATGGTCTCCTCGGCACTGCTGATCCTCTACGCCGACCGCCTGATGGGCCATTCGAGGCCCTTGATCGCCATCACCTCCCTGGCCCTGCTGGCGCTGCCGCTGATGCTCTGGTTGCCCGGCCGCGGGGTGGTGTGGGCCGCCGGGGTGTTCGGCTTCTTCACCAGCGCGTTGTTCATCTTCGTGCTGGCGTTGCCGGCCTGGCTGGTGCGCGTCGAGGCCCTGCCGCGCCTGATGGGCGGGATGCTGTTCTTCGGCTATCTTCTGGTCTTTGCCATCACCGTGGTCGGCGGCTGGCTGATCGATCTCTCGGGTGTCGTGGCGCTGGCCTTCCTGCCTACCCTGGTGATCGGCCTGGCGGCCATGGCCAGTACTCGCCGGCTGCTCGCATCTCGCCAACGGGAGGCCTGAATGCTCAACGCCCGCATCAAGCTGCGCCACCTCCAGGCCTTCCTGGAGGTGGCCCGCCAGCGCAGCTTCGCCCGCGCCGCCGACCGCCTGGCGATCACCCAGCCGGGCATGTCCAAGACCATCAGGGAACTCGAGGAGATCCTCGGCACCGCGCTCTTCGAGCGTAGCGCCCGGGGGGTGGCCCTGACCCAGGCCGGCCTGACCCTGTTGCGTCATGCCGGCCCGGCGATCCGCGCCCTGGAGGAGGGGGTCAGCGCCCTGGGCGAGACGCGCGATGCGATCCGCTGGCTGCGGGTGGGAGCCCTCTCGACGGTGGAGAGCCGCCTGCTGCCCGAGGCGATCCAGCGCTGGCAGCAGGCCGAGGCCGGCGAGACGGGGGTCAACGTGGTGACCGGGGCCAGCGCCTTCCTGCTCTCGCGGCTGCGCCGCGGCGAACTGGACCTGGTGGTGGGACGCATGACCGAGGCCCGCGAGATCCGCGACCTGACCTTCGAGCACCTCTACTACGAGCGCCTGGTGCTGGTGGTGCGGGCCGGCCACCCGCTGGCCGGGGTCGAGCCGCTCGAGGCCCGCCGGCTGGAGGACTACCCCTGGGTACTGCCGCCGCCCCGGACCACCCTGCGCCAGCAGGTCGACAGCTTCTGCGTGCGCCACTCGCTGCACCTGCCGGGGCACCAGCTGGAGACCCTGTCGCTGCCGCTGAGCCACCGCTATACCCGGAGCTGCGACGCCGTCTGGGTGGCGCCGGAAGAGGCGGTGCGCGAGGCCCTGGTCGATGGTCGACTGTGCGAGCTGGCCCTGCCGCTGGAGCGGCAGGGTGGCTCGGTGGGGCTGTGCACCAACACCAGCCTGGAACCGTCGCTGGCCCTGGAAGGCTTCTGCGAGACCCTACGCGAGGTGGCGGCGGGCATGGCCGTGACCGAGAGATGAGGCATAACCCATGGGTTATGCGAGAGGGTGGAGACGTCAATTGGCAGGCCTGCGGCACGCCGCCACACTGACCGGGATTCACACCCCCGGAGACGATCGATATGCAGGACGACAACAAGCGCTTCGTGGAGCGCGATCGCAACTGGCATCCGCCGGCCTATGCCCCCGGCTACAAGACCTCCGTCGCCCGCTCCCCGCAGCAGGCGCTGGTCAGCATGCAGAAGCCCACCGTGTCGGAGCTCTCCGGTCCGGACTTCCGGCATCTGCGCATGGGCCCCCACGACAACGACCTGCTGCTCAACTTTCGCCAGGATCCGACCCAGGGCCAGGGCCTTCCCCAGGGCGAGCGCATCATCATGTTCGGTCGCGTGGTCGACCAGTTCGGCAAGCCGGTGCCCCACACCCTGGTGGAGATGTGGCAGGCCAACGCTGGCGGGCGCTATCGCCACAAGAACGACCGCTACCTGGCGCCGCTGGACCCCAACTTCGGTGGCGTGGGCCGCTGCCTGACCGATGATCAGGGCTGGTACCGCTTCCGCACCATCAAGCCGGGCCCCTATCCCTGGCCCAACGACATGAACAGCTGGCGTCCGTCCCACATCCACGTCTCGGTGATGGGCCCGTCGATCTCCACCCGCCTGATCACCCAGATGTACTTCGAGGGCGATCCGCTGATCCCGCTGTGCCCCATCGTCAATACCATCAAGGATCCCGACGCCGTCGAGACCATGATCGGCCGCCTGGACATGGCCCGCAGCAATCCCATGGACTGCCTGGCCTATCGCTTCGACCTGGTGGTGCGCGGCGAACTGCAGACCTTTTTTGAAAACCAGTAAGCGGGTTCGAGAACCAGTGAGGGGCAACCAGATGAAACAGCCGAATACCCAGCCTGCCAGCGAGCTGATGCTGCGCGAGACCGCCTCCCAGACCGCCGGGCCCTACGTGCACATCGGCCTGGCCCTGGCCGCCGCGGGCAATCCGACCCGCGACGAGGAGATCTGGAACGAGATGGCCCGGCCCGAGGCCGAGGGCGAGGCGATCGAGGTGGTCGGTACCGTGATCGACGGCAACGGCGACCTGGTGCGCGACGCCTTCCTCGAGGCCTGGCAGGCCGATGCCAATGGCGAGTACCAGCGCGGGTTCGACCTGAAGAAGCCGTTCAACAGCTTCGGGCGCACCGCCACCACCTTCGACCACGGCAGCGAATGGTCGCTCAAGACCATCAAGCCGGGCCCGGTGGCCCATGCCAGCGGGCAGCCCCAGGCGCCGCACATCAACCTGACGATCTTCGCCCGCGGCATCAACATCCACCTGCAGACCCGCCTCTACTTCGAGGACGAGGCCGAGGCCAACGAGAAGTGCCCGGTGCTCTCCCGCATCGAGTCGCCGACCCGCCGCCAGACCCTGATCGCCCGGCGCGAGGAGGTCGACGGCAAGGTGCGCTACCGCTTCGACATTCGCCTTCAGGGCGAGGGCGAGACCGTGTTCTTTGATTTCTAGACGCTTCGACTTCTGATCGACGCTCGCCCCGGGCGCGAGGCCCCGCCATCCGTTTCGGGAGGGCGGGGCCTCTTGCGTTCCAGGGGATTCGCCGCGATGCGCCCCGGCCTCAGCGCATGCCGTGCTTCTTGAGCCGATAGGCATAGGCGGCGCGGGTCATGCCCAGCCGTCGGGCGGCGGCGGTGATGTTGCCGTCGCTGTCGGCCTGGGCGGCCTCGAGCATGGTGCGCTCGACCTCCTCCAGGGTCATGCCGGCCTCGATCAGCGCACGGACCCGATCGAGCGGTGAGGTCTCGGCCGAAGTGCCGCCCGGGGAGGCGGCGAGCATGCCCGAGGCATCCAGGCCCTGGCCCTTCTCGCGCTCCAGGGTGGGGACCCGGTAGTCACCGAACAGCGCCTTCTCGGTGATGCGCTTGTGGTCGGCGGTGAGGATGACGCCGCGCTCGACGCTGTTCTTGAGTTCGCGGATGTTGCCCGGCCAGCGGTACTGGGTCATGGCCGAACGGGCCTGGTCGGAGAAGCCCAGGGTGCGTCGCCGGTAGTGGTGCTCGAAGCGCGACAGGAAGTGCTCCGCCAGGGCGGCGATGTCCTCGCGCCGCTCGCGGAGGGGCGGCACGGTAAGGGTGAAGGCGTTCAGGCGGTAGAAGAGGTCCTGGCGAAAGCTGCCCTCCTCGACGCGACGCAGCAGGTCGGTATGGGTGGCGGCCACGATGCGCACGTCCACGTCCTGCACCGCCTGGCCGCCGACCCGCTCGATCTGCTGCTCCTGCAGCACCCGCAGCAGGGCGGCCTGGGCACGCGGCGAGAGCTCCGCGAGCTCGTCGAGGAAGAGGGTGCCGCCGTCGGCGCGCTCGAAGCGCCCCATCCGCGACTGCACCGCGCCCGTGTAGGCTCCCTTCTCGACCCCGAACAGTTCCGATTCGATCAGCTCCGGCGGGATGGCCGCACAGTTGACGGCGACGAAGGGGCCGTCGGCGCGGAGGCTCTGGTCGTGCAGGCGCCGGGCCAGGATCTCCTTGCCGGTGCCTGTCTCGCCCAGCAGCAGCACGGGGACCTCGGAGGGCGCCGCGCTGTCGAGCATGGCGAGCATCTCCTGGAAGGCCGGGGTCGAGCCGATGGGCGCCCAGTCCTCCTGGCCGCGGGTGCGGGCCAGGTCCCCCTCCAGGGTGGCGATGCGCGCCTGCAGCTCATAGAGCTCATCGATCAGTGGCTCCTCGCGGAACTGCTCGGCGAAGGCCTCGTGGTCGGGCCACTCCTCGGCCAGCTTGCCGACGATGCGGCACTCCGCATCCCCGCAACCCCGACACGCGACCTCGCGGAACTGCACCTCGCGGCCCAGCAGGTGGCTGGCATAGGCGCAGGCGTAGCCCAGCAGGGTCCAGCAGACGGGCTCGGCCTGGGGCCCCCGCGAACGCCAGACGTCGACCTCGAAGGAGCCCTTCCAGACGAACTCGCTGTAGAACCTGCCGTGCGCCAGGTCCATCTCCAGGTGCACCGGCACGGCCTGGACATGGCCCTGGAGGGCGTGCAGCTGGGGGCCCGCCAGGTAGCTCTCCTCCAGCTCCTCGTCGCCACCCCGCAGTGACCTGCCCAGCTCGGCATCCAGCAGGCCGGAGTAGTAGCCCAGCCGCATGAAGAGCCCCCTGGCGCGCTCCATGCCCAGGGTGGTCACCAGCTCGTTGCGGAAGAAGGACGAGGCCGCCAGCGGCATCAGCAGCATGCGTTGCTCGCCGAGCCAGATCTGGCCCTCCTCCGGCAGGAAGCGCAGGGCATCCATCAGGTCGCGGGCGCTGGGATAGTCGGGTGGGGAAGCGGACATGACGTACTCGAGCTGTCTCGGATCGAGGCAAGAGGATATCACCCCCGTCCCGAGGAAGGGGGGAGGGCCGCCCGTCGTGGTGACGTGAGCCCTTCACCATTTCGTCATGGGGTAACCAAATGGTTGAGCCATATTATCGAACATATGTCCGCATTGCGGACAAATAGAGGCCGGAGGTTCGCCTACTGCCCTGATGGCGGGGTTTTTTCCGATGTCGGCACGGTTCTTGACACATGAAGGACGTGGAGCCCGATGCCAACCCCCTTGATTTATACCAAAGTATAAGGCGCTGGTGTCGGTGTGCTCCGACGGCGACATGCCCTTGACGAACTGACGGGTGACACTGACATGCAGAACACAACAACGGTGCCCTTCCGGCACCTCCCATCGCTCAGGCTCGGGACCCTGGCCCTGCTCGGGGCCCTGCTGCTGCCGCCACTGGCCTCTGCAGCCGAGCGGGAGGCGCGTGAACCCGCCGAGACCTACCGGCAGGTCTGCGCCCACTGCCACGCCCCGGACAAGGCCGTCGGCCCCGAGATCACCAAGGCCTTCCCCGAGGCGGCCCAGGAGAGCTGGAGCACCTATATCCGCCTGACGGTGCGCAATGGCCGTGCCGCCATGCCGGCCTTCCGTGACAGCGAGATCGGCGATCCCGAGCTCGAGGCGCTGAGCCAGGCCCTGGCACGCGGTGAGCTGGCCGACTCCGATGCCGATGAGGAGTGACGCCATGCGCCTGACACGCCGACAGCTTCTCAAGAATGGGCTCCTGATGGGCTCGGCCGTGCCGCTTTCCCTGGGCGCCGCCTGGGCCGGCGGCCAGGGGGCGTCCGACGCGGCGCCGAGGAAAGGCCGGATAAGCCTCTATGGGGTTGACCGCTCGGCCACCGAGCTGGGCCTGGGACTGCGCCAGCAGGGCTGGGAACCCCACTACGAGGGGCGTCTCGACCCCCTGGCACTGCATGCGCTGCCCGCCGGCACCCTGGCCACCGGCTTCACCGACGAGGCGGGACTGACGCTGCTGACCAGCCTGCTGGCCGGCCGCGGCCGTGTCCTGGCGCTGGGGCGCCACGAGGCGGGAAGGCACCGGCTGTTGAGCCATCGCGGCCCGCTCGCGGCCCCGCTGGCGGTGGAGGCCGGCAGCTGGCAGGCCGCACTGGGCCGAGAGTATGCCCGCCTGGCAATGGCCGACGGTTCCGGGCGCCATGCCGGACGGTTCCGCCGTCCCGGCGCTGCCGTCGCGAACGCCACCGAGCTGAGTTTTCTGGTGCGGCTTTGAGCCCCCGACCACAACAATCGAGAGATGACACCATGAGCACGACACAGCGCATCCTTCCCAAGGGGATTGCCGAGGCGGATTTCGACGCCGCCCTGGAACGCTTCCACGAGATTCTCGGCGCCGGTGGCGTCCTGACCGAGAGCGAGCAGCTGGCCCCCTACACCAAGATCATGATGGCCGGCGATGCCGAGGACTACATCCCTTCCGCGGCCCTGCTGCCCACCACCACCGAGCAGGTGCAGGAGATCGTGCGCACCTGCAACCGCTACAGGGTGCCGATCTGGACCATCTCCACCGGCAAGAACCTGGGCTACGGCTCAGCCGCCCCGGGGGAGACCGGCCAGGTGATCCTCGACCTGCACCGCATGAACCGCATCCTCGATGTGGACCCGGACGTCTGCACGGCCCTGCTGGAACCCGGGGTGACCTACCAGCAGCTCCACGACCACATCCAGGAGAAGGGTTACAAGCTGTGGCTCGATCCGCCGGCGCCTTCGGCGATCGCCGGGCCGGTGGGCAACACCCTGGATCGCGGCGTGGGCTACACCCCCTACGGCGAGCACTTCATGTTCCAGTGCGGCATGGAGGTGGTGCTGGCCAACGGCGAGGTGGTGCGCACCGGCATGGGCGGCATCGAGAATTCCAGCTCCTGGCAGGTCTTCAAGTGGGGCTATGGTCCCTATATCGACGGCCTCTTCACCCAGTCCAACTACGGCATCGTCACCAAGATGGGGCTGTGGCTGATGCCCGAGCCGCCCGCCTATCGCCCCTTCATCATCCAGTACCAGGACCCGGAGGACATCGAGGAGATCGTCGAGGTGCTGCGGCCGCTGCGCATCGCCCAGATCATTCCCAACGCCGTGGTGATCGTGCACACCCTGTGGGACGCGGGTACCCACGTGGAGCGCAAGGCGTACTACGACGGTACGGACGCCATTCCGCGGGAAGCCATCGAGCGCATCAAGGCCGACGAGGGTATCGGCGAGTGGAACGTCTATGCGGCGCTCTACGGTACCCCGGAGCAGATCGAGGTCAACTGGCGGATCGTCGAGCAGGCCTTCGGCAAGAGCGGCAAGGCGAAGATCATGTACGGCGAGGAGGCCGAGAAGCGCGGTGGCGGCTTCGAATACCGTGCAGCGCTGATGAAGGGCGACATGAACCTGCAGGAGTTCGGCCTCTACAACTGGCGCGGGGGCGGCGGTTCCATGTGGTTCGCCCCGGTCTCCCAGGCCAGGGGCAGCGAGACCCGCGACCAGACGGAGCTGGCCCAGCGGATCCTCGGCAAGTATGGCTTCGACTACGTGGCCGAGTACATCGTCGGCTGGCGCGACATGCACCACGTCATCGACCTGCTCTACAACCGCCAGGACCCGGAGGAGACCCGGCGCGCCCACGACTGCTTCGCCGAGCTGATCGACGAGTTCGCCAAGCGCGGCTACGGCCTCTACCGCACCAATACCGAGTTCATGGAGCAGGTGGCCGGCACCTTCGGCGAGCCGCTGCGCGAGGTGCACACGACGCTGAAGAACGCCCTGGACCCCAACGGCATCCTGTCGCCCGGCAAGTCCGGCATTCGCCAGTAACCGTTGACCCGCGATATCCCCGGAGGAGAGTGACTCATGAGCACTGCATACCGCGACTTCCATCTCCAGCCCATCGCCGGCGAGTGGCGCGAGGGCGGCAGCGAGCGCCGCGCCGAGGTGACCAATCCCTATGACGGCAGCCCGCTGCTGTCGATCCGCCTGGCCGGGAGCGACGACCTCGACGCCGCCTTTGCCGCCGCCGAGCGGGCCCAGGCCGCCTGGGCGGCGACCCCGCCGGCCGAGCGCAGCGCCCTGCTGCAGCGGGTGGTGGGCATCTTCGACGCCCGCAAGGAGGAGATCATCGACTGGCTGATCCGCGAGTCGGGCAGCACCCGCCTCAAGGCCAACGTCGAGTGGGGGGCGGCCCGCGGCATCACCCAGGAGGCCGCCAGCATGCCGGGCCGCGTGCACGGCATGACCCTGGCCTCCAACGTGCCGGGCAAGGAGAACCGCGTCTACCGCAAGCCGCTGGGCGTGGTGGGGGTGATCAGTCCCTGGAACTTCCCGCTGCACCTCTCCCAGCGCTCCATCGCCCCGGCGCTGGCGCTGGGCAACGCCGTGGTGGTCAAGCCCGCCAGCGACACCCCGGTCACCGGCGGCCTGCTGCTGGCGAAGGTCTTCGAGGAGGCCGGCCTGCCCGAGGGGCTGCTCAGCGTGGTGGTGGGCGCCGGCAGCGAGATCGGCGACGCCTTCGTCGAACATCGCGTGCCGCGCCTGATCTCCTTCACCGGTTCCACCCAGGTGGGCCGCGGCATCGGCCGCATCGCCAGCGGTGGCGCGCACATCAAGAAGGTCTCCCTGGAGCTGGGCGGCAACAGCCCCTTCGTGGTGCTCGACGACGCCGACCTGGACCAGGCGGCGAATGCCGCGACCATGGGCAAGTTCCTCCACCAGGGCCAGATCTGCATGGCGGTCAACCGCATCATCGTGGCCGAGAGCCGCTACGACGCCTTCGTCGAGCGCTTCGTGGAGAAGGTCAAGGGACTCCAGGTGGGCGATCCCGACGACATGGCCACCGTGGTGGGCCCGGTGATCAACGCCAAGCAGCGCGAGGGGCTGGAGGAGAAGATCGCCACCGCCAGGCGCGAAGGCGCGACCGTGCTGCTGGAGGGCGAGATCGACGGCCAGCTGGTGCCGCCCCACGTGTTCGGCGATGTCACCGCGGAGATGGAGATCAGCCGCGAGGAGATCTTCGGCCCGCTGGTGGGCATCCAGAAGGCCCGCGACGAGGCCCACGCCCTGGAACTCGCCAACGGCACCGAGTACGGCCTCTCCAGCGCCGTGTTCAGCGGCGATCTCGAGCGCGGCCTGCGCTTCGCCCAGGGCATCAGGGCGGGCATGACCCACGTCAATGACATGCCGGTCAACGACGAGGCCCACGTGCCCTTCGGCGGCGAGAAGAACTCCGGCCTGGGCCGCTTCAACGGCGACTGGGCCATCGAGGAGTTCACCACCGACCACTGGATCAGCGTCCAGCAGACGCCGCGCGCCTACCCGTTCTGACCCCCACCGTCAGTCCTGCCATCCACCCCGGGCGGGTGGCAGGACGAGCCAACAAGAGAGACAACACGCGATGAAGACTCAGAAAACCGCCTGGCTGGCCGCCCTCGGCGCCGGTCTCCTCGCCACGTCGGCGCTTGCCGCCAACGGCCACTATGCCCCCGGCATCGAGGGGCTGAGCGCCGCCGCGGCACCGCCGGAAGGGCTCTACTACCGGGGCTACCTGCTCCACTACGATGTAGAGCGCTTTAACGACGCGAGGGGAGACGCCGCTCCCGGGCGCAACGAGGGGACGGTCACCGCCCTGGCGAACCGTTTCATCTGGATGACCGACAAGCAGTTCCTCGGTGCCGACTATGGCATGGAGGCGATCGTCCCAATGTTCGATATCGAGTTCGACCTCGATGTTGCCGGCAGCAATCGCTTCAGCGACAAGGGGGTGGGTGACCTCTTCGTGGGGCCGGTGATCCTGGGCTGGCATGGCGAACGCTGGGATGCCACCTTCGCCGCCGGCCACTGGTTCGATACCGCCAGCTTCGATGCCGGCAACCCGGCCTCGGTGGGCAAGGGCTACGGCACTACCATGCTCACCCTGGGCGGCGTCTGGCATCTGGATGCCGACAGGCGCTGGAACCTCTCGGCGCTGTCGCGCTACGAGATCAAGACCGAGCAGGAAGACACCGGCATCACCCCGGGCGACAGCTGGCTGGTGGAGTGGGGACTCGGCCACCGCCTGGCCAACGGCCTGGAGCTTGGCCTGGTGGGCTATGACGCCTGGCAGCTGGAGGCCGATGACGGTGCGGCGACCGGCGCCAAGGCAGAGCGGCACGCCATCGGCGTCGAGGCGGGCTACCTCTGGCCGGCAGTCGGCGTTCAGCTCAAGGGCGCCGCCTACCACGAGTACGATGCCGAGGCGGGTGGCCTGAAGGGCCTGGAGAGCGAAGGCGACGCCATTCGCCTGCAGCTGACCAAGTTCCTGTGAGCCTTCCCCGGCGGCCACCGACGTGGCGGCCGGGGGCATCACCGGAGCGCTACCGACCCCGCTCGGCCGCCGGCCGGGCGGGGCCTTCGATGGAGGAGAGAATCCATGCAGATTCAAGCGGCCGTGACCCCGGCGCAGGGGAGTGACTTCGAATGGCAGGCGGTGGAGCTCGCTGAGCCCGCCGTGGGCGAGGTGCGGGTGCGTATCGTGGCGACAGGCGTCTCGGGATCTCGGCATTGCCCCCTACCCCATCGTGCTGGGCCATGAGGGCGCCGGCGTGGTGGAGGCCCTCGGCGAGGGGGTGACGGGACTCGAGGTGGGCGACCACGTGGTGCTGTCCTTTGCCCACTGCGGCGGCTGCGATCACTGCCTGACCGGCCACCCCACCGTCTGCGATACCTTCAACGAGCTCAACTTCGGCGGCACCATGGATGACGGCAGCCACCGCCTGGCCCGGGGCGACGAGGCGCTGGCCACCTTCTTCGGCCAGTCCTCCTTCGCTACCCACGCCGTGGTCAGCGCCCGCAACGCGGTCAAGGTCGACCCGGAGGTGGACCTGGCGCTGCTGGGTCCGCTGGGCTGCGGCATCCAGACCGGTGCCGGCACCGTGCTCAACCGCCTCAAGCCCGAGTTCGGGTCGAGCCTGGTGGTCTATGGCTGCGGTGCCGTGGGGCTCTCCGCCATCATGGCGGCGCGGATTGCCGGCTGCCGACAGATCATCGCTGTGGACGTTCACGACAGCCGGCTCGAGCTGGCCCGGGAGCTGGGCGCGACCCATGCGATCAACGGCCAGCGGGAGGAGACCGTCGAGCGGGTGCGGGAGATCACCGGCGGCGGCAGTCGGTTCGCCGTGGAGACCACCGGGGTGCCGGCGGTGGTGCGCCAGTCGCTGCAGGCGCTCAAGCCGCTGGGCGTCTCGGCCATCGTCGGCGTCACCCCCGAGGTCACCCTGGACGTGCACCACGACCTGATGGCCGAGGGCAAGTCGATGATCGGGGTGATCGAGGGCGACTCCGTGCCGCGGGCCTTCATCCCGCAACTGGTGGCCTACTACAAGGAGGGGCGCTTCCCCTTCGATCGGCTGGTCAAGTTCTACGCACCCGAGCAGATCAATAAGGCCTTCGAGGACTCGAAGGACGGCACCACCGTCAAGCCGGTGCTGAAGATCGCTTCCTGAGCCGAGGGTAGATCGACAGGAGGTGGCGTCTGCGCCAGGCAGACGCCACCTTGTTGTCGGAAGGGAAGGGGCTCAACCTGTGTGGCAAACCGGTACCCGGCTGAGGTAGTTATACTCGTCGGCCAGGGGCAGCAAGCCGCGAGGGTCAGCACTTTCCGGCTGCAGTTGACCAAGGCGTGGTAGTGGTCGTCTCCCCGATGCACGGGCCTGCCTTGTCGAGGGAAAATCGAGACCGGTAGGCTCGTGCTTATCTGCTTTACTTCAACAAGCATGACGGCAACAGGGGTTTCGAGATGCACACAGTCTACGTGGCAGTTGACGACTCGGCCTACTCTCTGGGCGGTATCGCCCTGGCTGAACGGCTCAACCGGCAGTTGAAGGGGCACCTGGTACTTGCCTCGATAGTGTCGCCCGACGATGAGCCCGAGGTTCAGCGCGAGGCGCTGGAGATGGAACTGGCCGATGCGGGGTATGCGAGGTACCAGGACTCGCTGCACGTCGAGCAGGGAGACGACGCGGCCGAAGCGCTGGCAGGGCTGGTCGCCGAGCGGGACGATGCGCTGCTCTGCATGACTTCCCATGGCCGACGCCCGGTGACCGAGCTGTTCCTGGGAAGCGTGGCGGCGGAGACCGTGCGGCTCAGCGGCAAGCTGGTGGTGCTGCACGGCCCCCGTTTCGACCCGGATGCGCGCCGGCGCATCGATACCCTGATGGTGTGCGTCGATGGTTCGGCCCTGGCCGAGGCGGTGCTGCCCCAGGCCGTGGCCCTGGCCGATGGGCTCGGTGCCCGGATACAACTGCTGCATGTGCTCGAAGTCGACTCCCTCGCCGCCTCTGCACTGCCGGGGGGCGTCGGCCATGGCGATATCATGGAGTCGGGCTATGTCCAGAGCCTGGCGCACAGGATTCACGCGGAGTACCGGGCCGAGGTGGACTGGGAGGTGCTTCACGGCAAGGAGCCGGCCAGCTCCGTGGTCAGCTATCTCGCCAATCAGCCTGATGTCATGGTGGTCATGACGACTCACGGACGCAGTGGACTCTCGCAGCTGGCGGCGGGCAGCGTCAGCCGCGAGGTGCTGCACCAGGCACGTTGTCCTGTGGCAGTGATGCGGCCGGTCGAGGCAGGCTGACTCCGGCCGTTCACTCCACCAAGCGGGTGGCCGGAACCTGGCAATAGGACTAAAGTCGCTTCGTTATCTTGGAAATATCCAAGCGATAGCGCTGATTTTGCCTTATCTGGTGAACCGCTTCGGGGAAAATGATAACTCCGTCGATGCTGCCTCCATCGATACCGGGTCGCCGGCCATGGACCAAGGTCGATTATCGCGAGGGCGGCATGATGGGTTACGTTCATAGCTTATGAGCGAACGAGAATTCGCATCGCGAACATGTAGTGTGTCCACAACGATAATCGGAGCGTCCTGATGAACCGCACCCTGTCCCGCTGCCTGCTGGCGGTCTCCATCGCCGGCCTCACCGCCGCTTCCGCCCAGGCATCCACCACCCTGCGCATGGCGCATTTCTGGCCCGACGGATCCGGCATCAACCAGGAGATCTTCCAGGCCTGGGCCGATGCCGTCGAGGCGCAGTCCGGTGGCGAGCTTGTCATCGAGAACTACCCCTCCCAGACCCTGACCCGTGCCGACCAGGCCTACCAGGGGGCGGTCAACGGCATCTCCGACATCGCCATCACCGCCCAGGGCTATACGGCCGGGCGCTTCCCGCTCTCCCAGATCGTCGAGCTGCCGGGGGTCTCCGATACCGCCAGCCAGGGCGCCTGCATCCTGCAGAGCCTCTACGACGACGGCCATATCGCCGGCGAGTACGACGACACCAAGGTGCTCTACCTGTTCACCACCGGTCCGGGCTACATCCATACCGTCGACACCGATGTCCAGTCTCCGGGTGACCTGGAGGGCTTGCGCATTCGTCGTCCCACCGCCGTGGCGGGCCAGATGCTGGAAAACCTGGGTGCGCAGCCGGTCGGTATGCCGGCACCCGATATCTACACTTCCCTGCAGCGCGGGGTGGTCGATGGGCTGAGCTTCCCCTGGGAGGGCATGAAGGTGTTCCGCCTCAACGAGCTGGCCAACTATCACACTCAGGTGCCGTTCTATTCGCTGATCTTCGTCGCCACCATGAACCAGCGCAGCTTCGATGCCCTGAGTCCCGAGCAGCAGGCCGTCATCGAGGCCAACATGGGCATGGCCTGGAGCCAGGTGGCCGGGGATGTCTTCGATGGCCTGGACGAGGCCGGCAAGCAGGAGGCCGAGGAAGCGGGCCACACCATTCGCGTCATCGACAATCCCCTGGAACATGAGGAGTGGGCGGGTCCGCTCCAGGACGGTATCGAAACCTACCTGAGCGAGCTGGAAGAGCGTGGCCTGGACAGCGCCCGTGAGGTCTATGAGGCCGCCATGGCCGCCCGCGAGTCCTGCCCGGTCGAGCAGGGCTGAGCGGGAGCCACTCCATGCAATCCCTGTCGTTCGTGAGTCGCCAGCTGGCACGCCTGTGCCAGCTGGTCGCCGGGCTGGCGCTGCTGGCCCTGATGGGCGTGACCATCACCGATGTGCTGATGCGCCTGGTATTCCGCCTCTCCGGCGGAGCGCTCAACTGGAGCGTGGTGGGCAGCGTCGAGTTGGTCAGCTACCTGATGCTCTTCGCCCTGCTCGCTGCCATGGCGGCCAGCGTGGAGCGCAGCCAGGTGGTGGTCGAAGCCTTCAGCCACGGCCTCTCGCCGACGCTCAAGGAGCGTCTGGGAGGCTTCTTCCTCCTCGGTTTCGTGATCCTCGGCGTGGTCATGACCATCGGCCTCTGGCAGGAAGCCGAGACGGCCGCCCTGCGCGGCCAGGTCACCCAGGACCTGCGGATCCCCATGGGGCCGATCTACCAGTTCGCCGCGCTGCTCTGTGCCCTGCTGGCGCTGCGCAGCCTGCTGCATGCCCTGCTGGGCGTCTTCTTCGCCGCCGACGGAGGGGGTGTCCATCATGAGTAGCGAGATGATAGGCGGCATCGGCCTGATCGGCCTCCTGGTGCTGCTGGTACTGCGCGTGCCGGTGGCCCTGGCCATGCTGACCGTCGGCGTGGTGGGCTTCGCCCAGGTGATCTCCTGGCCGGCGGCGGTCTCCATGGTCAAGTCGGTGCCGGTGGACGTGCTCTCCAGCTACAGCTTCAGTGCCATCCCCATGTTCATCCTGATGGGGGTGCTGGCGGCCCACTCCGGCATGGCCGGCATGCTGTTCAACTCCACCCGGGTGATCTGTGGCGGCTGGAAGGGGGGCATGGCGATTGCCACCGTCGGCTCCTGCGGGGTCTTCTCGGCGATCTCCGGCTCCTCGCTGGCCACCGCCAGCACCATGACCCGTGTGGCGCTGCCGGAGATGGAGAAGCACGGCTACAAGCGTTCCCTGGCGACCGGCACGCTGGCGGCGGGCGGCACCCTGGGGATCATGATCCCGCCGAGCATCGCCCTGCTGATCTATGCCGTGATCACCGAGCAGTCGGTAGGCGACATGTTCGCCGCGGGCATCCTGCCCGGCCTCCTGGGACTGCTCTTCTATGCGCTGACGGTGAGCGTGGTGATGCGGATCTGGCCGGACACCGCGGTGCCCGGCGAGCCGACATCACTGGCCGAGAAGCTGCGCTCGTTATCGGGCCTGGTGCCCTTCTTCACGGTCTTCGTGATCATCATCGCCGGGATCTACCAGGGCATGTTCACCCCCACCGAGGGGGCCAGTGTCGGGGCCTTCGCCACGCTGCTCTATGCGCTGTACAAGGGCATGCGGCTGGCCGGGCTGTGGCGCAGCGTGCAGGAGACCCTGGCGCTCTCGGCCGTGGTGTTCTTCATGCTGCTGGGAGCCGAGACCCTGGGCTACTTCATCTCGGTGTCGCGGATCTCCTTCACCATCAGCACCTTCCTGGGGGGGCTGGACGTGCCGACCATCGTGGTGCTGCTGCTGATCCTGCTGCTCTACTTCGTGCTCGGGATGTTCATGGACTCCATCGCCATGCTGGTGATCACGGTGCCGGTGGTCTTCCCGATCATCACCATGCTGGGTATCGATCCGATCTGGTTCGGCATCCTCACGGTGCTGACCGTGGAGCTGGGACTGGTGACGCCACCGGTGGGCATGAACGTCTTCGTGATCAAGGCCATGGCGCCCCATGTATCCCTTGGCGAGATCTACCGCGGGGTGGCGCCCTTCATCGTCGCCGACCTGCTGCGCCTGATCCTGCTGATCGCCTTCCCTGTCCTGACGCTGTGGATGCTGTAGCCGGAGAGCAATCCGGTGGGGGAAGGCCCGGCCGTGTGCAGGGCCTTCTTCTGTCGGGTTGACCTCGGGGTTATAGGGTTGGCCCGGAACCGGAATTGCCGGTGAGGTGAGTCCGGCACAGGCTGTCATCATCGAGGCGGCTCTGGTGAGCCTCGCGGGGGACGGAAGTCAGCTTCCCTTTCTTGCCTCGATGATTCGGTCGAGAATGTCGAGGAGCCACTCACGCTCACCTTCCTTCATGAAGGAGTCGAAACCATCCTCGCCCGCGGCAACCTTCCGTTCGAGCCGCTCGGTGAAGTCCTTGCCCTTTTCGGTCAGGTAGAGCGCGTAGGAACGACGGTCATTCTTCGACTTTCGGCGCTCCACCACCTCCATGCCCTCCAGCTTGTCGATGGCCGCCACCATGGCAGAGCGGTCCACGTCCAGGGCCGTGGAAACCGCCGACTGGGTGAGCCCCGGATTGTGATAAATGATGGCGAGGATGCTGAACAGTCCCGGCGTGATGCCTTCCCGGGCACAGGCTTCGAAGAACACATCGAAGTAGACGAGCTGCGCCCGGCGTAGCTTGTAGCCGAGACGGGACTGCAGCATGGAGTAGTCGATACCGTTCTGGTGGTCGTCGTTGCTCATATCTTGGTCGGCCCTGACGTTGGGTGAGTCACGAGGGTGGCAAGCGGCGAGTAACCTGTCGGATACCGGACGGCAAGGCCTGCAGGCTCATCAACTTTAGTCGCAGCCCAACCATGAGTACCGTCACCGATACATGCCTGAGAATTTGTATCCCTTTGATATCCGATGGTTTTATCGCTTGCCTTCGGTTCCTCAGCCCATAATGCTGTGCTGTTGAAATGTTTGACACTACAACAATTTATAAAAATACTGGACTCCATGTTACCAAGGCTCCCATGCCGAGGGTAGCGAGCTGCCCCTTCCGATCCTGATAACGATCACAAACAGCAGGAGCGCCCATGTCTCACTCCTTTCGCGATGTCCACCTGGGCACCGCCACCGCCAGGCTGATCCCGCGTAATGATGGAACCCAACTTCTCAGCGTCGAGGAGCCTCTCGGCGACTACCCCGATACCCTGAACGAGTGCCTGGAACGCTGGGCTCACGAGGCGCCGGACAGGACCTTCGTGGCGAGACGCGACGGTACAGGGGAGTGGGAGCGCCTGAGCTATGCCGAGACCCTCAGCCGAGTGCGCCACCTGGCGCAGGGGCTGCTGAATCACGGCCTGAGCGCCGAGCGCCCCCTGGCCATCCTCAGCGGCAACTCCACCGAGCACCTGCTGCTGGCGCTGGCCGCCATGTACGTTGGCATCCCCTTCGCCCCTGTATCGCCGGCCTATTCGCTGGTCAGCCGGGACTTCGGGAAGCTGCGCCATATCGTCGATCTGCTGACGCCAGGCATGCTGATGGTCGACAAGGCCAAGGATTTCACCGCCGCCCTGGCGGCGGTGCAGCCGGCGGACTGCGAGTGTCTCGCCGTGGATCCGTCAGGCTTGCCGGGTGGGCGCGCCCTCGACGAGCTCCTGGACACCCCCGTGACCGCGGCGGTGGATGAAGCCCGTGCGGCCGTTGCCCCCGAGACCATCGTCAAGTTCCTGTTCACCTCCGGCTCCACCGGCATGCCCAAGGGGGTCATCAACACCCAGCGCATGCTCTGTTCCAACCAGGAGATGTTGGCCTCCCAGATGCCCTTCCTGCGCGACGAGCCCCCGGTGCTGGTGGACTGGCTACCGTGGAACCATACCTTCGGCGGCAACCACAACGTCGGCATCGTGCTCTACAACGGCGGCAGCCTCTACATCGACGATGGCCGCCCGGTGCCGGGCGAATTCGAGACCACCATCGCCAACCTGCGCGAGATCGCACCGACGGTCTACTTCAACGTGCCCAAGGGCTTCGAGATCCTGGTGGATTACCTGAAGCGCGAGGATATCCTGCGCGAGACCTTCTTCTCCCGGCTAAACCTGATGTTCTTCGCCGCGGCGGGGCTCTCCCAGCACATCTGGGACGAACTCGACCGCCTGGCCATCCAGACCCTGGGCTGCAAGGTGGGCATGTTGACCGGCCTGGGGGCCACCGAGACCGCGCCCTCGGCGATGTTCGCCTCGCTGGAGGAGTCCAGGTCCGGCGTGGTGGGCCTGCCGGCCCGTGGAGTGACGATCAAGCTGGTGCCCAATGGCGGCAAGCTGGAGTGTCGGGTCAAGGGGCCCAGCGTGATGCCAGGCTACTGGCGCCAGCCCGAGGTCACCGCCAGGAGTTTCGACGAGGAGGGCTTCTACTGCCTGGGGGATGCGGTCAAGTTCATCGACCCGGACGACCCCCAGCGCGGCATGCGCTTTGACGGGCGCATCTCCGAGGACTTCAAGCTGGATACCGGCACCTGGGTCAGCGTCGGGCCGCTGCGAGCGCGCATCATCGAGGCCGGTGCCCCGCATGTGAAGGACGTGGTGATCGCCGGGCTCGACAGGCCCTTTGTCTCGGTCATGATCTTCCCGGACCTGGAGAAGTGCCGCGAGCTGGCTGGCCTGGGGCGTGAGGCGGACGCCGCCGCGGTGCTGGCCAGCGAGCCGGTGCGCGAGCGCTTCGAGCAGTTGCTGCGCGACCTGGACGCCCGGAGCTCGGGCAGTTCCACACGAGTGCGCCGAGCGGTGCTGCTCGACGAGCCGCCGCGTCTGGATGCCCATGAGGTCACCGACAAGGGCTCGATCAACCAGCGCGCCGTGCTGGAGAACCGGGCCAAGGTGGTGGCCGAGCTCTACCGCGAGTCGCCGCCGCCGGCCGTGCTGCGGCTCGACTGAGCACGCCCCAGGAGACGACATGCCGACCCATACCCACACCCGCCTGATCGAGTGGGGCGACTGCGATCCGGCGGGGATCGTCTTCCATCCCCGCTACCTGGCTTACTTCGATCACTGCACCAACCGGCTGTTCGCCCGGGTGGGCCTTGACCTGGCGATGCTGCAGGCACGCTTCGAGGTGATCGGCTACCCCGTGGTCGATCTGCGTACCCGCTTCCTCGCCCCCTGCCGCTACGGCGACGAGGTGTGCATCGAGACGCGGATCGCCGAGTTCCGCAACAGCAGCTTCGATGTGCAGCATGTGCTGCATCTCGGGGAAACCGTGGCGGTGGAGGCCAGGGTGACCCGTGTCTGGGCGGTGCGGGATCCGGAGGATCCGCAGCGCATGCGGGGACGGCCGGTGCCGGAGGAGGTGAAGAAGTCCCTGTGGCAGGCCGAGGACCTACCGAGAGATCACAGCTAGATGGCCTGGCGGATCGGCACCCGGCTCAGTGCGTTGTTCTCGTCGGCCAGGCGCTGAAGCAGGCGACACAGGGTCGCCCGCTCATCGGCGTCGAGCGGAGCGAGGATCCTCTCCTGGGCCTCCAGGACCTCGGGCTCGGCGGCCATGCGCAGGGCCTCGCCCTCCTCGGTGAGGGTGACCAGCATGGAGCGGCGATCTTCGGGGTTGCGATGCCGGGTGACCAGGCCGCGCTCCTCCAGCTTGCGCACCACGACCGCCACGGTGTTGCGATCGAGGGCCGTGTAGCCGCCCAGGGTGATCTGGTCCAGCGAGCCCATCTCGTCCAGGGCGGAGAGGATCACGTACTGCAGCTGGGTGAGGTGATAGGCCTCGCACTGTCGCAGGAAGATCGCCACGCTGATCTGGTGGCAGCGTCTGAGCAGGTTGCCGGGGAGTGAATTGGCCTTGGTGAGGGGCGTTCCGGTCATGGTGACGAGTCCCGAGAAACAACAGTAATGAGAACGCCGTGGCCGGTCATGATCCCGACCGGGCCACGGCGAGGGCGCGGTGTCGTCGCGCAGTTTCACCCCGCGTGGGGGTGGTTCTCCGGCAGGGCATCGACGAAGGCCGGCAGCTGCAGGCAATTGTCGTAGATTGACTGCAGGGTGGGGTAGCGCGACATGTCCACGTCGAAGCGGCGGTTGTTGGCCACCTGGGCGAACAGGCAGAGATCTGCCAGGCCGGGGGCGTCACCATAGCAGAACTCGCCGCGCCGGGCATCGCCCTCGAGCTGCCGCTCCAGGGGGGCGAAGCCCAGGTCGACCCAGTGGCGGAACCACTCTCCTGTGCCTGGCTCGTCCACACCCAGCTCGCTGCCGAGGTACTGCAGCACCCGCAGGTTGTTGACCGGGTGGATATCGCAGGCGACGGCCTGGGCCAGGCCGCGCACCCAGGCGCGATCCAGCGGGGCGGCGGGCAGCAGGGCAGGCTCCGGGTGCGTCTCCTCCAGGTACTCGATGATCGCCAGGGACTGGCCGAGCACCGTGCCATCCTCGAGCTGAAGGGCCGGTACCAGCCCCTGCGGGTTGAGCGTGAGGAAGGCCTCGGACTGGTGCTGTTTCTCTCGCAGCACATAGGAGACATGCTCATATTCCAGCCCCTTGAGGTTCAGGGCCGCGCGGACCCTGACCGAGGCCGAACTGCGAAAGAAGTTATGCAGTACCAGGCTCATAGCCCCTCCCGCGGTGCCACGATGGTGATGGCGTGATCGCCCACGCCATCGATGCCGCCGGTGACCTTGTCACCCTCCTCGAGGGGGCCCACGCCGGCCGGAGTGCCGGTGTAGATCAGGTCGCCGGGACGGATGCGCATGGAGTGGGAGAGGATCGAGACGATCTCCTCCACGTCCCAGATCAGGTCGGCGATATCCTGGTCCTGCTTGATCTCGTCGTTGACGGCCAGCCAGATCCGGCCGGTGGTGGGGTGACCGATCTCGCTGGCGCGACGGATCGGCGAGATCACCGCGGACTCGTCGAAGGCCTTGCCCCAGTCCCAGGGACGCCCCTTCTCGCGCGCCTCGAGCTGCAGGTCGCGGCGGGTCAGGTCGTTGCCGGCGGCATAGCCGTAGATGTACTCCCTGGCCTTGTCGGTGGGGATCTGGAAACCGGCCTTGCCGATGGCGACCACCAGTTCCATCTCGTAATGGAAGTTCTTGGTTTCCGGCGGATAGGGCACGTCGCTGCCGTCCGGCACGATGGCGTCGGCCGGCTTGGTGAAGAAGAAGGGGAACTCGCGGCTCGGGTCGCGGCCCATCTCGCGGGCATGGGCCTCGTAGTTGCGGCCCACACAGAAGATGCGGCGCACCGGGAAGCGCTGGTCGTCCCCCTCGATGGCGACGCCGGTGACGGGGTGGGGAGCGAAGACGTAGTCGGTCATGGTGATGACTCCTGTTCTTGGTCGGGGGGTGGTGAGGCCTTCCCGGGCGTTCTTAATGATCGCCGCGGGCTTCGCGCCAGATGCCCAGCTTCTGCTGGGCGACGCGGTCGGAGTAGCTGAACAGCACGGCATCCGCGTCGGCCTCGTGGACGACCTCCTGCCAGCTGGGCACAACGAAGATGTCCTTGGGCTTCCACTCGAAGGTCTTGCCGCCGATGGAGGTGCGGCCGGTGCCTTCGACGACGCTGAACACCGTGGCATCGGTGGAGCGGTAGCCGGCGGTCTTGAAGCCCTTGGGCAGCAGCTGCACGAAGGGCGCGATGGTCGGCATGGCGGAGCCGCCATCCACCGGGTTGATGTAGCGCATCTTAAGGCCGTGGCAGGGATCCCACTCGTCGCGCTGGCGCATGGTTTCCAGCGCCTCGCGGGTGCGCGCATAGGGGTAGTTGAAGATGGGCGAGGCCAGGCCCTTCTTCTCGTAGTCCACCGGCAGCATGTTGGCACCGTAGCGGGCCAGGGAATCGCCGGTGGGCTTGGTGATGGCCTGGGTGTCCTCGCCCAGGCCCTCGGCGAAGGAGGCATCGAACAGCGACAGCATGGGAATGTCGAGGCCATCCATCCAGATCATCGGCGTGTCGGACTCGTTGCCGTGATCGTGCCAGGTCCAGGGCGGGGTGATCACGAAGTCCCCCTCCTGCATGAGGGTGCGCTCGCCGTTGACCGCGGTGCAGGCGCCGCCACCGTCCATCACGAAGCGCAACGCCGACTGGCTGTGGCGGTGGGCCGGGGCCACCTCGCCGGGCATCACCAGTTGCAGGCCGGCGTAGAGCGAGGTGGTGATGCGGCTCTGGCCGCGCAGGCCGGGGTTCTCCAGGATCAGCACCCGGCGCTCGGCTTCCTTGGCGGTGATCAGCTCACCGGCCTCCATCAGCAGCTGCTTGGCCGGGCCGAACTCCCAGAGATGCGGCTGACAGGCGCTCCTGGGCGTGGGGGTGATGATGTCACTCAGCACGTTCCACAGGGCGCTGAAGTCCTGCCTGGCGATCTTCTCGTAGTAGGCCTCGCGCTCGGGGGAGCTCTGCGGCTTCTCGGTAAGAGACATGGTATGTCCTCCTGCGGGTTCAGGCGTCTTGTGAGGTGGTGACGTTGCTCAGGCCGCTGCCGCCGTAGAGCCACTCGATGCGGTCGTAGAAGTCCTCGGGCTTCATGGCGCGCATGGTGGCGTTGCGCATGGCCGCCTTGCCGCCATCCGGGTGGTAGATGTACTCGCCCATCAGGCGTGAATAGGTCTGCACCCGGGCGGTGCGGGCGAAGCGGTCGTTGCGATAGGCCTCGAAGGCCTCACCGAGATCCTGCTTGTCGCCGAGGTGATAGGAGAGGCAGACGGCGTCTTCCATCGCCATGCAGGCGCCCTGGGCCATGTACTGCAGCATGGGATGGGCGGCGTCGCCGAGCAGCACCACCCGGCCGTCGATCCACTGCTCGTTGGGGTCGCGGTCGCACAGCACCCACATCTTCCAGTCCTGGCCGTGCTCGATGATCTGGCGCGGACGCTCGGCGATGTGCGCGAAGCCGCGATGGACCTCCTCCTTGGTTACCGGCTGGCCGGCCACCGGCTCGGGGGCGTCGTTGTGGTAGGTCACCACCAGGTTGTAGACTTCGCCGCCCTTGAGCGGGTAGTGGACGATATGGCACTTGGGGCCGGCCCACAGGGTGGCGGCGTTCCAGCGCAACTCCTCGGGCATCTGTTCGGTGGGGATCACCGAGCGGTAGGTGGTGTGGCCGGACACCCGCGGAGCGCCATCGCCGATCACGTTCTGGCGAATGGGCGACCAGAGGCCCTCGGCACCGATCAGGGCGCGGCCGGTGAAGCGCTCGCCGCCGGCGAGGATGACGGTGACGCCGTTCTCGTCCTGCCCGTAGTCCTCGACCCGGGAGTCGGTGTGCAGCTCGACGAGCTCGTTGGCCTCGCAGGCGTCCAGCAGCACCTTGTGCAGGTCGGCACGATGCACCACGGCATAGGGGTTGTTGAAGCGCTTGCGGAACGCCTCGTCCAGGGGGATGGCCGCGACCCGGCGATCCTCCATGGCATCCATCAGCAGCAGGTTGTCGATATAGACCGCCTTGGCGCGGGCCTCGTCGCCGACGCCCAGGTAGTCGAAAGCGTGGAAGGCGTTGGGGCCGATCTGGATGCCGGCGCCGATCTCGCCGAGCTCGGGGGCTTGCTCGAGGACCAGGGAGCGGATGCCCTGGCGGGCCAGGCCGAGAGCGGCGGCCAGGCCGCCGATGCCGCCGCCGGCGATGATGATGGTGTGGTTGTTCATTGCTTGCCTCTCTCGTTCGCGGTTCGGGCGTCTAGCGGAAGACGGTCACTGCCCAGGGGTTGAAGATGATCAGGAGAATCACCAGGCAGGCCGCCAGGATGAAGGGGGTGATCCACAGGGTGATGCGCGGCAGGCTGACGTTGCTGATCGCCGAGGCCACGTAGAGCCCGGCACCCACGGGTGGCGTCAACAGGCCCAGGGTCAGGGTCATGCAGGTGACGATGCCGAAGTGGATGGGGTCGATGCCGTAGCTGCCCTGAGCCACCGGCAGCAGGATCGGCACCAGGATGATCAGGGCGGCGATGCCGTCGAGCACCATGCCCACCGCCAGCAGCATCAGGAACACCAGCAGCATGAAGATCAGCGGGCTCTCGGTGGCGCCCTGCATCAGGCCGGCCACCTGCTGGGGAATCTGGTTGTAGACCAGTACCCAGCCGAAGGCCTTGGCCGCCGCGATCAGGAACAGCACGATGGCGGTGTTGCGGGCGGTACGCACCAGCACGCCGGGCAGGCTGGCGGCCCGGAGGTCGCGGAACAGCACGCCACCGATGATCAGTGCCATCAGGGTGGCGGCCGCCGCGGACTCGGTGGGGGTGACGATGCCGAAGGCGATGCCGCCGACGATCACCAGGGGAATGCTCAGTGTCAGGATGGCATCACGGGTGGCCTGCCAGCGATTGATGGGCTCCCGCTCGACGTTTGGCGCCTTGCGGGCGCGGCGGGCAATGACCGCGATCAGGCCGCTGATCAGCACGAAGAGCACCAGTCCCGGCAGGATGCCGCCCATGAACATGGCGCCGATGGAGACCTGGGCGATGACGCCGTAGATGATGAAGATCATCGACGGCGGGATGATCGGGCCGAGCAGGCCAGCACCGGCGGTCAGGGCCGCGGCGAAGCCCTTGTCGTAGCCGTCGCGCTCGAGCTCCGGGGTCATCACTCGGCTCATGATGGCGATCTGTGCCGTGGCCGAGCCCATGATGGAGGCGAGCATCAGGTTAGAGGTCAGGGAGACATAGGCGATGCTGTGGGGAATCCACGAGAACCAGGCGCGGGCCGCCTGGATGATGCGCCGGGTGATCCCGCCCTCGTTCATGATCTCGCCGAGGAGGATGAACAGCGGGATGGCCAGCAGATCGAAGACCTCCAGCGAGCCGAACAGCACCTGGGGCAGGCCCTCCAGGATGCGATAGTTGCCGGTGTTGATCACGAAGGCGAAGGTCGAGGCGAGCAGCACGAAGGCGATCGGCATGCCCAGCAGCATCAGCAGGATGAAGACGGCGAGTGTCATGGCTCAGGCCTCCTCGTCGTCGGTCAGGGCGAAGACCGTGCGGGTGCGGTCCGGCAACCTGGCGAGGATGTGGAAGATCCCGGTAGCGCAGAAGATCGGCACGATCAGGTAGAAGTGCCACTTGGGCCAGTCGAGGGTGATGGCGATATCGAAGGCCATCGAGGGGGAGCGAATCCAGCCGATGGAGTACCACAACAGGGCCGCCAGCACGGCCAGGCAGATCAGTTCGGTCAGCCAGTAGCTGAGACGCTGCAGTCGCGCCGGCAGCATTCCCACCAGCATGGTCAGCCGCACGTGCTGGTCGTGGTGGATAGCCACCGAGATGGCCAGGAAGGCCATCCACACCAGGATGTAGACCGCCAGTTCCTCGGCGAAGAACAGCGGACTGCTGAATACGTAGCGGCCGATCACGTTGACGATCAGCAGTGCGCTGAAGGCGATGATCAGCAGGCTGCACAGCAACTGCTCGAGCTGCGCCAGCCATCGGCTGGCGCGGGTCAGGGAGGATATCGGCATAGCTGTTACCCGTGTGCCGAGTGAGGACGTCTTGGCCATGCGGCTTACTCGCCGTCCTGGCGGGCGGCGACTTCCTGCTGGAAGGCCTGGATGACGGGGTGGTCGCCGAAGCGCGCCTGGAAAGCCAGGTTGGCCGCGTCGAAGACGCCCTCGGCGTCCTCCAGGCTGAAGACGTCGATGGTCTCCTTCAGGTAAGCCAGGTTGCTGGCTTCCACCTCGATCTGGGACTCGGTGGCCCAGGTCAGTGCCTCCTGCATGGCATCCTCGAGCAGCTCACGCTCCTCGTCGGAGAGCGACGACCATGTCGCCTGACTGATCACCGACACGGCGGGGAACGCCATGTGGCTGGTCAGGGTGAGGTGTTCGGCCACTTCGTAGAAGCCGGAACCGACCAGGGCGTCGAGGTCGATGTCGATGCCGTCCAGCATGCGGTTCTGCAGGCTCTGGTAGACGTCGGGCAGATGGACCGGGGTGGGCGTGGCACCGGCTTCCCTCCACCAGGCCTGCATGGCCGGGATCGGGATGATGCGGACCTTGTCACGGTGCACGTCGTCGAGGCTCTCGACCCGGCCGTCGCGCATCAGGACGTGGCGCATGCCGGCGAAGGTGTAGCCGAAGGCGTGCAGGTCCTTGTCCTCGAGGTTGGCCAGCATCTGCTGGGCGGCGTTGGTCTCGGTGGCCTCGGCGGCTTCGGCAACGCTGTCGAACAGGAAGGGCGTGAACCAACCGACGAAGGCCGGCTCACGCTGGCTGGTGATGGCGGCGGTCATGATGCCCATGTCCAGCAGGCCGGTTTCCATCTGGGAGAACATCGCCGGCTCGTCGCCCAGCTGCCCGGCGGGAAAGATGGTGATGGTCAGCTCGCCGTCGCTGCGCTCGGCAACTGTCTCGGCGAGGCGCTCGGCGGCCTGGGTCCAGATGTGCTGGGGTGGGGTGATGAGCCCCATGCGCAGTTCGGCGGCCAGGGCCGTCGCGCTGGCTAGCAGCGAGGCACCGAGCAGCGTCGAAGACAGCAGGGCAGAGGAGAGAAGGCTGCGGTTCAGCGTGCGGCGGGGAGTTGTCATTATGGTTACCTCGAATTCATCAGGGGAGGATTCGTGCTGCAATCGTCAGTATTGTGATCGTCACTATTGTGCGCAATTAAACGAAAGTCGAGAAAGCCAGTGACCGGAGAGGTCACACGAAGAGGGTGGCAGTGTTCATACCAAAGTCGGGTATCCGACAGGGCTGTGGGCTGGACTATAATCGGGATTCAAATAGATGGTCATAACCATTGTTTTGCACATAAACAAATATAAACCTCCGAGGTAACCCATGACACGTCGTACCCTGCTCAAGACTGTTGCCGTCGCCGCCACTGCCGGCAGCCTGGCGATCGCCGGCCATGCCCAGGCCCGTGATCTGCGCATGGCACCCGGGGTGCCGCCGGCCCATCCCGCCTACAATCCCATGTTCACCGAATTCGCTGAGCGTCTAGCCGAAAAGACCGATGGTGACTTGACGGGCAACCTGCTGGGGACCGAGGTGGCCAACATCGGCAACATGCGTAACGCCATCCGTAGCGGCCTGGTGGAGGTTGGTCTCTTCCTGCCGGCCTACTTCCCGGCCGACCTGCCCGAGATCAACCTGGTCGGTGACCTGGCCTTCCTGGGCACCAATCCCCATGCCATGGGGGCGGCGGTGACCGAGTACATCGTCAGTTGCGCCGAATGTCAGGAAGAGCTCAAGAAGTTGGGCATCGTCTATACCAGCTCTCATGCGTCAGACCTCTACCGAATACTGAGTACCGAGCCGGTACGGTCTCTTGACGATCTCCAGGGGCTGCGCATGCGAGTGGGAGGTCCACAGTATTCACGCTGGGCCGAATCGGCGGGTGTGACGCCGGCATCCATACCGGTAGGGGAGACTTACGAATCACTCTCCCAGGGTGTCATCGAAGGCACTATCGCCTCCATTGCCGATATCATCTCCTTTCGACTGGATGATGTGCTGAACTATGTCACCGATGTCGAGCTGGGCACTTTCCATAGCACCATTTCCCATGCGGTCGGTCAGCAGGCGTGGGACTCACTTCCTGCAGAGCAGCGTGAGGCACTGGTCCATGCCTCCGTCGAGGCGTCTGCTGCCATCACCCAGCGCTGGGGGTACGAGATGGCCGAGGAGGCCCGGGAGGTTGCCCTCGCCAGTGGTATCGAGATTCTGGAAGCCGAGCCCGAGCTGTTGGCAGCCACCAAGGCATTCCTCGAGGAAGACCTGATCTATGCCGCAGAGCAGGCGGAGAATCGCCACGGGGTGGAAGATGCGGCTGCCAAGATTCAGCGCTTCCAGTCGCTGGTAGAGAAGTGGACCGCTATCGTCGAGGAGGTCGGCGAGGATCCCGAGGCGGTTGCCGATGCCCTGAATCGCGAGGTCTGGGACGGGGTGGATTTCTCCACTTACGGGACCTGATGCCACGCATCCGAAGGCCGGCACGCCGGTCTTCGGTATCGCCTCTGCCGGAGATTCGTCATGGACGCTCTCTATCGCCTCGCCAACCGGGCCGCCGTCGGTCTGGCCCTGCTGGGAACGCTCGGCATTCTGCTGATGGTTATCCACATCACCCTCGATGTGCTGCTGCGCGCCACGCTTTCCGTGTCGATCCCCGCCACCGTGGAACTGGTGACCCGCTACTACCTGATCACCCTGGCGCTGCTGCCGCTGGGCTGGGTGGAGTGGCGCCGAGGGATGATTGCCGTGGAGGCCCTGGAGGGGCTGATGAAACCGTGGCTGGTGCGCCTGTCCGACGTGCTGGTGTCGCTGCTCTCGGCCGCGGTCTATGCCGTTCTGGCCGTGGCCACCTGGGGCAAGGCGATGGAGCAGTACGACATCGGTTCCTACGTGATGTCGCTGAACTTTCCCATGCCGGTCTGGCCGACCTACTTCGCCTTGCCCGCTGCCTTCGCCCTGGCGGCGGTGGTCTGTGTGGTACGGCTGCCGTTCCTGGCCAGGGGCGCGGCCCATCCCTCCAGCACGCCAGATGACAGGTGATTTTCATGTCCGTTGACGTCGGCTTCTACGGTCTCGCCATCCTGATGCTGCTGCTGGCGCTGCGGGTGCCGGTGGCACTTGCGCTCGTCGTTGTCTCGCTGGGCGGCATGACGATGATGTTCGGCTGGAGCACGGCCATCGGCATGCTCTCGTCGACGCCCTACGAATTCATCGCCAAGTGGACGCTCAGCGCGGTGCCCATGTTCCTGCTGATGGGCTTCGTCTGCTATCACACCGGTCTGACCAATGGGCTCTTCAGTGCCGCCAAGGTGGTATTTCGCTGGCTGCCCGGCGGGGTGGCGATCTCCAGCATCGTCGCCAGTTCCGGTTTTGCCGCGGTGAGCGGCTCCAGCGTGGCCTGCTCGGCGGCCATGGGGCGCATCGCCATTCCCGAGATGGTGAACGGTGGCTACAAGCCGAGCTTCGCCTGCGGCACCATCGCTGCTGGTGGCACAATCGGCGCATTGATTCCGCCCAGTATCCTGATGATCGTCTATGGCGTGTTCGCCCAGGTCTCTATCACCCAGGTGTTCCTGGGAGGCATCACCATCGGCCTGCTGACGGCGCTGAGCTACAGCCTGGTGATCCTGGTGGTCAGCTGGTGGCGACCCGATATCGTGCCGCGGGAGGCCGTGGGTTCACGCGATATCACCGCCCGCCAGGCGCTGCTCGATATCTGGCCGGTGCTGGTGCTGGGGGTGCTGGTGTTCGGCGGCCTCTTCTCGGGATTCTTTACCGCCACCGAGGCAGGAGCCGTTGGGGCCGCTGGGGCAATCCTCATCGGCCTGCTGCTCAGACGCCTTAACGGTCAGGCGATGAAGGCCGCGCTGCTCGAGACGCTTTCCACCACCTCGGCGCTGCTGATCATCGGCGTCGGGGCCAGCATGTTCACCCTGTTCCTGAGTCTCAGTGGCCTGGCCGGCTATATCACCGGGGCGGTGACCGGCTGGGAGCTCTCTTATCTCGAACTGATGTTGGTGGTGGTGCTGATCTACCTCTTCCTGGGGCTGTTCATGGAGCCCTTCGGCGCCATGCTGGTGACACTGCCTGTGCTGCTGCCGGTCTTCGAGCTGTATGACGTGAGCCTGATCTGGTTTGGTGTGCTGCTGGTGAAGTTGCTGGAGATCGGCATGATCACCCCGCCAGTGGGCATGAATATCTTCGTGATCAAGGGCGTGGCGGGTCAGTATGCCTCATTGATGGATATCTTCCGTGGCGTGTCGACCTTTCTGGTGGCCGACATCGTGGTCGTGGCATTGGTGATCTTCTATCCCCAGGTAGTACTGGTGCTGACCGGCGGCTGATCCGCAAAGAGGATGCTGACATTGCCAACCGACAGGCCATGCCCGAGTAATACAGTTTGTTTATAAAACAATATGTTTAATTCTCAATCATATATACCTCCCAAGGAGGCCGAGAGAGTGAACAAGGTTATCGACAGCGCCACCGCGGCGGACCTGATTCGGGATGGTGACACCGTCATCTGGACCACCGCCGGCCTGTGCGGATTCGCCGAAGCCGTGGCCACCGCACTGGAGGCGCGATTCCTCGAGACCGGTGCCCCCCGCGATCTCACCGTGGCGCACAGCTGTGGCTGCGGCGACGGCAAGACCCGCGGCATGAACCACCTGGGCCATGCCGGCCTGGTCAGGCGGCTGATCAGCGGGCACACCGGTCAGGCGCCACGCATGGGCGAGCTGATCCGCGAGAACCGTATCGAAGGCTACTTGCTGCCCCAGGGGGTGATGGCCCACCTGTGGCGACACATCGCCGGCAAGAAGCCCGGGGTGCTCAGCAAGGTGGGGCTGGGCACCTTCGTCGACCCGCGCCTCGAGGGAGGCAAGGCCAACGCCGCCGCCGAGGAGGACCTGGTCAAGGTGGTCGAACTCGAGAACGAGGAGTGGTTGCTCTACCGCACCTTCCCGGTGGACGTGGCGGTGATCCGCGCCACCACCGCCGACGAGCGCGGGAACCTGAGCATGGAGCGCGAGGCGCTGCTCCTCGAGCAGCTCTCCATGGCCCAGGCGGCGAAGAACAGCGGCGGCATCGTCATCGCCCAGGTGGAGTACCTGGCCGTCCAGGGCAGCCTGCACCCCCAGCGGGTCAAGGTGCCGGGCGATCTGGTGGACTATGTGGTGGTCGCCGATGCCGAGCATCACATGCAGACCATCAGCACGACCTACAGCCCGGCGCTGGCCGGCGATCTCAAGATGCCGCTGGGCGGTATCAAGCCTCTGCCCCTGGATCCGCGCAAGGTGATTGCCCGACGTGCCGCCATGGAACTGGTGCCGGGGGGTGTCGTGAACCTCGGTATCGGCATGCCCGAGGGAGTCTCCAGCGTGGCGGCCGAGGAGGGCGTCAGCGACCTCATGACCCTGACCACCGAGCTCGGCACCTACGGCGGCGTTCCCGCCAGTGGCGGTGACTTTGCCACCGCCTACAACGCCGAGGCGATCATCGACCACGGCTACCAGTTCGACTTCTACGACGGCGGCGGGCTGGACGTCTGCTTCCTGGGCCTGGCCCAGACCGATCACGAGGGCAACCTCAACGTCAGCAAGTTCGGCGACAAGGTGGTCGGCCCGGGCGGCTTTATCAACATCAGCCAGAACGCACGCAAGGTGGTGTTCTGCGGCACCTTCACCAACGGCGGCGAGGTGGTGGTGGAAGACGACCGCCTGCAGATCCGCCGGGAGGGGCACCGCCGCAAGTTCGTGCAGCGCGTCGATCAGATCACCTTCAGCGGCCGCTATGCCCGGGAGACCGGCAAGCCGGTGCTCTTCGTCACCGAGCGCTGCGTCTTCGAGCTGATCGACGGCGAGGTCACTCTCACCGAGATCGCCCCGGGCATCGACATCGAGCGCGACATCCTGGCGGCCATGGACTTCGTGCCGCGCATTGCCGATGAGCTGCGCGAGATGCCGGTGGAGCTC